>NZ_JBHMIN010000069.1:0-28140 GCF_048060215.1 Micromonospora sp. LOL_021 | reverse complement strand
GGAAACGATCTCCTGTGTCATCGGGCTGCACTTCTACAGGATCGCCTGTGAATAGACCTCCATGGCGACGATTACGCCAGCGCGCTCGCCCTGTTGCCGGTGCTGATCGGCAAAGCCCGTAGCCTTCTCGACGCGAGTGGCGGTGATCAGCGGGTCGCTGGCGCGGGGCAGCTCGCTCAGGCGTACCAGATCGCCGGGACGGCGTTGATCCAGCTCCGGCGCTTCGATCTTGCCTACCATGCGCTGAATCGCGCGCTCGACGTCGCGGACGAGTCCGGAGACGAACTGGTCGCCGCGTCAGTCGTCACCACGATGTGTTGGCTGTTGCTCCGGCAGGGCCGGTTCGACGAGGCCGAGCGGTTGGCCCTCGCCACGGCGGACGCGATCGAGCCACGCTTCTCCCGTACGGAGCCGACTCGGCTGGCGGTCTGGGGCTGGCTCATGTTGCGCGGGTCGGCTGCCGCGATCCGCGATGGTCGCGCCGACGACGCCGGCGGAATGCTCGACGCCGCCGGTGCGGCGGCGGTCCGGATCGGCGAGCAGCTACCAGCAGACGTGGCTCTCCGCATGCCGGTGACCATGGGTGCCTTCTGTCCGGTGACCGTGGAGATGAAGCGGGTAGAGATGTCGGTCGTGGCGGGCGACCCGGTCACGGCGCTCGCGTTGGCGGAACGCGTACCGCCGGGGAGCGGCCGGGCCACGTCGGACAACCGGAATCGTCACCAGCTCGACCGGGCCTGGGCCAACACCGAACGCGGCGACCTGGCCGAAGCGACGCGCATCCTCTCCGGGCTCCGTGCGATGTCGCCCACGTGGTTGCGGCATCAGCGGTACGCCCGGGACATCGTCACCACGATCCTGACCCGCCGCCGTCGGCCGGTAAGCCAGGAGCTGGCCGCGCTGGCTGACCTGCTGGGTGCGGGTTCCTGAGCATCCTTGACGGATTGCATATGCCCGCATCGGGGGCATGATCGACGCCGTCGCCTCGGACGCGACGCGGTAAACGATCACTCGTTCCTGCGCCGCTGCGGAGACGAGAGCGTCGGTCACATCCGGCGGCAACAATGTGATCATCACTGTGCGGTACGGTTGTCAGCGGCGAGCGTCGAAGCATCGCTGACGCGGCGCCGATCTTCCGGCGATCAGGGATGGTCGAGATGGCAGAGTCAGAAGGTTCAAGCTTCTCCCGTCGACTGGGTCAACTGCGGATTGAGCGCGATATGTCGCTGCGTCAGCTGGCTAGGGCGACCTTCTACAGCAAATCCTATCTGCATGAGCTGGAAAACGGCTCCAAGCGCCCAACGGCGCAGGCCGCCCAGCGTCTCGACTCTGCGCTCCGAGCCGGCGGTGAATTGTCAGCACTAGCTGACACACAAAGGGCTCTCAGCCGCCGCCAGTTCGTAGCTGGAGCCGGTCTCGCTGCCGCGCTTCCGCATACCTATCTGGGTCACGGCCGCCAGATCGGTGTAGACCTTCCGAACAAATTGGTGGAGCGTACCGCGCGGTTGCGTCGTCTGGACGACTTCCTCGGCGGAGCGGATACCTACCAGATGTACGCCGCTGAGCTCGATTCAACGGACCGGCTCATCCGGGACGGACGTTACGCCGAGGATACCCATCGACGGTTGTTGGCGGTGCTCGCCGAGCAGGCGCAGTTGGCTGGCTGGGCCGCCTTCGACGCGGGCCGTCACGGCGACGCGGAGCGGCTGTACCAGGCGAGTCTGACCGCTGCTCAGGAGGCGGACAGCCCGGCGCTTGCCGGCAACGCGCAAGCGTTTCTTGCCTACCAGGCGATCGCGCTCGGCCGGTCAGGCTTGAATCTGGCTATCGCGGCGTGCGAGACAGCGAAAGAGGGCGCAACTCCCAGGGTCCTGACCCTTCTGCACTGCCGCCGGGCCTGGACTCACGCCCTTCAGGGACAGGCAGCAGAAGCGGAACGGCAGCTCGATACAGGCGCACGGTGGCTGAGCGCCGCCGGTGACCGAGCTGAGCCAGATTGGGTCTACTGGGTGGACGACGTCGAGGTCGACATCATGACTGGCCGCTGCTGGTCGGTGCTGCACCGGCCGATGCGCGCGATATCGGTGCTGGAGCACGTCCTGGCGCTGTACAGCGACACGCATGCCCGTGACAAGGCGCTCTATCTGACCTGGCTCGCTGACGCCTACCTCGACGCCAACGAGGTGGAACAGGCGTGCTCCGTGGCGGGCAAGGCAATGCGGTTGGCGGCGGGAGTCGGGTCGATCCGCCCAGCTCAGCGAATCGACTCATTCATGTCGAGGCTGGAGCCTTACGCGGCACTCCCATGTGTCGTCGACCTACATGGCCAAGCGGCGGAGATGAGCCGGTAGCGTCGCCCGGCCAGGGCAGCTTCAATGTCAACTGCCTGGTGTGGCTTCGTCCGTCGACGATCGAAGCCACTCCAGACATGCTGCCGATCCTGCCACGATTGCCGTAGCGGTGATCTGCGGGTTCTGCCAGGGATGGTGCGCGAGTAGGTGGCGCTCCAAGGCTTCGTACCGGGCGGCCGTCGTGTTGAGTAGCACCTGCCACTCTTCACCCTCGCCCTGGACGCCGAGATGCCAGAAGACGCTGATCGCGGGGCCAACCACCTGGGCGTTACCAGCCAGGCGAGCATGTACCGCCGATCGGGCGAGGGCTACTGCGGCATCACGTGTCTCGACTGCGGTCGACACCTGTAGATAGTCGCTCATGGTCCCAGGCTAACGCCTGCTCCCGCGGATCCGGTGTCTGCGGACAGCAGATGGTATTCGGCGGACGTCCCCGCTATCGCGTCTTGTGCCAGCGGCCGTGAGTATCGGTTTGTCCTTGCGGACTCCGGTCCTGTTGCGGGTGTTGGTAAACGGACGCCACCGTACGAGGAAGCGCGAAGGTGAATGGGCATCAGTCTTCTTGTTGGGTCGAGCGGTGGGTGCGGATCCACTCGGCGACCTCGTCGCGGTCCCAGATCCGCATCCGGCCGGAGGCGACGAGCGCGACCGGCGCCGGGAAGCTCGCCCGGTTGGTGATCTCGGTGGCGCGGGTGCGCGATACGCCGCCGAGCATCTCGGCGACATCGGATAGCGCGACGACTCTCACGAGCTGAACGTAAGCACCAGCACCCCGTGAACCTTGACAGTTGCAAGGTTGCCTGTGGACGGTCGTGGATGCTGTCCGAGCGAGACATCAGCGGTGTAACTCCGTGAGCTTGATCGATTGCGTGGAACGAGAACGATCTTGAATGGGAGAGAGCAGTGATCGTCGAAATGATTCGTGAACTGGTGGTGCGGTGGCGGGAGTGGCGGGATGGGCGGTCGGCGGCGTCGAAGCGCCTGGCCCGGCTCGACGAGGAGCGGGCGGCGGCTCGGCAGCGGCGGTTGGCGGGCAACCGTGGGCACCGCTGGTCGTCCGAGCCGACGATGCTCACTCCGACGCTGCGTCCGCTGATGACCTACGGTCAGATGGTCGGCTACCGCGTACCGGCTGGGTTGTGATCCTGATGGACGACGGTGCGAGCGAGTCGGGTCCGAACGCCGACGCCGACGACTCCTACTCCACCCGCGAGTGCGGGACCGACGAATCGGCCGAGGTGGCTCTCACGCTGCGGTGGAGCTTCGAGGACTTGAAGGCTGAGCACGGTGAGGCTGGTGCCCGCCGGATCCTCGCTGAGGTCCTTGCCCGGTGGCAGGCCAACGGCGGCGAGCCCGTGTCGTTCGACGACTGACGACGGGTGACCGCGTCGGATTCATGGGAGAGGGACGGATCGATGTGGGATATAGGGGCGCTGTTCAGCGCGGCACTGCTGGGCTTCTGCGCCGGGCTGTGGTCGTTCAAGGTGAAGTCGCGATGGTGCCCGGACTGCGGGCGTACGACGTACCCGTTGGCGGATCGGCGTGGCGGGTAGTCGGCTGCTCCGCACGCCTGAGCCGAGGCCGGGTGACGTCCTGGTGGTCGGTGGTGAGGCCAGTGTGCAGTTCGCTGGCGAGCGCAGGCTGCGGTTTCGGGTGATCTCGGTGGACCCCAAGCCGACGTACGAGGGCTGGCTCTGGGTCACGGGTTATGTGGTCGACAAATCCGGTGATGCCGCAGAGCGGCGGGAGATATTCGTGCAATGTGATGGACTCTATCGTCTGCCCCGGCGCGACGGGTCGTAACCCTGCCCGGCGGCCGGGTCGGACGGTGGTCAGGCGGCGCGGTTGTAGACCGTGATCGTCAGGGTGATCGAGCTGAATACGGTGTATCCCATCCGGACGTCTTCGCGGTTGAACCGCACCGAGGCGAAGCGGTCCTCGTTGGTGATCGCGCAGGTGTACCTGGTCTCGGGCAGGTCCTCGTCGAGCGTCAGTTGGTACTGCGCCGTCGCCTGCTGGCAGAGATCCGGGCCGTCACCCGTGGCTTGCCGTAGCTCGGCGTTGTTGATCGCCTCGAGGCCGATGGTGCTGAACCGAAGATCGGCCCGGCCCGTCTCGTCGTAGCCCGCGACGTCCCAGTCCGGCGCGAGTGAGTCGAGGTCGATCTCCGTTCTCGCGGAGAGGGGGACGACGGTTTCTGCCCGGTGCACGGTCACCGATGTGCCGCCGGTCGCGGGATCCGGCCCGGCAGTGGTTGGCGACGAACCCGACGAACTCGACGCAGTGGTCCTGGTCGGGCTCGGTGCCGGCGCGCCGGCCTCCGGTGCCGCGCCCGGCCGCGCCGACCAACCGACGATGCCCGCCCCGATCAGCGCCAGCACCAGCGCGCCGGTGAAACCAAAGCGAGGGCCGCCGGCCGTACGCCATCTGAAAGCGAGCGCGACCCCGCCGACGAGCAGACTGCCCGCGATGAGCCGCAGCCCCGCCGTGGGGTGCTCGGTGAAGAAGGACGCGACACCGGCGACCGACCCGGCGATGGCTGCCGCCTGAATGAGCCGGTCAACCCAGTTGATCTTCTGCCGGGGCGTGGACGGATCTGTGCGCGGCGGCGGTGGATCCACGATGGCCGGCACGGCCCCAGGCTACCAAGCCGCACACAGCATGACCGCGACGAACCATTGACTTGTACCGCTTTCACCTTCGGGTCGGACTCTCAACGAACTCTCATCGAGTTCCCGTCGGGCTTCTATCTGCTTCGGGTGGAATTGCCGGACGAGATTGAGGTCGAGCAGGTCGCTCATGTGAGTTGCTTCACGTTCTGACCGATCGGTCAGGGGTTCGGCGATCGCTCCGGCATCCTTGGTCGCGGACCGTGACCGGGTGTCGAGCCACAGGAGGTGACCAGATGACGGAGACCGGCCGGGGCGGCGCGGGGCGGCCCGAGCTACGCGAACAGATCCTCGACGTGGCCGCCCAGCGCTTCGCGGTGGTCGGCTTCCGGGGTGCCTCCCTTCAGGACATTGCCGCCGAGGTGGGCTGCGCCAAGGCGTCCCTGCTCTACCACTTCGACAGCAAGGACGCGATCCTCGCCGCCCTGATGAACCCGGCGGTCGCCAGCCTGGCCCAACTCGACCGGCACCTGGCCGGACTCGACGACGAGACCGCCCGCCGTACGGCGATCGACGGCTTCATCGAGCTGTGCCTGCGCTACCAGCGGCAGATCGCGGTGCTCTACGCCGAGATCCCGCAGATGCTGCACCAACCCGCCTTCTGCGACCTGGAACAGATGATCGACCGGCTGCTCGACGCCCTCACCGGTCGGTCCGGGCGCCTGGAGGACCGGTTCGCCGCCCTGGTGGTGCTGGCCGGGGTCGCCGCCGCCAGCTCCAAACACCTCGACCTCGACGCCGACCGGCTCCGCCCGCTGCTGGGCCAGGTGATCGACCGGACCCTCGGCGAACCGGGCCCGGCGCGCAACCGAGACCTGACGCCAGCTGAGGGCCCGAAGCCCGGCGCCAGCTGAAACCCGAAGTTCCGTAACGACCGACACGACAGAGGATGCCGCATGGCCACCCTGCTATACCGGCTCGGCCGGACCGCCTTTCGCAAACGACACCTGGTCGTTTCGATCTGGTTGATCGCCCTGGTCGGTCTCGGCGTCGCCGCGCTCACCCTGCGCGGGCCGACCGCCAGCGACTTCAACATCCCCGGCACCGAATCCCAGGAGGCGCTGGAACTGCTGCAGGAGCAGTTCCCGGAGGCCAGCGGGGCCGGCGGCACGATCGTGATCGCCGCGCCGGAGGGCGAGCAGCTCACCACCGCCGAAGGCCAGGCCGCCGTCATGCAAGTGGTCGGGGAAGCCAACCAGATCCCCGGCGTGATCGCCGCACTCGACCCGTTCCAGACCGGCAGCGTGTCACCCGACGGCCGGTTCGCCCTGGTCAACGTCCAGTTCGCCGAGCCGAACGACGAGGTCAGCGACGAATCGCGCCAAGCGTACGAAGCGGTCGGTGGCCCGGCCCGCGACGCCGGCTTTCAGGTGGCCCACGGCGGCGAGGTGATGAGCACCGAGCCGCACGTCGGCTCCCAGGAGGGCATCGGCGTGGCGATCGCCCTGGTCGTCCTGATCATCACCTTCGGCTCGCTGGTCGCCGCCGGCATGACGATGCTGAACGCGTTGATCGGCGTCGGCGCCGGAATGGCCGGCCTGTTCGCACTGAGCGGCGTCATCGACCTCACCTCCACCGCCCCGGTGCTGGCCCTGATGCTCGGCCTCGCCGTCGGCATCGACTACTCGCTGTTCATCACCTCCCGGCACCGGCAGCACCTGCTCGAAGGGCTGGAGCCGGAGGAGGCGGCCGCCCGTGCCGTCGCCACCGCCGGCTCCGCGGTGGTGTTCGCCGGCGCCACCGTGGTCATCGCCCTCGCCGGTCTGTCCGTCGTCGGCATCCCGTTCCTGACCGTGATGGGTCTGGCCGCCGCCGGCACGGTCAGCGTCGCCGTCCTGGTCGCGATCACCCTGCAGCCGGCGCTGCTCGGCTACGCCGGACGCCGGGTGCTGCCGCGCGGCAAGCGGGCCGTCGACCCGGCCGAGGCACCGACCACCCACGAGAACTCCGAATCCTTCGGGTTCCGCTGGGCCCGACTGATGGTGAAGCTGCGGATCCCGGTGATCGTGCTCGGCGTGGCCGGCCTCGGTGCCCTGGCGATCCCCGCCGCCGACATGCGGATCTCCCTGCCCGACGCCAGCACCGCCCCGCTGGGCAGCAGCGAACGGACCGCGTCCGACCTGACCACCGAAGGGTTCGGCCCCGGCTTCAACGGCCGGCTGATCATGGTGGTCTCCGGTGAATCGGCGGAGGCCACCACCGCCGCTGCCGGTCAGATCACCGGTACGGTGCAGAGCCTCGACGGCGTACTGATGGTCGCGCCGCCGCAGCCCAGCCGCGACGGGCAGACCGCGATCCTGGCAGTCATCCCGGCGACCGGCCCCACCGAAGCCGCGACCGAGGAACTCGTCGAGCGGATCCGTGAGGAGATCGCCGTACTCGGGTTGGCCCCGGACGACGACGGCCCTGCCACGGTCGCGTTGACCGGTGTCACCGCCGTCGGCATCGACGTCTCCGACAAACTCGCCGACGCGATGCCGGTCTACCTGCTGCTGGTCGTCGGGTTGTCGATCCTGCTGCTGATGCTGGTGTTCCGGTCGATCCTGGTGCCGGTGAAGGCCGCCGCCGGCTTCCTGCTGACCGTCGGTGCGGCGTTCGGTATCACCGTCGCGGTCTTCCAGTGGGGCTGGCTCGCCGACCTGGTCGGCCTGGACACCCCGGGCCCGCTGGTCAGCTTCCTGCCGATCCTGCTGATCGGCATCCTGTTCGGCCTGGCCATGGACTACGAGGTGTTCCTGGTCTCCCGGATGCGGGAGGACTTCGTGCACGGTGACACCGCCGTGCAGGCCACCGTCAACGGGATGGGGCACGGTGCCCGGGTGGTCACCGCCGCCGCGCTGATCATGATTTCGGTCTTCGGTGGCTTCATCCTGGTCGACGACCCGGTGATCAAGTCGATGGGCTTCGCGCTGGCGATCGGCGTGCTGATCGACGCGTTCGTGGTGCGGATGACGATCGTGCCGGCGGTGATGTCGCTGCTCGGCCGGGCCGCCTGGTGGCTGCCGGGCTTCTTCAGCCGGATCATGCCCAACGTGGACATCGAAGGCGAGCAGCTGCGGGCCCGGCTGGCCGCGCGGCGCGACGCCGAGCTGGTCGGCAGCGGAGTCAACCGGTCCTGACCCGATTCCACCCGGCACCGGTGCGCTGGGCTGCGTACCGGTGCCGGGTGCGGCAGGATGCCAGGCATGAACCTGGACCGACCGATCGCACCTGATCCGTACGACCTGCTTCTGCCGGTCGACTCGTTCACGTTGACCAGCACCGACCTCTCCGACGGCGGGCCGCTGCCGACGGCCCACGTCTTCACCGGAGCCGGCGGGGCGAACCTCTCCCCGCAACTGTCCTGGTCGGGCTTTCCGGCGTCGACCAAGGGGTTCGTGGTGACCTGTTTCGACCCGGACGCGCCGACCGGTTGCGGGTTCTGGCACTGGCTGCTGGTCAACCTGCCGGCGTCGGTGACCGAGCTGGCGCAGGGTGCCGGCGGTGACCCGGAGAAGGCGGCACCGGGCGCGTTCGGCGTACGCAACGACTTCGGTAACGCCGGGTACGACGGTGCCGCGCCGCCGGCCGGTGACCGGCCGCACCGGTACATCTTCGCGGTGCACGCCCTCGACGTCGAAGGGCTCGACCTCGGCCCGACGGCGACCCCGGCGTACGTCGGCTTCAACCTGGCCTTCCACACCCTCGCCCGGGCGAGGCTGACGGCCACCTACCAGCAGCCGGGCTGACCGCGCGGCCGGCCGCTGCCCGAGCGGCCGGTGCCGACACCGCTAACCCGCGTGGCCGGGTCGTCCGGCCGCGCGGCGCGCGGTCACGGCCGGATGCAGCAGCCGGGGCAGATCTTCGGGTCGGGCAGGGTGAACGCCAGACAGCAGGTCCGGCGCTGCACGGTGACCGCCCCGTCCTCGCCGGGCACCAGCTCGATCAGGTCGCCGATGTCGAGCGCGTCGAGCAGCGTGCCGATCGTGGCGGTGGACGAGCCGGGCAGCGCGTCGGCCGCCTGCAGCACCGCGTAGGCGATGCCGGAGGACAGGGAGCCGAGCAGTGTCCGCGGGCCGAGTTTCACCCGGCTGTGGATCTCGTCCAGCAACGGGCTCATGTGCTGGTCGAGCAGGGAGATCCGCAGGACCCGGAGCAGCTCGGCCTCGTCGGCCACGACCAGCACCTCGGGCAGCCCGGCCGCCGCGATCGGGTCGTGCGGCAGCACCGCCACCGGGATCCCGGTGCGCAGGCCGACGTCGACCAGCGGGCCGTCGTCGTCCATCCGCAGCAGTACGTCGTCGGCGCGCATCAGCGGCACCCGGCGGGCCGACGCCCAGCCGAGCGCGACCGGCAGCGCCACCCAGTAGCTGTACGCCTTCCAGGCGAGGGCGGCTGCGGCGTGCCGCTTCGCCTGCCAGCGCCGGGCTGCCGAGTCGAGCATCAGGGGCAGTTGGTCGCCGTGGATCAGCTCGGTGGCGGGCAGCCAGCCGGTCTGCTCGTCGACGAGCAGACCGGCGTGCAGGCCGGGTAGGTCATCGGTGCCGAACGCGGTGCGCAGCGTGGCGGTGATCGGGGCCAGCGGAGCGGCGGCGCGGGCCCGGGGGTCGATGACGGCGGTCACGATGAGCAACCGTCGATCGGCGCGGTGGCAACCGGGCAGGTCACGGTGGCAACCGAGAAGGAGGTGGCGCTCCCGTGGTCAACCGGGTCGCACGCGCCTCGCCGCAACGTTCTCACCTTTCGATCCTTCCGACAGCCGCCGATGGTTCACCCTAGCTTGCTAAGGCTAGGCTAACCAGAGTATTGGCGAAACTTCCAGCCGGGGTGGTGACACTCCGTGGCGGTGGGTGATGGGTAAATCTCACAGAGTGTTCCGATCCGTGCTGTCAAGTGCTCTGTCGGCAACGCGCCAAATCCGACCGGGGGTACGAGTCGGAAAGCAGACTGTGGATCCGGCCTGAGGGGACGCCTTGCGATGACCAGCTCGCCCATCGACCGCGCTGCGGACACCTTCGCGGCCGAGCTCGCCCAGTGGCGTCTGGACCGGGCGATGACCAAGAAGCAGCTGGCCGCCCGGATGGGCTTCGACCCGTCGTACATCAGCCATGTCGAAGGCCGCCGGCACCGCCCCACCGAGGACTTCGCCCGCCGGGCCGAAGCGGTGCTCGGCGCCGGCGGCGCGATCTGGCAGCGCTACCAGGAGTACGACGAACTGCGGCACAGCCGTACCAGCACCCCGCCGCGCGACCCACCGGTGCCCGAACAGTGGATGCCACCCGGCACCGGGCTCATCGTGGAGCAGGAGGTGGCCACCCTCGCCTACCGGGACGGCTACTACCACTGCACGATCCGGCGGGCCCTCTACAACGCCGGCACCGACCCGGTCACCCGCTACCTGGTCCGGGTCGCCGTCGACCGGTACCCCGACGACCCGGACCGGTCCAACCGGCACCACCGGGAACACCCGCTCACCTTCGTCGAGCTGGACCTGCACGCCTTCTGCGGCACCCCCGGGCACCAGGAGCCGATGCAGTGGCGCAAGAAGCACGACCGGGACGCCTTCAAAGAGGTCTGGCTGCTGTTCGAGAACGCCGACGGCCGGTTCCCGCTGTATCCGGGGCAGCGCACCAGCATCGAGTACACCTACCGGGTCGGTCAGGAGAAGTGGGGGCAGTGGTTCCAACGCGCCGTCCGGCTGCCCACCCGGCAGCTCACCGTACGGCTGGATTTCCCGGAAGCGTTCGACCCCCAGGTCTGGGGGGTCGAGACGTCCCTGTCGGCGGAGGACGCCCCGCTGCGTACGCCGGTGCGCCGGCAGCGGGTGAACGGCCGGTCGGTGCTGGAGTGGTCAACCGACGCGCCGCTGCTCAACGCCCGGTACCGGCTGGAGTGGCGGTTCCGGTCCGGGCCACCGACCCACGCCAGCGGTCAGACCGGGTCACCGGCCGAGCCCGAGCCGCGGCCGGAGCCGCGGGCCAGCGAACGGATGCGGGCCATCGGGATCGTGCAGCGCGGCGCCGAGATGCTCCGGCAGCAGGTGCAGCCGTTCGAACTGCCGGCCGACGAGGCGGTGGCGTTGGACACGGTCGCCCGGCTGCGGGCCATGCTGGCCCGGCTCGACGAGCTGCACCCGTTCGGCAAGGGGGTGGGCCTGGCCGCGCCGCAGATCGGGCTGCCCTGGGCCGCCGCCCTGGTCCGGCCACCGGAACCGGGAGCCGAGGCGCTGGTGCTGCTCAACCCGCGGGTCGTCGATGCCTCGGTGGAGACCGACGACCAGTACGAGGGCTGCCTGTCCTACTTCGACGTGCGTGGGCTGGTGCCACGTCCGCTGCGGATCGACGTCGAACACTCCCGGTTCGACGGCGGCCGGGTGATCACGTCCTTCGAACGGGCGATGGCCCGGCTGGTCGCGCACGAGATTGACCACCTGGAGGGCCGGCTGTACGTCGACCGGATGGCACCGGGGACCAGCCTGGTGCCGGTCGAGGAGTACCGGGACAGCGGCCGGCCCTGGGTGTACTGACCGACCATAGTGGTCACACCTCGCCGAAGCTGTCGTAGCGGATGTGGTCGGCCGGGACGTCGAGCTCGGCCAGCCGACGCAGACTGGACCGGACCATGCCGGCCGACCCGGCGACGAAGAAGTCGTGCTCGTACCACGGGCCGTAGCGGGCCAGCACGTCGGCGACCTCGCCGTGCTCCCCGGTCCAGCCCGGGTCGTCCGAGCAGCACGGCACCACGTTCAGCCAGGGGTAGGCGGCGCAGAGCTGGCTCAGCTCCGGCAGGTCGTACAGGTCGTCGCGGGTCCGCCCGCCCAGGTAGACGTGCACCCAGCGGCTGCGGTTGTACCGGGTCAGCTCGTCGATCAGGGCCTTGACCGGGGCGAAACCGACCCCGCCGGCCAGGCAGACGATGTCCCGTGGCGAGTCCCGGTCCAGCACCATCGTGCCCATCGGGGCGGCCACCCGCAGCAGGTCGCCGGGGCGGACCCGGCGGACCAGCGCGCTGGACACCCAGCCGGCCGCTGCCGCCCGGACGTGGAACTCCAGCGTGTTGTCCGCCCGGGGCGCGTTCGCGATCGAGTAGCTGCGCCACAGCCTCGGCTGGTAGCGCGGCACCTCGACACTCACGTACTGCCCCGCCTGATACTCCAGCCGGTGCTGCAGCGGCCGGCAGGTCAGCACGGCGACGTCGGCGCCCCGGCGTTCGTGGTCGAGCACCTCGGCGTGCCAGAACGCCGGATTCGGGTCGCTCTCGGCGCCGATGACCAGGTTGGTGGTGAGCATCTCCAGCGCGGCGCCCCAGGCCTCGTCGTACTCGAAGCTCCACCGGTCACCGGCGACCGTACGCAGCGCTTCCAACAGCATGCCGCCGAACGCGGCGTAGTCCGCAGCTTGCACATGGAACTTGCGGTGGGCCCGACCGAGTGACTGAAGGTAGTCGGCGAACTGCTCCGGGTCGTCGATCGAGCCGACGGCGGAGACGATGGCTTCGATCAGGCAGCGCCGCTGGGTGTCCATCTGCACCGGGAAAAGCTGGCGAAGATCCGGTCGGTCCAGGAATAGCCGGGCGTAGAAGTAGCCCGCCACCTGGTCGTGCTCCTCCTCGACGAGCACCCAGCTCTCCTTCAACAGTTGCGCGAGATTGCTCATCGAGGCCTTCCCCGTCACCGTGCCGCCACTGACGCCGTACCACTGGGTTCCAGGGTGAGCACTCTTCGTAGCGAGTCGACGTACCCGATGTGCGACATTGCTCTGCCGTACCCGCTCGGGCACAGTGGTCCGGTGACGGTCGACCTCACCGGTACGCCACCGCCGGCCAGCAGCAACCCGGACGCCCACCCGGCGGCCCCGCCGCCGCCGCGCCTGCTGCGCGCCGAGGTACTCCTGGTCCTCGGCGTGTCGCTCGGCCAGTCCGCGGTCTACGCCCTGGTCACCATCACCGCGCGACTGACCGCCGACCGGCCGCTGGGCCAGCAGACCGCCACCATGAACGCCTCCCAGTCGGCCCGCCCCTGGCTGGATCTGACGTACCAGCTGCTCGGGATCTTCTTCGCCCTCGTGCCGGTCCTGCTGGCGGTCCACCTGCTCAGCCGGGACCGGTCCGACGCCCGGGCCCGGCTCGGACTCGACGCCCGGTCACCGCTGCGCGACCTGGCCTGGGGCGCCGCCCTGGCCGCCGCGATCGGGCTGCCCGGACTCGGACTGTTCTGGATCGCCGCGCTGCTCGGGCTGAACGCCAGCCTGGTCCCGGCCGCGCTACCACAGCTGTGGTGGACGGTCCCGGTGCTGATCCTGGCCGCCGCGCAGAACGCCATCTTGGAGGAGGTGATCGTGGTCGGCTACCTGATGACCCGGCTGCGGCAGCTCGGCTGGCGGATCGGCGCGGTCATCGCCACCAGCTGCCTGCTGCGCGGCACCTACCACCTCTACCAGGGCTTCGGGGCGTTCGTCGGCAACGTGATCATGGGCGTGGTGCTGTCGCTGTTCTTCCTGCGTACCCGCCGGGTGATGCCGTTGATCATCGCGCACACCCTGCTGGACGTCTTCGCGTTCGTCGGCTACGCGCTGCTGCCCCGCGACTGGTTCAGCTGGCTGTGACCGGCGCAGCCGGCGTGCCCGGCCGGTAGTGCGCACTCGCCCGCGCGGCCAGCCGCTCCAGCAGCAGCGTGTCGCCCGACCAGGCGACCAGCGCCCGCCCGCCGGGCAGGAACCGGGCCGGCAACCGCAGCAGCGCCCACCCGCCGTCGGTCAACCGGCTCACCGCCTCGGTGAACCGCTGGGCGCCGCCGAGCAGCCGCAACGCCGGATCCTCCTGGTCGTCGGCCGCCGGCCGACCCGCCGCGTCCAACGCGGCGCGGGCCGCCGCGACGTCCGGCTGCATGCCGGTCAGGGCCAGCAGCTCCGCCGCCCGGTCCCGGTCGGTCGGATCATGCCGGTACGCGGCCGCCACGTGCAGCGTGACAGCGGCCTGCGTCCAGCCGAGCGTCACCAGCTCCAGGGCCGGGCCGAGCAGCCCACCGGCGGTGGCGACCGCCGCGCCGGCCCCGGCGAGCCGGGTGAAGCGCCGGGCCGCAAGCCGGGCCAGGGCGTCGTCGCTGGCCGCCGGGTAGGCGTCGCGCAGCCGGGCCGCCCAGTCCCGCGCCGCCGGCCCGATCCGGTCCACCGCGGCCAGGGCGAGCAGTTCCGGCGCGTACGCCGGACGCGCCAACAGGTGTCGCAGCGTACCGCCGGGGACCGGACCTAGACCTGGGTCTGGATCTGGCGGCGGAGCGTCGACCGGATCCGGCACCGGCGCGGCTTTCTTCGCTGTGGTCTTCTTCGTCGGCGTGACCTTCTTTGTCGGCGCGGTCTTCTTGGCGGCGGTCTTCTTGGCGGCGGTCTTCTTTGCTGGCGCGGCGGTCTTCGTCGGCGCGGTCTTCTTCGCCGCCGGCTTCTCCGCCGACGTGGTCTCCGCTGCCGGAGTCGTCTTCTTTGCTGGCGCGGTCTTCTTTGCTGGCGCGGCCTTCTTGGCGGGGCCCTCGGCGGTGCCGGCTGCGCTCGGCGGTGGCTGGAACAACACGGGAGCGATGACGGCGGGCGGCGTGAAGCCGGCCTTCGGCGTCCTGGCCCGTGGGGCAGGGGACCGCCTCGGCTCAGCGTCAGGCGATTGCTCCTCCATGCTCACGCAGCCTAGCCCGAACCCGCCCGCAACACCCGCCTCGCCGGTTCCAGTGACCCCGGCTGACGGGGTTTGTGCCGGTAACGCCCGGGTACCCGGGCCCGGTGGCCAGATACGCCGCGGACATCACCGCGCTGGCGCGACCGCTGGTCGACGCCGACGACCTCGACCCGCTGATCGACCGGGCCGCCGACGCGCGGGTGGTGATGCTCGGCGAGGCGAGCCACGGTACGCACGAGTTCTACGGCTGGCGGGCGGCCGTCACCCGCCGACTGATCACCGAACACGGCTTCTCCTTCGTCGCCGTCGAAGGGGACTGGCCGGACTGCGACCGGGTCGACCGCAGCGTCCGGGGCCGGCTCGACGCCCCCCGCGACCCGCGCGACGCGCTGACCACCTTCGAACGCTGGCCGACCTGGATGTGGGCCAACGACGAGGTCGTCGACTTCTGCCGCTGGCTGCGCCGGCAGAACGACTCGGTCAGCGAATCCGCCCGGGTCGGCTTCCACGGGCTGGACGTCTACTCGCTGTGGGAGTCGCTCCGGGAGATCCTCGTCTACCTGCGGGAACATCGACCGGACCAGGTGCCGGCGGCGCTGGACGCGTACCGCTGCTTCGAACCGTACGTTGAGGACCCGCAGGACTACGCGTCCGCCCTGCGGCTGGTGCCCGCCGGCTGCGAGGCGGAGGTGATCGACCTGCTGGTCCGGCTGCGGCGCGACGCCGCCACCGACGGGGCCGGCAGCTTCGGTGCCTGGCAGAACGCCGAGGTGGTGGCCGGTGCCGAACGCTACTACCGGGCGTTGGTCTCCGGCGGCCGGTTGTCCTGGAACGTCCGGGACCGGCACATGGACGACACCCTCGCCCGGCTGCTCGACCGGTACGGACCGGACGCCCGAGCGGTGGTGTGGGCGCACAACACGCACGTCGGCGACGCCCGGGCCACCGACATGGCCGAACTCGGCGAGGTCAACATCGGACAGCTGGCCCGCGAGCGGTACGGCCCGGACCGGGTGGTCCTGGTCGGTTTCGGCACCTACCGGGGCACGGTGGTGGCCGGCGACATCTGGGGTGCGCCGATGCGGCTGATGCCCGTACCGCCGGCCCGGCCGGGGTCGCTGGAAGCGATCCTCTCCGTCGCGGCCCCGGCCGAGGCGTTGTTCGTCTTCCCCACCGACGGCAGACCGGACCTGCTCACCGACGAGCTGGACCACCGGGCGATCGGGGTGGTCTACCGGCCGAACATGGAACGGCGCGGCAACTACGTGCCGACCGTGCTCGGCGACCGCTACGACGCGTTCCTCTGGTTCGACCGCAGCCGCGGCGTACGCCCGTTGCGGACCGCTCACGTCGAGCTGCGCGAACCGGAGACCTTCCCGTCCGGCGTCTGATCGGCATCCGAACGCCGCGTCGTCGACGTCCGAGGATCACTCGGTACGCAGCCCGTCGGCGCGCATCAGCCGCCACAGCGCCGGCAGACCGGCGGCGGCGACCAGCAGCACCACACCGGCACCCGCCGCGCTGGCCCCGGCAACGGTCCACCAGCTGACCACGAGGTCGCGGCCGACCACGCCCAGCAGCACCGCGCCGAGCCCGATTCCGGCGACCACCGCCAGGACCAGCCCGAGCAGTACGGGCACCAGATGCTGCCAGACGACCGCCCAGCCGAGCGCCCGCCGGGGCGTGCCGAACGCGTCCAGCATGGCCAGTAGCCGGCGCCGCTCCCGCAGCTGCTCCAGCATGGTGACCAGCATGCTGGCGGCGATCAGCAGCAGGGTGACGACGATGCCGACAGTAAGTCCACGGCGGACGTTGGCGAACTGCCGGGTCTCCGTCGTCGCAGACAAGGTGGACAGCAGGTCCATCGGCCCGGCGGTGGCGAGAATATTGCGGACGTGCTCGACCGCATCCGGCTGGCCGGGGTCGATCTGCAGGTACGCCGTGGTCGGCAGCCGGCCGGCCGCGTCGACGTCGATCGCGCCCGGTGTGGCGAAGATCCCGAACCGATCGATCCCGTACGGATCGACCCGCGACTGCGCCGGTCGGGCGTCGACGGGGACCATCCACTCGTACCCACCAGGCGCGAGCTGCACCCGCTCGCCGGCCCGGATCGGTTCGACCGATGTCTCCACCAGCCGACCCTGCTCGTCGACGGTCGCCGGATCGCAGGTACTCGGGAGGCGGTGCGGCGTGTCCCGGTGGGTCGCTTGACGGCAGCTATTCGCTCAGTGAATAGTTGGCCGGGTGTCCACCGTCCACGTACTCCTCGGGCTGCTCTCCCGTGGTGCCCGGCACGGCTACGAGCTGAAGCGGGACCACGACCAGCGGCTGCCACGCGCCAAACCGATCGCGTTCGGTCAGGTCTACGCCACCCTCGGCCGGATGCAGCGCGACGGCCTCGTCGAGCAGGCGCAGCGCGATCGCGCCGCCGGCCCCGACCGCACCTCGTACGCGCTCACCAACACCGGCCGGACCGCCCTCCACAGCTGGCTCGACGCGATCGAACCACCCGCCCCGTACGTCACCAGCACGCTGCTCGCCAAGGTCGTCGTCGCGCTGCTGATCGACGACCCCGAGCGGGCCCGGCGCTACCTGGCCGCCCAGCGAGCGGCACACGCCGCGCGGATCCGGGAACTCACCCGGACCAAGACCGCGTCGGACGCGACCCTCGGCGAGATCGTCGCCGCCGACTACGCGATCAACCACCTCGACGCCGACCTGCGCTGGCTGGACACCACCGTGGGCCGCGTCGCCGACCTGCACCGGGAGGTACGTCAGTGAACAGTCCGCTGCTCGCCGGCCGAGGAGTCGTCCGCTCGTACGGCGCCACCCCGGCGCTGCGCGGCGTCAGCCTCGACGTCGCCGAAGGCGAGATCGTCGCCGTCACCGGGCCCAGCGGGTGCGGCAAGTCCACCCTGCTGCACTGCCTCGCCGGCATCCTGCGCCCGGACGCCGGTGAGATCCACTACCGCGACCAGCGCATCGACCTGCTCTCCGAGTCGGCCCGTGCCGTGCTGCGGCGTACCGAACTCGGGGTGCTGTTCCAGTTCGGCCAGCTCGTCCCCGAGCTGACCGCAGCGGAGAACGCCGCGCTCCCGCTGCTGCTCGCCGGCACGGGGCGGCGAGCAGCCCGGACCGCGGCGCTCACCTGGCTGGACCGGCTCGGCGTCGCCGACCAGGCCGACACCGTGCCCGGCGAGATGTCCGGCGGCCAGCAGCAGCGGTGCGCGCTGGCCCGCGCGATGATCACCGAACCTCGGGTGCTGTTCGCCGACGAACCAACCGGTGCGTTGGACACCCTGACCGGCGAGCAGGTCCTCGGCCAGATGGTCCGGGTCGCCCGCGAGCAGCGGACCTCCGTCGTGCTCGTCACCCACGACCCCCGGGTCGCCGGGTACGCCGACCGGGAAATCATGCTGCGGGACGGCGAGATCGACCCGGCCGGGCTCGGCCCGGTCGTCACCCGGACGGCCCGGTCGTGATCCGTCCGGCCACCCTGCTGCGGCTCGGCCTCGTCGGCACCCGCACCGACACGGTACGGATCGTCCTCACCGCCGCCGCCGCGCTGCTCACCACCGTCACCTTCCTGGCCGCCGCCACGGTCATCGCCGTGCCGACCGTCCCGGACGGAAGATCCGACCGGTCCCCGCAGTACGGCCCGGCGCTGATCGCCGAGGCCGAGCTGCGGACCGGAGTCGCCATCGCCCTGTTTCTCCTGGCGATCCCGGTCCTCGCCCTCGCCGGGCAGTGCGCCCGACTCGGCGCGCCAGCCCGTGACCAGCGACTCGCCGCCATTCGGCTGGCCGGCGGCACCCCCGGTCAGGTCCGGGCGCTGGCCGCCACCGAAACCGGGCTGGCCGGTGTGCTCGGCTCCGTCACCGGGTTGGCCGGGTACCTGGCCGGCCGACTTCTGCTGCACCGCCCGGACGAGCACGGCCTGCTGCCGCTGCCCACCGACGTGCTGCCGCCGGTCTGGTCGCTGATCCTGATCGTGGCCGGCATCCCGCTGCTCGCGACCGCAGTCGCCGCCGCCCTGCTGCGTACGGTCGTCGTGTCGCCGCTCGGCGTACAGCGCCGGCGCCGGGCAGGGCGGCCCGGGTGGTGGCCCGGCCTGCTCATCCTCGGCGGCCTGGTGGTGACCTTCCTGTTCCGGCCGCTCGTCGACTGGGCTGCCGGCCGGGAAACCCCACTGTGGGGCGTGGCGGCCATCGCGTTCGCCGGGGCGCTGGCCATCGCGATCGGCGTCGCCACCGGCACCGGCTGGATCTCGTACGCGACCGGACGGTTCCTGCGGCGAGTCGCCCGCCGCCCCGCGACCCTGCTCGCCGCCCGACGGCTGAGCACCGACCCGTGGCACGGCGCACGGACCTTCGCCGGGCTGCTGGTCTGCGTCCTGTTCGGTGCCGGCACCGCTGGCTTCAGCGCCTACCTGGCGGCCGAGTTCGGCAGCTGGGACCGGGTCCACCGGATCCTCGCCGAACAGAGCGGCCAGCCGTACAGCCCGAGTGACAACAGTTTCTACTTCAACGCGGTCACGCTGGTGAACATCGCGGTCCTCGTGGGCCTGGCGATCGCCGCCGCCGGTCTGGCCGTCGCGGTCGTCGAAGGCATCGTGGAGCGCCGCCGCGCCAACGCGGCACTCGTCGCCACCGGCGTACCACGCGGGGTGCTGGCCCGCTCGGTCCTGGTGCAGACCCTCACCCCGCTGCTACCGGCAACCCTGGTGGCGCTGACCGCTGGCACGATGATGGCCAGGGCGCTCGGAACGGAGGTCTCCTCCGGCCCGCGTACCGCCACGTTCTGCGATCCGGTGGACGCCTGTCGCACCCCCGAGGACTGGACGGAGCACGGCCGGACGATCGAACATCCGGGCATCACTGTGCCGGTGCCGGTGCCGCTCGACGACCTGGCGCTGCTCGGCGCTGGCGCGATGGTGGCCGCCCTGGCCACGGTCGGCGTCGGCCTGCTGTTCCTGCGCGGTGCCACCGACCTGACGGAGCTCCGGCAGACCTGACGGCTCGGTAGATCTGACGGTTGCGGCCGGCGTGGCCGGCCTGGTCAGGGTCGGCCGACCGGGCCGAGCAGCGCCGACTCCATCGACGTCGGATGCAGCATCACCCACTGCAGCCGGCCCTGGCTGACCAGACCGACCATCTCCGGATGGATCCGGGTCAGCCAGCTCTGCGCCTCGGTGAACCCCAACGCCGAAGCCACCAGCGCCGCTTCGGCGGCGGTCAACCGCTGCAGCACCACCAGGTCGCTGCGGACCAGCGGGTCGAGATCCCAGCTGCCCACGTCGTTGCGGACCACCATCGTCGTCCGCCACGGCACCCCCATCTCCGGGGTGCCGCCCATCGCCGGTCCGACGTCCACCGTCAGCAGTTGGGGATGGGCCGGCGACGGCGGTGGTGGCGGCTGGGCGCCGGGCGGCAGGAACGACGCCGACTCCCGACCCAGGCCGCACTGGTGCAGGAACCCGTGCCAGTCCGGCTCGCGGGCGGTCTGGATGAACAGGTGCGCGCCCAGCGCCATCGCCCGCAGCGCCAACAGCTGGGCGCAGCGCAGCCCGCCGACCACCAGCAGCCGGGTCGGTTCCGGGCGGAACAACCGCACCGCGACCGGCCCGCCCTGCCGGTTGCGGCCGACGACCATGCCGTCGCCGCCGGCCCGCAACCGTACGTCGCCGAGTGCTTCGAGACCTGCGGTATGCAGGCCGGTCGGCGGGATGATCGACAACGGACCCGTCACGGCAGGAACCCCCCGAGCGGCAGGGTGGCGGCCAGCCCACGGACATGCTCACCGTCGATCCGCTCGGTGAGCCCGCCGCGGTCGCGTACCGCCTCGGTCAGGGCCTGGTCGCCGGCGGCCAGCGTCGTCACGTCGGCGGCGGTGAGCCGGACCGCGGCCGACACCGTCACGTCCCCGGCGGCCGCCTCGGTCGGATGCCCCGGCTCTCGGGCGACGGCGACCGACACCACCGTGTCGACCATCGGCAGCTGCCGCAACACGTCGTCCAGCTGCCACGGCAGCTCCGGCCAGCGCAGCAGCCGGCGGCAGACCTGCGGCACCTCACCGCTCCACCACGCCTGCCAGGTCTCCTCGCCGGCGACCCGGTTGCTGGCGGTGCCGTAGACGTTGCCGCCCTCCTGCCGGCTGGGCAGCTGCGCCAGGTAGCCGACGGCGGCCAGCAACTCGTCGCCGCCCAGCAGCCGGGCCGGCACCCGGTCCTGCTTCAGCTGGCGCTGGACCCGCCGGACCGACGACACCAGCGCCGGCGCCAGCTCCCGATCGGTGTAGCCGTCCGGCGTACGCATCACCTGGAGCACCAGCCAGGCCCGCCGGCGGGCCGGCACGTCACCGCCGGTCAGCTCCCGGTAGGAGCGCTCCACCAGCCCTCGGCCGGTATGTGTGCGCGGTGCCGCCGCGATCTGGACGAGCAGCTGCACCGAGATCGGCGGGGCGGCCGGATCCGCCGCCGGCAGCAGCGCCGCAGGGGATGGCAGACTCAGCGCGGATCCGACGAACAGCGAACCGTCGGCGGGGTCGAGCTCCAGGACGGCGCAGACGCCTCCCCGGTGACTGATCGTCGCCATCGTCCGGCCGCTGACCGTGACATCGTCCACCATGGCGGTAGGTTCCACGAACCGGAGCAGGCCAGCCGCCCGGTTGCCGCCACCGGCCGGCAGCCGCCGGGGCCGCAGCCGGTACCGCAACCACACCGCCATCCACTGGTAGAGCCACCGCCCGCGCAGCCGAACCACCGTCGGTGCCAGCAGCAGGGCCAGCGCCGCCGCCGTCACCAGCGCCACGACCGGCCCTCGCTGGTACGCGGCGAGCAACACCGTCGCCGCCAGTTGCCAGTAGACCAACTGCCCGATGGCGAACGGGCCGGTGCCGGGGCGGACCCGCCGGGGCCGGATCCGGCTGCCGGACGCCGCCGCCGGGCTCGATGCGGCAGCTGCCGACCCGGCGACGCCGGTGATCATGTCCGGCGTCGGCCTACCCGACCCTGATCCCGGCGGCGGCACCGGCACGGCGGCCCGCGCCGCCCGCGCCGCCGCCGACCGGCCAGCGGCCTGCCCGGTCGACAGTCCGGCAGCACCAACCATCGGCAGCTCCGAGGTGGGGGCCGAGCCGGCCACGGCCACCGTCGGCGGCACGGCTGCGGGTGGCGGTGCCGCTGCGGGCATCGGCGCGGCGTCGCGCTGTCGGGGCGGTGCCCACTGTTGCCAGCCGGCCGGTGCGTCCGGAGACTGGTCGGCGGGAGAGCCCGAGGCGGTCGTCATCGCTCAGCGTCCGGTCGCCGTACGGACATCGGCCTCGGTCACCGTACGCAGCTCGTCCAGGCTGGGCCGCTGGCCGGACTGGCGCAGCCGCTGCGCCTGCGCCTTGCGTACCCCCTCGAAGAGCTTGCGCGCCTCACGGGCGTTGCCGAAGCTCTCGTCCCTCGGCACCGTCGCAAAGTGTCCGAGCAGGACCTCCGGCACGGCGGCGGCGAGCAGGTACTCGTCGTTCGCCGCCATCCGCTCGACGATCACCACCAACTGCTCCGGGGTGTAGTTGCCGAACTCGATCGTCCTGGCGAACCGGGACGCCAGGCCCGGGTTGGCGTCGAGGAACTGCCGCATCTCCCCGGTGTAGCCGGCGACGATCACCGCGATCTCGTCCCGGTGATCCTCCATCAGCTTGACCAGGGTGTCGATCGCCTCCTGACCGAAGTCCCCGCCGCTGCCGAACGACCGGGACAGGGTGTACGCCTCGTCGACGAAGAGCACACCGCCTCGGGCCTGCTCGAAGACGGCCGCCGTCTTCTCCGCCGTGTGGCCCAGGTACTGCCCGACCAGGTCACGCCGGGACACCTCACGGAACGGCCCGCCGGACAGCACCCCCAGCGCGGCCAGCAGCTCACCGTAGATCCGGGCCACCGTCGTCTTACCGGTGCCCGGCGCGCCCGCGAAGATCAGATGATGGCTGACCGCGCTGACCGGCAGCCCGGCGCCGCGCCGCCACTCGTTCACCTGGATCTCGTCGATCAGCCCGCGCACCTCGTCCTTGACCGACTCCAGGCCGACCATCGCGTCGAGCTCGGCCAGCAACTCCTCGGTACGGGCGGTGTCCTGCCCGCCGGCCGACGCGGCGGCGGCCGCGCCGAACACCGCGCGTCGGCTCGCCGCACCGGTGACGATGGTCGGCTCGGCGCCCTCGGCGATGTCGAACGCCGGGGTCGCCGTGTTCTCGGTGCTGCACTCCTCGACACTGCCCGCACAGCCGCGACCGAAGGAGACCGCCGGACCACGGGTGTCGCGGATCCGGCAGCGTCGCAGCGTCGGCGCGCTCTGGTGGGCGACCGCGACCCCGGCCCCGCCGGTCCGGGAGATCTCGCACGTCTCCAACACCGGGCGGCCGTGCTGGTAGACGTAGACGCCCCGGTTGCCGCAACCGGTGATGGTCGACGCCCGGATGGTGGGCGCGGCCCCGATCCTGACAATCACGCCGTCCTCGGCAAGGTCGGTGAACTCGCAACCGTCGACGGTGCCGTCCGAATCCTCGACCACCAGGCCGTGCCGCGCCCCGGTGACCGTGCACCGGGTCAGCGTGAAACTCGACCGGTTGCCGATCACGACGCCGGCACCGAATCCGGCCCGCAGCTGGCAGCCGGTCATGGTCAGCTTGGCCCGGTCGACCGCCACCGCCGGCGCGTCGCCGGCCAGCAGCACCAGGTCACGCAGTTCGAGGGTGCCGCCGTTGACAGAAACGGTCGGATAGTTGCCGGCGGAGGCGTCGACGGTCACAAACCCGGCACCCTGGGCGGCGACCACAGTGATCTGTCGATCGTTGACGAACAACGCCTCGTAGTAGGTGCCGGGGGCGACGGCCACCACCGACCCGTCGGACGCCGCCGCGAGCGCGTCACCGATCGACGGATAGGCGCCTGGCTGGTCCGGACTGACCGAGAGGGTGCGCGTCATGGCTCCGGGCTTCGTACGCGGCGGGACAGGGGATTCCGACGATATCGCAGCACCACCAGACCCGGTGTCCGGTGAACGACCGCGTCGGCCCGGACCCGCGTCGGCCGCACCGACCGGCACCGGTTGTCTACGCTCTACGGCGGGATCCCGGGCCCCGCCGGCCCGGCCAGCCCCCCGGACTCGGCCGGACCCGACCGGACGGCGAAAAGGAGAGCGTGATGGCGGTACGCATGCTGCCGTTGACGGCAGCCGCTCTGCTGGTCGACGGCGAGGTCCACACCCACACCTCGGTACGCGGCGACCACCTCCCGCAGCTGCACCCGCTGGTCCGGCGGATCCTGGACGAACTTCCGGTCGGCCAGCGGGAACGCTTCGTCGGCTGGTGCGCCGAGCCGGTGCTGATCTCCGACCGGCTGTACGCCGTACAGCAGGGCCAGCCCGGCACCGAACTGTCCCCAGCGGCCGCCCGCGCGGCGCTGTGGGGTGCCCGGATCCGGGTCACCCGGATCCGCGAACCGGACGATCCGGCCCACGGCACCGTGGTAGCCCCGTGCCGGTCCTGCCACCAGCTGCTCGACTGGTTCGGGATGGAGACGCTTTGATGCCCGGTGACGACCGGTTCCCGCCGGAGGTGTCCGCCGCCCTGACTGCGGCCGGCTGGCAGCCGGGGCGACGCGACGAGCAGCGGGGCCGCGACTGGGCCCTGCGGGTCGCCGGGCACGTCGGCCCCGACGGGCGGCAGCACACCGTGGTCGGTCCCGCGATCGAGGCGTACGCCGAGTTCGGTGGCCTGTACGTCGAACCGGACAGCCCTGGTGAGGCGGTCGCGCCGAGCACGGTCCACCTTGATCCGCTGCGCGCCGTGCACACCGTCGCTACCCTCGCCGTACTCGCCGACACGCTGGGCGTGCCGGTCAGCCCGCTCGGCGTCGAAGCGGACGGCACCGGCATCCTGGCCATCGACGCCCGGCAGCGGGTGTTCGTGCTGGACCACGGCGGCGACTGGTTCATCGGCCGGTCGGTCGAGCAGGCCGTCACCGCGCTGATACTCGGTCAGCGGCCGCACCGGCTCGCCGAGGACGGCAGCTGGTGACCGTCGACCCGGAGCCAGGGTCGCAGTCGCTGGCGGTGCCGGGTCCGCGGTCGGGGCCCGACCCGGCGGGGTGGCGACCGGCCACCGCAGCCGAGGCGGGCATGGCCGCTGCCACCGACCGGGCAGGCTATCTGGCGGCGCTCGGCACCGGGCCGCTGCTGCTGCCGGTATCCGCCGAGGCCGCCGCCGGGCAGGCACCGTTCGCCTGGCCTACCGTCGAACACGACGGCGCACCACACGTACTGGCCTTCACTTCGCCGCAGGCCATCGCCGCCGGCCTGCCAGGCGAGTCGGTACGGTACGTCACGGTCACCCTGGCCGAGGTGGCCGCCGCGATCCCCGACGACAGCTGGTGGTTGGCGGTCGATCCGGGACTGCCGATCGCCGACCGGATCAGCGCCGGTCAGCTGCGGGAGCTGGCACCGTCACCCGATGCCGATGCCGATGCCGATGCCGCGGCTGGCCCCGCCGACCCGGCCGGCGACATCGCGCAGGCGCTGCGCGCCGCCGTCGCGGCCGAGGACCCGGACGCGGTGATGGCCGCCCTGCTGCGGGCCGAGTTCACCGTACCGCTGCCGCCGGGCGCCGCCCCCGACGCAACCGACCTGGCCGACCCTGGGTTTCCCTGGTGGTGTCTGCCGGACGAGGCGGGACAACCGTCGGTGCCGGTCTTCACCTCACCGGCGTTGCTGGCTGAGGTGTTCGACGTGCCGCCGCCGTCGGTCGTCGCCTCCAGCGTGCGACTCTTCGCGAACTGGCCGGATCCGCGCTGGCAGCTCGCCGTCGACCCGGGCACTGCCTCGGCGGTGAGCCTGCCCGGGGAGGCGGTCCGGCAGGTCAGCCGGTGGCTCGACGAGCTGCGCCGGACCGCGACCGAGGCGGACCAGGCGGTCGAGGTCGAGACGGTCGATGCTGATCCGGATGTTCCGGTCCGGATGCAGCTGGTCATCCCACACCGCCACCTGCACGCGTACGTGGCGGACGGCTACGACCGAATGGCCGGCCCGGTGCACCGCTGGCACGGCCCCGGCCGGGACACCCCCAATCGGCTGTACGCCCGGTTGGGCCTGCTCGGGCCGGAGTCGCCGTTCACCGCCGCCGACGAGTGGGTGCCGGTCGTCCGTTGGGAACCCGGCCCGGACACCCCGGCGACCTGGCTCGACGAGCGGCCGCAGCAGCGGGCGCTGGCCGTGCCGGACGGAGCCGAGCTGCACGTGCTGCATCAGGACGGCAGGGACGAACTGCTGGCCCGCTTCGACCGGGGCGGTCGACGCTGGCTGCCGGCGGAGCCGTCGCCGGGCGAGCCGTCGCCGGGCGAGACCACCGGTTGACCGGCGACTACCGCTTGGCCAGCCAGCGTCGCGCGGGCGGGGTGGCCAGCAGGATCACCGCCAGTCCGGCCAGCGCACCGACGACCATCGGCATCAGCATCGTCGGGTGGTAGTCGACCTTGCCGAACAGCAGCAGGCCGCCCAGCACGACGAGGAGCAGCCCGGCGGTGAACCCGGCCGGGGCCCGCAGCATGTTCGGCCCGCCGACCCAGACGATCCGCATGCCGGCCAGGGTCATGAAGACCAGCAGCAGGCAGAGCCCGAGGATCGCGAACGCGATTATCCACAGTAGGAATTTCGCGTCACCCTCGGCCCGGTAGGTGACGACCAGGAACGCGAGACCGGCGACCAGCCAGAGGGCAGCGGTGGGGATGGTCAGCAGTACGGCGGCGACGACGACCGGTGGCCGCCGCCGGTTGGCGGGGGTGGCGTCCGGCCCGGGTACGTTCACCGGCTCGGTGGACGCCATACCGAATCGTCCTCCGCGGTCGGCGGCTCGCCCCCGGTCGGCTGATCGGGCCCGGCCTGAGTCACCGGTGCCGGCACCAACGATGCGCCGACGTCGGCCGCCGGCGGTGGGCCGTCCCGGGCGGCCGCCGGACGTCTCGCCCGGCGGCGCAGCCACCGGATCAGCAGTACGACGCCGGTGATCAGTGTGCCGAGGATGGTGAAGAAGATCAGCATGCCGATGAGTTCGTCGAGCCCGAACTCGTAGCCTGGCTCGGGTGGCAGGTAGGCGACCGGGTCGCTGGCGGTCGGCGACGGTCGTGGGCTGGCCCGGTCGTCCGGCTCGGTGGTGAGCGCGGCGTGGATGTCCAGGATGCCCCAGCCGAAGTCGAGATCCTTGCCGGGCGGTCCGGCGTCGTACGCCGTACCGACCAGGCGTTGGAACAGTCTGCCCTGATCCTCGTCCGGATACCGAGCCTTGAGCAGCGCGAACGCCCCCGACACCAACGCGGTGGCGGAGCTGGCGCCGTCCATCGCGTAGTAACCGCCGCCAGCGGACGCTTGCACGATGTCCTCGCCGGGTGCGGCGATGTGGGTCTGCTCGGCGCGGATCGACTCCGGGCTGAGGCCACCGTCCCGCCCGCTGCTGGTGACCGCGATGGTCCACTCACTGCGGGCCGGCTGGCCGATCAGCACGTCAAGGCGGTTGCCGATCCCGGCGACGACGATGACGCCACGCCGGTACGCGTTCTCGACGGCCTGCTCCAGCGCCGGGTCGGACGATCCGGCGAGCGAGACGTTGATGATGTCGGCGCCGTTGTTGACCGCCCAGTTGATCCCGAGCGCGATGGACTCGGGGAGGATGATCTCGGTCTTCGGGCTGGAGAGCGTAACCGGCAGGATCTTGGCCTTCGGCGCTACGCCGAGCACCCCGTCACGGCGGTCCGGTCCGTGCCCGTGCCCGGCGATCAGCGACGCCATCCCGGTGCCGTGGTTGCGCCGGTCGACGTGACCCTTGCTGTCGCGGTCGTGAAGATCGGCCCCGGGCAGTACGTTGTCCCGCAGATCAGGGTGGGAGGCGTCGACGCCGGTGTCGACTACCGCGACGGTCACCCCCTCGCCCTGGGTGATCTGGTGCACCTCGGCCAGCCGCATCGCCTCGACATGCCAGGACTGGTCCCGGGTCTCGTCGGCCTGCGCCGGCCCGGCGGGCAGCGAGCCCGTGCCGACCAGGCCGACCAGCGTGGCCGCCACCAGGCCGAGCAACCGTCGGGAAGCACGCATGGGCGGAGCACACCTCTCCGTCGGGTAGCCGCCGGGCCACCCGGCGCTGCGTCCGGATGATACTGCTTCGGGCGCTTCATCCGGCTCGGCGCGGCCGCCTGTCGGCCTCATCGCTGGCCCAAACTCCGGCCCTGCTGCTGCGGCGGCTTCTCGTCGGGGGTGTCGATGGTGCCGGGAGCGGCCGGGTCGGTCTGCCACAACTCATCGTCACCGTCACCGTAACCCCAGGTCTGCTGCCGATCGTCGGTCTTGCGGCTGGTCCGACCGCCGCCACCGGCCGGGCCGGCACTCCGGTCCGGCGCGCCGATCCTGCTGTTCGGCTTCGGCGGCGGCCTGTCCTACGGAGGCCAGGTC
>NZ_JBHMIN010000068.1:0-28669 GCF_048060215.1 Micromonospora sp. LOL_021 | reverse complement strand
CCGTCAACACCGTCGGCTCCACATACGCGCCGCCGTCGCGGGCGTCACCGAACGACGGCACGCCACCACCGGCGCGCACGTCGGCACCTTCGGCGCGGGCCAGGTCGTAGTAGCCGAGCACCTTGTCCCGGTGACCGTGCGAGATCAGCGGCATCGTCGAGATCGTCTCGTCGGCGGGCCAGCCGTACCGGGCGTCCCGGGCCGCCGCCGACAGCCGGTCGACGAAGGAGTCGAACACCGGCCGCTGTACGTACAGCCGCTCGGTGCACAGGCACACCTGGCCGCCGTTGGTGAACGACGACCGCACCGAACCCGCCACCGCGGCGTCCAGATCCGCGTCAGCGAAGACCAGGCCGGCGTTCTTGCCACCCAACTCGAACGACACCGCCTTCACCCCGTCCGCCGCCGCCCGCATGATCGCCGACCCCGTCGCCGACTCACCGGTGAACGTGACCGCGTCCACCCCCGGATGAGTGGTCAGCCACTCCCCCGCCGCACCCGGCCCGAACCCGTGCACCAGGTTGAACACCCCGTCGGGCACGCCGGCCGCCGCCATCACCTCGGCGAGCAGCGTCGCCGACGCCGGCGTCTCCTCACTCGGCTTCACGACGACGGCGTTACCGCAGGCCAGCGCCGGAGCCACCTTCCAGGTCAGCAGCAGCAGCGGCAGGTTCCACGGCACGATCACCGCGACGACGCCCACCGGCTTGCGTACGGCGTAGTTCAACGCCCGACCACCAGCCGGCGTCACCGTCGTGAACGACTCCGTCGGCGCCGTCACCGCGATCTCCGCGAACGCCCGGAAATTCGCCGCCCCACGCGGAATGTCCAGGGTGCGGGCCTGGCTGACCGGTTTACCGGTGTCCGCCACCTCGGCCGCGACCAGATCGTCGAAACGGCGGTCCAGCTCGTCAGCGACCGCCCGCAACACCGCCGCCCGGTCCCGTTCGGCCATGCCGCCCCACGGCCCGCGCAACGCCGCGCGGGCCGCAGCGACCGCCGCGTCCACCGTCGCGGCGTCGGCCTCAGCCACCTCGAAAACCGTCTCCCCGGTCACCGGCGACACCTTCGCAAACCGCTTCCCCGCGTCGACGAACCGGCCGCCGACGAAGTTGCGCAGCAGGCCGGGACCGGCAGCGGCCGGCCGACCGACGTACAGGTCGGGGTGCCACAGGGTCATGGGCGTCCCTTCCGGGCAGAACCGTGTCCCTTCCGGAGGGACCGGGTGACGGCGGCGCCGAGTGCCCCTACCAACAGCGCCGCCGTCCCGGCCACCGCCGCCGCCAGCACCTGGTGCTGCCGCCGGACCCGTCGCCTGACTTCGGCGTACGGGATGGTGGTGAAGGAGACTATCTCGTACCGGGACACGTAGCGCCCCGGCAACGCCCGTTCCAGGGCGTGTTCGACCTTGCGGAAGGTCTGGAACGTCGGGGAGGCGACCTTGTCGCGCATCTCGACGAAGTTCGCCAACGCCATCTGGGCGATCGCTTCGGCGTTGTCCTGGCGGCGGGACTGGTACAGCGGCAGCGCCGCCGCCCAGTCGCCGCCCGTGTCGTCGAGGCAGCGGTCCAGCTCGACGACGTCCTCGAAGGCGCAGTTGGCGCCCTGGCCGTAGAACGGCACGACGGCGTGGGCGGCGTCACCGACCAGCGCCACCCGGCCGCCGACCTGCCACGGGTCGCAGCGCACCGTGCCGAGCAGACCGACCGGGTTGTGCTGGTAGTCGTCGACCAGGTCCGGCGCCAGCGGCGGTACGTCCGGGTAGTGCTCGCGGAAGTGCCGTTCGATCGCCGCCGGGCTGCTCAGCGAGGCGAAACTCGACGTACCGCCGGTCGGCCAGAACAGGGTGCAGGTGAAGGAGCGGTCCGGGTTCGGCAGGGCGATCATCATCGAGGTGCCGCGCGGCCAGATGTGCAGCGCACCGGGGTCGAGGGCGTAGTCGCCGCCGACCGCCGGGATGGTCAGCTCCTTGTAGCCGTAGTCGAGGAAGTCGAGGCTCTCGTCGACCAGGCCGTGGGCGAGCAGTTGGCCGCGTACCGCCGAACCGGCGCCGTCGGCACCGAGCACGACCTGCGCCTGCGCGCGGACCGTGCCCTGCGGCGTGTCGAAGGTCGCCTCGCCGGTGTCCGGGGCGAGGCCGACGAGCCGGTGGTCGAAGACGACGGTGACGCCGGGCGCGGCCTCGGCGGCGTCGAGCAGCGCGTTGTTGAGCGCGCCCCGGCTGATCGAGTTGATCGCTCGCTGCCCGTCGGCGCTGTACGGCTGAAAGTCGAGGTCGCCGTCGACCGGGTGGATCATCCGGCCGGGCATCGGCAACGCGTCGGCGAGCACCTGGTCGGCCAGGCCGATGCGGCGCAGCGCGTCCAGGCCGCGTTCGGACAGCGCCAGGTTGATCGACCGGCCGCGTTCGGCGGTGCCGCGTCGCGGGTCAGGTCGGCGCTCGTAGAGGGTGACCGGCAGGCCGCGGCGGGCCAGGAAGCAGGCGAGCAGGCTGCCGGCCAGGCCGGCGCCGACCACCGCGACGGGTGCGCGTTCAGACATCGTCGCCGCCTTTCGCTGGGAGGGTCGCGGCGAGCGCCTGGGCGGCCCGCCAGCAGTCGTGGTACGTCGAGTACAGCGGCACCGGGGCGAGCCGGACGATGTCCGGTTCGCGGGCGTCGGCGATCACCCCGTGCTCTTGGCGCAGCCGGGCGGTCAGCGCGTGCGCCCCCGACCCGGTGCCGCCAGCGGCCGACGTCGCGATCCGCAGGGACAGTTGGCAGCCGCGCCGGACCGGGTCGCGGGGGGTGACGACGCTGACCGGCCGGCCCGGCAGAATTTCGTCGAGCAGCTGCTCCAGGTAGCCGGTGAGCCGTTCGCTGCGTTCGCGCAGCGCCGCCATGCCGACCTTGTCGAAGATCTGCAGCGAGGTGCGGACCGGGCCCATGGCGAAGATCGGCGGGTTGGAGATCTGCCAGGCGTCGGCGCTGGCCGGTGGCCGCGACACCGGGGTCATGTCGAAGCGGGTCGCCGGCTCGGTGCTCCACCAGCCTTCGAATCGGGCCAGCGTCGGATCGCCGTGGTGGCGTTCGTGCACGTACGCCCCAGCGAGGGCCCCGGGCCCGGAGTTGAGGTACTTGTAGGAGCACCAGGCGGCGAAGTCGACGCCCCAGTCGTGCAGCCGCAGCGGCACGTTGCCGGCGGCGTGCGCCAGGTCCCAGCCGACGATCGCGCCAGCGGCCCGGCCCGCCTCGGTGATCGTCCGGATGTCGAGCAATTCGCCGGTGAGGTAGTTGACCCCGCCGAGCAGCACCAGCGCCACCCGGTCACCCTCGGCGCGCAGGTAGTCGACGACGTCGGCGGTGCGCAGCGTGTCCTCGCCGGGGCGCGGCTGCAGTCGGACCACCGTACGGTCGGGGTCGAGGCGGTGGAAGACGGCCTGGCTGCGCACCGCGTAGCTGTCCGACGGGAACGCCGAGTCCTCGATGACGATCCGGGTACGGTCGCCGGCCGGCCGGTAGAACGACACCATCAGCAGGTGCAGGTTGATCGTCAGCGAGTTCATCACCACCGCCTCGCTGGGCAGGGCGCCGACCAGTCGCGCGGCCGTGTCGGTGAGCAGTTCGTGGTACGGCAGCCACGGCCGGCCGGCTTCCAGGTGGCCTTCCACGCCGAGCCGGGCCCAGTCGCCGAGGTCGTCGAGCAGTTCGGCGCGGGTGGCCTTCGGTTGCAGGCCGAGGGAGTTGCCGGCGAAGTAGGCGACGTCGGGGTGGTCGCCGCCGGTGGCCGGCGGGATGTGGAACAGGTCGCGGTGCCCGGGGTCGGCGGCGTCACGGCGACGGGCGTCGTCCTCAGTGAACATGTGGCAGCCTCTCACATGCTGGTCCGGGCGGACCAGATCTCGGGGAACACCACCCGGGCCATGCTGCGTTGCAGCCAGGCCAGCCCGGCGGAGCCGCCGCTGCCGACCTTGGCGCCCATGGTGCGCTGCACCGCCTTGAGATGCTTGTACCGCCAGTCGCCGAACTGCTCGGCGACCTCGGTCAGCGCCTCGCCGAGCTGCCGCAGGTGGTTGTCCGGGCCGTTGACCCGGTAGACCTCGACCCAGGCGGCCTCGACCGCCGGGTGCGGTTCGTGTTCGGTGGCGAGGTCGCGGCTCAGCAGGTCGGCCGGGATGTCGTGGCCGGCGCGGGCGAGCAGGGCGATCACGTCGTCCCACAGGCTCGGCGCGTGCAGGGCCTGCTCCAACTCGGCGTACACCTCGGGTTGGCGGCGGAACGGGCGGATCAGCGACGGGGTCCGGATGCCGAGGATGAACTCCAGCTGCCGGTACATCGCCGACTGGAAACCGGAGCCCTCGCCCAGCAGGTTGCGGAACCGGTTGAAGTCGGCCGGGGTCATCCAGCGCAGCGTCTGCCAGGAGGCGTTGAGCCCTTCCAGGTGCAGGGCGGCGCGGCGCAGCGGGGAAAGCGCCTCCCACACCCGGTCGGCGCAAATCAGCCGTTGGGCGTCGCGCAGCTCGTGGCGGGTCAGCCCGAAGTACAGCTCCATGATCTGGCTGACCATCAGGAACGACATCTCGCCCGGATCGTCGCTCAAGGTACGCTGCAGGCTGTGCAGGGTGCTGGCGTGCACGTAGGCGTCGTACGGCACCCGGTCGCCGAACTCCAGGGTCGGCTCGCCGGCGTTGGCGGCGGCGCGGGCGTCGCGTTCGGCCGCGTCCACCGGCCGCACGGCCGGTGGGCTGGCCACGTCGGTGCTGTTCACGTCGGCTGCCCTCCTTTGCTGTGTCGCCCATGATTGCCGACTTGCGGTCCGTGGCTGAATACCGGATCAACGGCGGTACGCGGCCGCGACCTGCAGGTCCGTGGCTAGATTGGGGTGGTCGGTTAACGAAGGGAAAGTGTCCGTGGACGAGATGGATTGGGCGCTGCTGCGTGAGTTGCAGGCTGATGCCCGACTTTCCTTCAGCGAGCTGTCCCGCCGGGTGCATCTGTCGCCGCCGGCCGTCGCCGAGCGGGTACGCCGACTGGAGGAGTCCGGGGTGGTCAGCGGCTACCATGCGCACGTCGACCTGACCCGGGCCGGCTGGACGGTGATCGCGCTGATCCGGATGTCCTGCTACGGGTCGCACTGCATCCTGCGCGACCCGCAGGTGCCGACCTGGCCGGAGATCCTGGAGATCCACCGGATCACCGGGGACGCCTGCTCGATGTTGAAGGTGGCCGCGGCGTCGATGGACGCCTTCGAGGACGTGATCGACCGGCTCGCCCCGTACGGTCAGCCGTCCAGCACAATGGTGCTCTCCACACCGCTGGGCTGGCGTCCGGTCACCGCCGCCGACTGACCCCCGCTTGACAGTCGACTGGACGTCGACAGAGCCGCGATTCTGTCAATTTTCGCCGGATACTGCGGTATGGTTGCGGGGTCATGCGCTAGGAGGCAGGTGCTGTGCTGATCCGTTTCGAGGCGGCGAACTTCCGCTCGATCCTCGGACCGGTCGAGCTGTCGATGGTCGCCGTCGACCGGGACCGGCCGGCGGTGCAGCGGGTCGACAGCATCGACGAGAGCCTGCTGCCGGTCGCCGCCATCTACGGTCCCAACGCCTCCGGCAAATCGAACGTGGTTGCAGCGCTCAGCTGGCTACGCGACGCGGTCGCCGACTCGCTGCGGTTCTGGGACGACGGGATCCCGGTCGAGCCGTTCGCGTTCGGCGACGGTCCGCGACGCCCGTCGGAGTTCACTGTCGAGCTGATCCTCGGCGGGGTCCGCTTCGAGTACGTCGTCGAGCTCGACACCGACGCGATCCGTTACGAAGGCCTGTTCCACTATCCGGAGCGCAAGCGGCGTCGGATCTTCGAACGCGAAGGCGACGAGCTGACGCTGCAACGGGGCCTCGGCCACCTGTCGGGCACCCGTGAACTGCTGACCGCCCGGACTCTCGCCTTGTCAGTTGCCCGGCGGTTCCGCGAGCCCCTCGTCACCGGCCCAGCCCACGCACTGTTGAACGTCCAGACACTGGGGCAAATGGCTCGGCGCCGCCCGTTCGTGAGGCGGGCGGCAAGCCTCTCGACCAGGTACTGGTTCGAGGAGACCGGCTCCGATCAGCTGCAACCCGCGTGGTTCGAGGACCTGCGTCCGGACCGGGCCCAGGCGTTGGCGCTGCTGCGGATGGCCGACCTCGGCATCGAGGACGTGCTGATCGATGACGGTGCAGCTGCTGATCAGGATCTGACACCGCCGGGCCGTCGACGACGGGTCCGGTTGGTGCATCGCACGGAAAGCGAAGCGGTCCCCTTGGATTTCGGTGCCGAGTCGGAGGGCACCCGTACCTGGTTTCAACTCATCGGCCCGGTGCTGACCGCGCTGAAAGCTGGTTCCCTGCTGCTGTTCGACGAGCTGGACGCAAGCCTGCACCCGACGTTGTCCATGCAGCTCATCCGGCTGTTCACCGACCCCGCGACGAATCCCTCGGGAGCACAGCTGATCTTCACGTCGCACGACACCAGCCTGCTCAACCACCTGAACCGGGACGAGGTCTGGCTGACCGAAAAGGCAGCTGACGGCGCGACCCGCCTCGGCGCCCTCGCCGAGTTCGCCGGCGAACGCGTACGCCGGTCACAGAACCTCGAAAAGGCGTACCTGCACGGACGGTTCGGCGCGCTACCCGACGTCGACCGCACCGAGATCCTCCGGGCACTCGGACTGATCGGCTGACCGGTGACACCGAGACGGACGCGGGCCAAGGACCTGCGACGGCGGACCGCGACCCGCCCCGAACGCAGGACGATCGTCATCTTCTGCGAAGGCGAGGCGTCGGAGCCGGACTACCTGAACGCGCTCCGCCGGCTTCCACACATCAGGGACAGCACCTCGATCAACATCGAGATCGACCCGGAGCGAGGGGTCCCGCTGACCCTGGTCAACCGGGCGATAGAACGTAGCGGGGACGACGAGGTCGACGAATGCTGGTGTGTGTTCGACGTCGAATGGCCCCAGCACCATCCGCACCTCGACCGGGCCGTCCGGCTGGCGACCAGACACGGCATCCGACTGGCGGTCAGCAACCCGTGCTTCGAGCTGTGGCTCATCCTGCACTTTCAGGACCAGACGGCGTTCCTCACCACCGCGGAGGCCGAACGACGTAGCCGCAAGCTCGACGGACGCGCCGGTAAGCGTCTCGACCCGACGCCGTACCTTCAGCGGCGGCACGACGCGCCGCGCTGCTCACCCAGCGGCATCTGCCTGATCAGACCGCTTTCCCCAACGACAACCCTTCGTCGACCATGCACGAGTTGCTGGCCGCCGTCGAACCCGCCGTTGCACCCGGCGGCGACGGCCCGGCCCAGTGACGCCAGGAACATCGGAGGCGAACGTGACGACTTCACCGCCACAGGGGCCGTGGGTGCCGCTGGACCGGGCCCGGCAGCGGACCAGCATCAAGTGGCGGCTCTACCCGGCTGACGTGCTGCCGGTGTGGGTGGCGGAGATGGACGTCGACCCGGCCGGGCCGGTCGTCGAGGCGATCGACGCGGCGGTGCGTGCCGGCGATCTCGGGTACGCCACCGGCGCCGGTTACGCCGAGGCGGTCGCCGGGTTCGCGGCCGCACGGTGGGGCTGGGACGGTCTGGACCCGGCGCGGACGGCGATCGTGCCGGACGTGATGCTCGGCGCGGTCGAGATGCTGAAGCTGGTGACCGGCCCGGGCGACACGGTGGTGGTCAATCCGCCGGTGTACCCGCCGTTCTACGGGTTCCTGCGCAACCTGGACCGGCCGGTGCACGAGGCACCGCTGGACGACGCCGGCCGGCTGGACCTCGACGCGCTGGCCGAGGCGTTCATCGCCGCCCGGGCGGGTGGCCGCAGCGCGGCGTACCTGCTGTGCAGTCCGCACAACCCGACCGGGACGGTGCACACCGCCGACGAGCTGGCGGCCGTCGCGGAGCTGGCCGGCCGGCACGGCGTACGGGTGGTGGTCGACGAGATCCACGCCCCGATGACCGCGTCCGGAGTGACGTTCGTGCCGTACCTGTCGGTGCCCGGCACGGACGACGGCCTGACGCTGATCTCCGGCTCGAAGGGCTGGAACCTGGCCGGCTTGAAGGCCGCCCTCGCGGTCGCCGGGCCGGCCGCCGCTGCCGACCTGGCCCGGCTGCCGGAGGAGATCGGCCACGGGGTCAACCATCTCGGGGTGATCGCGCACACGGCGGCGTTCCGTGACGGCGGCGACTGGCTGGACACCGTACGGTCGGCGGTCGACGCGAACCGGCGGCTGCTGGCCGATCTGCTCGCGGACCGGTTGCCACAGATCGGGTACGCACCCGGAGAGGCGACCTTCCTGGCCTGGCTGGACTGCCGGGCGTTGGGGCTCGGCGACGACCCGGCGGCGGTGTTCCTCGACCGGGGGCGGGTGGCGCTGAGCGCCGGGCTGGACTTCGGCGCGGGCGGGGCCGGGCACGCCCGGTTCAACCTGGCCGCCGCGCCGGAGACGATCACCGAGGCGGTACGCCGGATGGCGGCCGCCCTCGGCTGACCGTCGCCAGGACCGCCGGCTCGTTGCCCTGACACCGACGTCAAGGTTTAGCGTCACGGTGGGTCCGAGGCTGGCCGGGGAGGTCACATGTTGATCGGTGAGCTGGCGCGGCAGGCCGGGACGAGCGCCCGGACGCTGCGCTACTACGAGGCGCAGGGGCTGGTCCGGCCCCGGCGATGCGCCAACGTCTGCCCCGACTCGATCTCGGTGCTGCGGCGCAAGCTGGCCGAGGTCGACGCCGGACTGGCGCAGTTGGCAGGTGTCCGGGAACAGCTGCGGTGCCAGCTCGACCGGGCGCGGGCGGATCGGCCGCGGCGACGGCGGTGGGGGTCGACTTCCGATCCCGTGGCCGACGTGCCGACGAGGCGATCGACGTGCTGCGGCTGCTGTGGGGCGGTGACGCCGACGGCGTGTCGTTCCACGGCGAGTTCTTCGACTTCGAGCGGGTGTGCAGCTTTCCGAAGCCGCACGGTGCCACCGCGTTACCGATCCATGTGGGTGGTTCGAGCCGAGCGGCGGCCCGTCGGGTCGGGCTACGTGGCGACGGCTACTTCCCCGGCGGCATGCTGACCCCGGACGAGCGGGCGGCGCAGTGGGAGCTGGCCCGGTCCGTCGCGGCGGAGGCCGGCCGTGACCCTGACGCGCTGGAGTACACCCGGTGGGGGTCGACTGAGCTTTCGGCGCAACGGGCGGCGGCGTACGCGGTGCAGGGGGTGACCCGCATCGTGGTCGGCAGCGGCGCCGACACCCTGGCGGAGCAGCGGGACGACCTGTCCGCTTTCGCCGACCGGTTCGGTCTACGACCGACGACAGGTGATCAGCGGCTCAGTCGACAGTAGGGTTTCCGACGCTTCGATTGATTACCGGCTATCGACGGCGCATGCTCACTTCCACTTTGGAGACGCCGGCCGCCCGGCCGGAGCGTCTTCACCATCGAAGGAGGCGCCACCATGCTGAGCCGTGCCCGAAGACTCCGTCCCGCCCTCGCGTTGCCCGTCGCGGCGACGCTGCTGATCACCATCGCCGCCGTGCCCGCCGCCGCCAACGCCGCCGGTACGACCGGCGACACATCCGCCGCCGACGACCGGCAGTACGTCGCGCTGGGCGACTCGTACTCGTCCGGGGTGGGCGCCCCGCCGTACACCGACGGCGACTGCGACCAGAGCGCCCACTCGTACGCCGCCCAGTACGCCCGGAACAACCCGCGCCTGTCGTTCGGCTTCTCGGCGTGCAGCGGCGCCACCACCGACGACGTGATCGCGCACCAGCTCGGCTTCCTCGGGCCGGACACGATGCTGGTGACCATCACCGTCGGCGGCGACAACCTCGGCTTCACGACGACATTGAGGAAATGCATCGAGGCGCTGCTCGACAGCACCTGCGAGGACGCTGTGAACAAGGCCCGCGAGTACATCAAGACGACGTTGCCGGGCAAGCTGAAGCAGGTGTACGGCGACATTCTCGCCGCCGCCCCGAACGCCAAGCTGGTGGTCCTCGGCTACCCGCAGTTGTTCGCCCCGTCGTTCTGCTTCGAAGCGCCGCTGGACGCTAACCGACGGGGGTGGATCAACCACGCGGCGGTGCAGCTCAACGAGGCCATCGGGAACACGGCGAAGACGTACGGGGTGTTCGTCCCGGTCGACGCCCTGTTCGACAGGCACCGGGTCTGCGACGACGACCCGTGGCTCAACGGCATCACCGCCATCGACGACGCGTTCCACCCGAACCTCGCCGGCTACACCGACGGCTACCTCAAGGCGCTCGACGCCGTCCTCCATCCGGTCACCGCAACCCACTGACGACGACTGACCAGCACCTATACTCCGCTCGGTCGATATGCGGGAACGTCGATCACCGTCCGGCACCGGGCGGTGGCACAGCGGTCACGAGGTGGAGTTCCGTTGCGGGTGCAGGTGCTGGGCCCGGTACGGGTATGGCGCGAGCAGCAGGCACTCGACCCCGGGCCGACCGCCCGCCGGGCGGTGCTCGGGCTGCTCGCGCTCGCCGGCGGGCAGCCGCTGCCCCGCTCGGAGCTGGTCAACGCGCTCTGGCCGGACCAACCGCCGCCGGCGACGTCGACCAACGTCATTCAGACCCACGTCAAACACCTGCGCCGACTGTTCGAACCGGACCGCCCGTCCCGGGCCCCGAGCCTGCTGCTGCCCCAGATCGGTGACGGATACCTGCTGCGGACCTCGGCCGTCACGGTCGACCTGCTGCGGTTCCGGCACCTGGTCGCCGCCGCGCGGCCCGGCACAGCCGCGCCGCAGCGCGACGCCGAACTGCTCGGCGAGGCGCTGCGGCTGTGGCAGGGGCCGCCGCTGGTGGACGTGCCCACGTTGGCCGGCCACCCGAAGGTAGTGGCCCTCGACGGTGAGCTGCAGGCCGCGCTGACCCGGTACGGCGACCTGATGATCGCCTGTGGCCGGGCGAGCACGGCACTGCCCCGGCTGGCGCAGGCCGCCGCCGCGAAGCCGCTCGACGAGGCCCGCCAGGCGCAGCTGATCCGCGCGTACCGGGCCAGCGGGCAGCGGGCCGAGGCGTTCACCGTCTTCCACGACACCCGGGACCGGCTCGCCGACGAACTCGGTGTCGATCCCGGCCCCGAGCTGGTCGCCGCGTACACCGATCTGCTGCGGGCCGGGGCGCGTACCGCCGGGGAGCCGGCCGGGCCGCGCCGGGCCCGGGGCCCGGACGCGACCGCACCGGTGCCGGCGCAGCTGCCGGCCGACGTCGCCGGGTTCACCGGCCGCGCCGCCGAGCTCGGCTGGTTCGACCGGACGATGGGGGCCGCCGGACGCGGCAACGCCGATCCGGGCGCGGTGATCTGCGTGCTGTCCGGCACCGCGGGGGTGGGCAAGACCGCGCTGGCGGTGTGGTGGGCGCATCGGGCCCGCGACCGGTTCCCGGACGGGCAGCTCTACATCGACCTGCGCGGATACGATCCGGAGCAGCCGGTCGAGCCCGGTGCGGCGCTGGCCCGGTTTCTGCGGGCGCTCGGCGTGGCGGACGCCGACATGGCGTTGGACGTCGACGAACGCGCCGCCCACTACCGCAGCCTGATGGACGGCCGCCGGATGCTGGTGGTGCTCGACAACGCGGCGTCGGTCGAGCAGGTACGGCCGCTGCTGCCCGGTGCCGCCTCCTGCCCGGTGCTGGTGACCAGCCGGGATTCGTTGGCCGGGCTGGTTGCCCGGGAGGGAGCCGGCCGGCGTGGGCTCGACCTCCTGCCGATTGACGACGCGGTGGCGTTGCTGCGGCGGCTGGTCGGCGACCGAGTCGACGCCGAGCCGCAGGCCGCGGTGACGCTGGCAACGCAGTGCGCCCAGCTGCCGTTGGCGTTGCGCGTCGCCGCCGAGTTGGCGACCGCCCGCGCCGAGCTCAGCCTGACCCGGCTGGTCGACGGGCTAACCGATCGACGGCGACGGCTGGACATGTTGGACGCCGGCGGCGACCGGCGCACCGGCGTACGGGCGATCCTGTCCTGGTCGTACCAGCATCTGCCGGCCGACGCGGCGCGCGCGTTCCGGCTGCTCGGTCTGCATCCCGGGGCGGACGTCGACGCTGCGGCGGTGGCCGCGCTGGCCGGGACGGATCCGGTGACTGCGGATCGGCTGGTCGACCGGCTGTGCCGGGCGCACCTGGTGGAGCCGGCCGGGCCGGACCGGTACGGCATGCACGACCTGCTCCGGGCGTACGCGGCGGAGCTGGCCGCCGACGTCGACCCGCCGGAGGTCCGCGACGCTGCCGTGACCCGGCTGTTCGACTACTACCTGCGTACCGCCGCCACGGCGATGAATGCGGTGCACCCGGCCGAGCGTCACCTGCGGCCGACGGTGCCGCCGACCGGGCCGGACGGTGATCTGACGGAGGTGCGAACCGCGCCGCCGACCACGCCGGACGGTGACCCGGGGGCCGCGCGGGTCTGGTTGGAGGTGGAGCGGGCCAACCTGATGGCGGTCACCGCGTACGGTGCGCGGCACGGCTGGGCCCGGCACGCCGTACGGTTGACCGCGCTGCTCTACCGGCATCTGGAATGCGGCGGCCACTATCCGGACGCGATCACCATGCAGGGTCACGGGATCGCCGCCGCCCGCGCGGCAGCCGACCTGGCCGGTGAGGCGAACCTGCTGACCAACCTGGCCGTCGTGCACGACCATCAGGGGCGCCGCCAGCAGGCGGTGGCGCACCTCCGGCAGGCGTTGACGCTCTACCGCGACGTCGACGAGCCGGCCGGTGAGGCGCGGACCCTGGGCAACCTCGGTGTGGTGCTGGGTGAGCTGGGCGACCGGCGTTCGGCGATCTGTTACATCGGCCGGGCGCTGGCGCTGCTGCGCACCCTCGGTGAGCATCACGGGATGATCCGGGCGCTCGGCAGCCTGGGTCAGCTGTTCACGGTCGAGGGCCGGCTCGGCGAAGCTGCCGGGAGGCTGCGTGAAGGGCTGGTGTTGTGCCGCCGCACCGGCGACCGGGTCGGCGAGGCGATGCTGCTGAACTACGCCGGTCAGTTGCACAACCGCCGTGGCGCCCACCGTGCCGCGGCCCGCTGCCATGCCCGGGCCCGGTCGATCGCCGCCGACACCGGGTCGCGTGGCGTCGAGGCGCTGGCGTTCGACGGGCTCGGCGCGGCGGCGCACGCGGCCGGGCAGCGGGCGCAGGCACACGGCTACTGGCGTCGCGCGCTGGCGATCTTCACCGAGCTGGGTGCGCCGGAGGCGGCGGCGATCAGTGCCCGGTTGTCGGCGGAGCCGCCACGACGCGCGCCGTGATCCGTGAGCGTGCGCCGTGGATCCAGTCGTGGTCCAACCGTGGTCCAGCCGATCTCGCCAGACTGGCCGCGCTCCGCTGACCTGCGGGGTCACCGCTGGCCACCCTGGCCGCCAGTTGAAGGAGATCCTGTTGAAACAGATGCGCTACCGCCGTTGGCTGGCCGCGGCCGCTGCGGTCGTGGTCACCGTGCCGCTGGGTGCCCGACCGGCACAGGCGTTCGACATCTCGTCGGTCATCGCCGCCGCCAAGAGCGCCTACGAGCTGTACAAGGAGTACAAGCAGGGGGCGTCGCTCGACCAGTCGACCACCAAGATCATTAACACCATCAACGGCGCCAAGGTGGAGATCCTCGCCCAGATCGACCGGATCGCCACCGCACAGGCCAAGGCCTGCGCGCGCAGCGCCATCATCGACTTCGACGACATCAAGACCTTCACCCGGGACAACCTTCAGGCGTACGCCCGGGACACCACCGCCTGCGTCACCCTGATCGACAGCCTGCTCGAAGTCGTCACCGACGAAGCGTCGGCCGATCAGCTCGGCTTCACCCTCAACACGGTTGGTCCGCTGGCCCTGACCGCCCGGGCGCACGCCGGGTTGAGCACCAGGGGCCTTCTCGAACTGACGATCGGCAGCAACAACACGGTGCTGTCCGCCCTCGCCCCGAACTGCACCACCAACCTGCTCGGGCTCACCGGCTTCCCCCAGGTCGGCAAGATCTACCGGTGGGAGACCCGGTGCGTGGCCTACAACAACGTCGTCGCGGTCACGACCAAGAAGATGTACTACCCGCCGACCAGCAACCCGTGGGACATCCCCGGCACCACCGCCACCGCGATGCGCAACACCAGTCACGCCGAGGCGCGGGCGGTGCTGCCGATCCTGATGTCGACGCCGAGCTGACCGGCTGAGCGTCGACCGCAGTCGATCACATCGATCCGGGCGTTCCGGGCCGGCGTCACCGCCGGTGTGGAACGCCCGACCACGCGCGCCGCGACCAGCGCTGTGTGACAGCCGTTGTCGCAGCTCAGCACGGGGGCGGACCTGGTGGCGACGCGGCCGGCGCTGGTAGCGTGGCGCGACCGTGACCGAAGGGGGAGTCGGGTCGTGCCACGCATCCTCGTGATCAACCCGCTCGGCATCGATGTGCACAACGAACACGACCGGCAGGCGGCACGGCAGGCGGTCGGCCCGGACACCGAGGTCGTGGTCCGCAACCTGCAGGGGGTGCCGCCGAGCGCGTACATCGCCGCCGACGACCTGCTGTTCAGCCCGCTGCTCGGCGCGGTGCGTGCCGGCGCCGACGACGGTTTCGACGCAATCGCCGTCGCCTGTGCCTCCGACCCGGCGGTACGCGAGGCTAAAGCGCTGGTCGACGTTCCGGTGACCGGGCCGTTCGAGGCGGCCACCCGGATCGCCGCCGCGTACGGTCGGTTCTCGGTTCTCTACCCCGGCGTCGCCTCCGGCCCCAACGAGCAACTGCCGCAGGACGCCAACTGGGTGCGCCGGCTTGCCCGCGAGTACGGCTGCCTGGATCTGCTCGCCGGCGCCGCACCGGTGCCGGTGCGACGCCCGCAGCGCGAGGTCACCCCGGGACTGACCGGCTCGGCCGCGCTCGTCGAAGCGACGGCGGTCGGCACCGAGGTACGGCAGCGGATGGCCGAGGCGATCGGCACGTACGGACCCGAGCTGGCCCGCCGCGCCTACGTCGATCAGGAGGCCCAGGCCGTCTTCGTGGCCTGCACCTTCTGGTCCGGGCAGCTCGACCCGCTGCGCGCCGCTGTACCGGTCCCGGTGATCGACCCGGTCCACGCCCTGGCCCGCTACGCCGACCTGCTCGCCCGCACCCGCTGACGTCCGCCCGCCTGCGAGCCGAGCAGGTGCCTACCCGGAACGGGAACAGCCCGGCCAGGAACCCGAGCACCATGGCGCTGGGCAACACGCAGATGTCCCATGATTACCTGCCCTACTCTCGCCTGCCCTCTCTCGTAGGGGTGCGGGGGGAGAGGTCGGACCGGTGGTCGCCGCCATCGGCCCGGCCCCAGCTCAACTGGGCATTGGCGCTCAGCCACGCAGCCACATCTCCGCACGCCGCCTCGCCCGCATGATCCTCACCCGACCCGAGAATCTCACACCGACGACCGCGACCGTGACGCTGTGAACGCCGCTCACGCTTCCCTACAGCAACGGCCCCACCGAAGGGGTCAACACCAGGACCAAAGTGACCGCACGCCAGATGCACGGACGTGCAGGCTTCACCCTGCTCCGCCCGCAAGGGCATCGAGTCCTCGAGACGGCTCGGCCGCCACCGCTACGCCATTGAACTCTGTCTGGAGTGGATCATCCGGTTCCGACGCCTGGCCCGCCGCAACGAACGCAAGGCTTCCCACTAAATCAGGGTCAATCTACAAATCGCTTCAACAAATGACGCCTGCCACCATCTTGACCAATCACTATCGCATACAATGCCGGGTAGATGACGGGAGTCTCACCCGCACAGATCCGGGCGTGAACCCCCCGACTCATCCGGCTCGTGCCGTTCGGTTGTCAGGGTCGCGTACCACAGCGTGAGTGCGCGAACAGGTCGGGCTTATCGATTTCAGACCTCTGGTAACCATGCCCGCGTACGGGCTTGGCTGGGCTTGTTTGGAAGGTCCCGGGTTCGGGAAGATTCACTCCGGGCGGACTGCCGTGATCACCTGCACCACGACATCATCCACCAGGGACGTACACCGAGTTTCGAGACGTCCCTTAGTCGGTATGTGGTTCGCCCGGCCTGTCGTACGATGGTGCGGTGACCGCACCAACGCCGACCGCTGGATCGCCGCTGCCCGATCCTGGTGTCCGGTCGTTCATCGCTGAGATGCCCAAGGTCGAGCTACATGTTCATCTGGAAGGCACGGTTGGCCCGTCGACCACCCGCCGACTCGGTCGCTACTACGGTCTACCGATCGGAGCGATGACCGAAAGTGATATCCAGGAAATGTTCCGCTTTCGGGACTTCGCGCACTTCACTGAGGTCTTCGAGTCCTGTGTCGACGTGCTGCGCCGCCCTGAGGATCTTGCTGTGATCACCACCGAGCTGGGGATCACCGCCCACCAGCAAGCCGTGCGCTACCTCGAAGTCACCTTTACCCCAGGGATGCACAAGCGTGCCCGCGGCCTGCCGATCGACGAGCAGCTCGACGCGGTCAACGCCGGAGCGGCCGACGCTCGCCGGCAGACCGGCATCGAGATGCGCTTCATCATCGACCATGTCCGCGGGGATGGCCCGGACGGCTGCCTGGAGACTGCCGAGTGGTGCGTCGCTGGTCGTGACTACGGCGTGGTCGGACTCGGCCTCGGTGGGTTCGAACCAGGTCGACCCGCATCACTTTTCGATGAGGCGATCCGATGGGCTGTCGACCGGGGCGTTCCGTTCGTGCCGCACGCCGGCGAGGCGGTCGGCCCCGAGTCGGTCTGGGACTGTCTGCGCTACGACCCGCCGCGAATCGGCCACGGCGTGCGGTCCGTAGCCGACCCCGTACTCCTCGACGAGCTGAGCCGCCGTGGCACGGTGCTTGAGCTCTGCCCGACCAGCAACCTGCGGACCGGGGTGGTTCGCGAACTGGCCGAGTACCCGCTGCAGATGATCCGTACGGCCGGGATCCGATTCACCCTCAACTCGGACGACCCTGCGTTGTTCCAGACCGACCTGACCACGGAGTACACCCTCGCCGCCACGCATCTCGGCCTCACCAGAAATGATCTGGCCGAGGTCACCCGGACCGGGCTCGACGCTGCGCTGCTGCCCGGGCCTGAGCGGAGGGCGCTGCGGGCCGCGGTTGACGCCGAGCTGGTCGCGCTCGGTCTGCCGGCGCCTGAAGTGTCGACCGCACCCGAGTCCCCAGCGTGAAGGCCCTGGCCGACCAGGTCACCTTGCCCGGTGTCTGGGATCGGCCCGATCCCGGATCAGGAGCTCGGCACACCTCGACCCAGTGCTCGGGCCAATGCGTCGATGTGTTCCGGCGTGCTTCCGCAACATCCCCCGACGACTGCGGGTCGTAGCTCAGCCATCCAACCGGCAACCAGGCTGACGTAGTCCGCCGGGGTGGTGCCGGTTGGCATGGGGTCCGGCGCCGCCGCGTACGCGGGGACGCTCGACCTGTCCTCCAGATTCGGGTAACCGCCGATGGCGGGCAGGCCCGCAGCGGACAACGCCCGCACCGCCCGGTTGGTGGCGACCGGCGTCGCGCAGTTCGCCAGTACCGTCGTCGCACCCGCGTGCCTGACGGCGGTGGCGGCGGCAACCAGTGACTCCCCGGACAGCAGGTTCGCCCAGTCGTCGCAGACGAAGCTGGCCCAGACCTCGACGCCGGCGTCGTACCCGGCTCGTACCGCCGTGACTGCTTCCCGCTGGGTGTTCATCGTCTCGATCAGCAGCAAATCGACCCCGGCGCTGCACAACTGGTCGACCAGCCAACGGTGCTCGCGTTCCAACGTGGCGTTGTCCGGCACGAGTCGCGGTCGGTAGCAGTCCTCGACCGGCGCGACCGAGCCCGCCAGCCGGATGCCGGACCGGTCCGCCGCGGCGCGGGCCGAGTCGGCGAGCGCCACCGCGCCGCGAACGGTACGGGCCGCCCGGCGGTCGTCCATCCCGAGGCGGCGCAGGCAGCGCAGGTTGCACCGGAACGAATTCACCGTGAGGACGTCCGCGCCGGCACGCGCGTACCGAAGGTGGATGTCATGCAGCAGATTGCGTCCGTCGCTGCGGAGCAGCGCGGCAGTGGTCCAGGCGGGAGCCGCGATGTCGACACCACGGCGATGCAACTCGGTGGCGAGCCCGCCGTCGAGCAGCGTCGGGCTGGATTCCGGCCAGATTCTGGCTCCGCCTGGCCGGCCCGTTGTCCGGTGCGTCGGCACGTTTCTCCCTTCTGGCTCAGTTACGACATACCTCAATGCGGCTTGGTGTCCGATGTGCTCCTGGACGTAGATGGTGTCACCGGCGCAGGCGAGCATATCGGCTCGACGGCGACCGAACTTCGAGCGGTTGCGTAATGCGCCGAGGCGGACGAATCAGTCATCAAGGACATTACCGGGTAGACGGCGGAATCTCACCCGCCGCCCCCCACAGATCCGGACGTAAACCTCTCGACGGCGAATCAAGTCGGTTGAAGCATTTGATTCTACGAGTCCCGCGAATATTTCGGAGGGCTTCTTCCAGTCATGGATCTTACGGGGTCGGTCGTTGACCCCGGAGGACTTTTTAAAACTATTTCCAGGTCGGTTTGACGTAATCCGTAAACGCGAAAGATCTCCAACTTGGTCACCGTAAGTAATGTGACGGGAAACTGTTCCAGCGATCTGCGGAATCCGGTCCTGAGAACCTTCCAACACTTCAGGTGGGCGATCGCGCGTTCAGCGGCGGCGCGGATCCGGTTGAGCACGGTGTTGCACGCACGTCGGACCTCGGTCAACTCCCGAGCCCGGGGCTTCTTGTACGGACTCGCGATGCCGGCACCCCGGTAGCCCTTGTCACCGATCATCCCGGGCCCGCCCGGGGCGTGGTGACCGGCCCACCGGGCGGCGATCCCGGAGACGTCGAAGGCCTTCCGGTCGTGCATGCCCCCCGGACCCGGATCACCCACGTCGACCACCCGTCCGGCGAGGTTGGCGACCACCTGCACGTTCTGCCCGCAGAAGCCCTTCTTCTCGGAGAACAACCCCTCGACGTCGTCGCGTTCCCCGACCGACACGACCAGACCATCGACCAGGACCGCGTCCCGACGGGCCTGGTCACGGACCTGCGCGTACAGCGGGGTCGACACGTCGTCCACCAACGGTTCCAACTCGTCCTGGTGGCGCTCCACGGTCGTCGAGCCGCAGCCGAACACCTCACCGAGCACGTCCGGCGCGAGGTTGTGCCGCAGCCCGAACAGCGCCATCACCAGCGCCGTGTCCAGCGACAACGCCCGCGGCCGCCCCACCGGCAGGCCCCAGTCCAGCAACGCGTCCACCTGCTCGACCAACCAGTCGACGCGATCGGAGTCCAACCCGGCCATACGCGTACAACGCGACGGCCGGCCGTTGATCGTTTGAGTCCACACAACCCGAATGGTCGAGACGACGCCGGCCGCAGTCTCCACAAGCGACACGCCCGAGTTGCTCACTCCCCGGCCGTCACCTCACGTTACATGGACAAAGCTCGGTACCGAATCGGCGGACCCCTTTCGGGAAGTCACCCCGGAAGCCCCCATCGCGAGATACTTCAAGTCGGACGTGATCGGGACGCCCTTCGGGAAGTACTCACGCAGGATGCGGTTTAAATTTTCGTTGCTGCCGCGCGGCCAGGGCGAGTACGGACGGGCGAAGTAGACCGGCAGCCCCGCCGCGGTGATCCGGGCATGGCCGGCCGGACGAGGTCGCCCTCCCAGTGCCCCGGAACCCGCCGGTCCTCGACCTCGGCGGGACGTTCGTAGAGGTAGCGGGGGCTCGCGGAATCGAGGCGCCGGGACCGGATGAGGCCTCGATCGGCAGGCGGTACGACCGGTTCGCAGCCGGAGCAGCACCCGATCCGGAGTGGACACGAACCGGGCGTAGAACCACTGGTGTATCGCTTCGCGAGACACCCGCACAGCCTGATCGTCTGGCGTAGTCACGCGGCAACCGACCCGCGATCGACGCTGGCGACCAGCCACCTCCTCAACAACTGACGACCACCTCCCGGTACCCGGTCCGGCCGTCGTGCCGGGTGACGTCACGAGAGACCACCGAGGGATTCCGGCTGATCAACCGGCCGATGTCCTGGTACCCCAGACCTTCGGCCAGTCCTCGGGAGATCTCCTCCCGATCGACCAAAGTCAACATTTTCCGCACGGCGGGCGTCCTGCCCCACCGACCACCTCAAGACCAAATACCACGACTGCCCGAACTCGCCGCAGCCTGAGATGCTACGGCGATCGGCCTTCGTAGGTATTGACCAGGTCGGCTGCGAGGATCCAGTCGTACGGAAATCCCGCTACACTACTTCGTAGCAAATGCCGGTCCGGCAGCTAGCGGAGACGGTTGCCACCAGACGTGACGAGACGAGGCTTCGTGACCGAGCAGCGGGAGCGACGCAGCTACGACCAGCAGTGTGGTCTGGCGTTCGCACTCGACGTCATCGGTGAGCGCTGGACCCTGTTGATCGTGCGGGAGCTGCTGCTGCGGCCCCGACGCTACCGCGAGCTACGCGACGTCTTGCCGGGGATCGGCACCAACCTGCTTGCCGAACGGCTCAACTACCTCATCGAGGTCGGCATAATCGAGCCGGTTGACGCCAACCGGCGGACGGCCGGGTACGCGCTGACCAAGTTCGGCGAGCAACTGCGTGAGCCTGTGCTGGCGATGGCTCGTTTCGGGCTCGCGTTGCTCGCCGAGCGCCGGGTCGACCCACGCGCCGGGGTGCGGCGGGCGAGTTGGGCGGTCCTGGCGGCGGAGGCCATGGTGCACCCGGACCGCGTCCGCGCCGACGAGACATACCAGTTCAAGGTCGATGACGAGCAGTTCCACGTGACCGTCGACACGGGCAAGGTACGGACCAGGAGCGGCCCCGGCATTCAACCGATCCTGACCATCGAAACCGACACACAGACCTTCTTCGACCTGGGTAGCGGGACGACAGACCCGGTCGAGGCGCTGCTGAGCGGTTCGGTCACGGTGATCGGTCCACCGGCTGCGGTGCCGCGATGCCTGTTCCTACTAGGGCTGGGCGCCGATCCAGGGCTACGCGCCAAGCCGCTAGTGTCCTGCGCCGGAAAGTCGCCTACGAAATCAGGCGAGTGACTCGAGGATCTCTTCGGCGGTCTTGGTCCAGGTGAACGGTCTCGGGTTGGTGTCCCAGTCGGCGATCCAGGAACGGATGTCGGCTTCCAGGGCTTGGACGCTCTTGTGGACGCCGCGCCGGATCTTTCTTTCCCGATGAACAGCGGGTCGGTGTCGACAACCCGGACCTGTCCGCCATCGACGTGCGGGACCAGCGGGTGGCGTTACGTGGCGTCTGTTCCAGGGTCGCGACCACCACATCCTCGACCTGGTCAAGGCTGATCGATCCGTGAGCGCGTCGCCAGAACCTGTGACGACTTCGCCCGTCGTGACCAGCGGGTCATCGTCGCCCGCTCCTCGTCGCCCGCTCCTCGTCGGTCAGCGTCAGCGACGGGGTGAGACGACCAGTTCTCGGCACCCCCCACCTTTCCGACTTATCAGGCGAATTTCCGGCGCAGGACACTAGCTGCGGTGAAGGCCGCTGCCGGCTGATCGGCCCACCGGCTGCTCAACCGCCCGCCGTGCCGTTTCGACAACAGCCGGTCGGCATCGTCGTCAGGTTGCCGGCTGCTGTGCGGTCCGAGCAACCGGCCAGCGCCATCGCCTCATCGAGTTCGGTGCCGAGCAGCTCGAGCACCCGCGCGACGCCGTCCTCACCGCCGAGCCCCAGACCCCACAGGATCGGCCGCCCGATCAGCACCCCCGATGCGCCCATCGCGAGCGCCTTGAGCACGTGCACGCCGCTACGTACTCCGCTGTCGAGCAGCACCTGCCCCTGGCCGGCCACCGCCTCGACCACGGCGGGCAGCGCCGCGACGCTGGTGACCGTGCCGTCCAGCTGGCGTCCACCGTGGTTCGACACCACCACAGCGTCCGCGCCGGCTGCGATTGCCCGGCTGGCGTCCACCGGCGCCAACACGCCTTTGACAGCCAACGGCAACCGAGTCCGGGCCCGCAACCAGTCGAGATCCGCCCAGCTCAATCCCGGATCGAAGTGGATGCTCGGGTGGTGGAACAGCTCCATCCCGTCCTGCTCCGTCCCGTGGCTGTCGCCGTCAGCTCCCAGGTGCACCGGCCGTACCCGGTCCGGCAGCCGCAACCCATGACGGACGTCCCGCAGCCGACGGGCCATCACTGGCATGTCGACGGTGAGCATCAGGCCGTCGCAGCCGGCGTCCTCGGCCCGGCCGACCACCCGGTCGAGCAGCCTGCGGTCACGCAACCCGTACAGCTGCATCCAGACAGCCGCTCCGGTCGCCACCACCTGTTCCACGGCCGTGCTGGACATCAGGCTGACCGCGAAGGGGATCCCGGCTGCCGCAGCCGCACGGGCCGAGGCGATCTCGCCACCGGGGTGCACCCAGCGTTGGAACGCCATCGGCGCGACGGCGAGCGGCAGCCGGGCGGACGAGGCGAAAATCCGCCCCTCGGTCGTCCGGTGTTGCACCCCGCTCAGCACCCGAGGCACCAGCGCCACCGTGTCGAACGCGCAACGGTTCGCGCGCAGGGTCACCTCGTCGCCGCTGCCGCCGTCAATGAAGTCACGGATCTCTGGCGGTAGCGTCCGGGCGGCGAGGGAACCGATGTCGGCCAGTCGGTGACAACCGTCGAGCACCGGGCCGCTGCCGCTGCGAACGGCGGTCACTGCGGCCTTTGCCCGAGCCATCGACACCTCACCACAGCACCGGTGAGAGCTTGCCGAGCAACCAACCCACCGCGGCGGCCTGGAACACCGCCGTCGCCCGGGGGTCCCCGGTCATCCGGTACAGCGCCACCGCGCAGATCTCCATCAGCAGCGCGAACGGCGCGAGCACCATCAAGTACAGCCCGATCATTCCGGGCAGCAGTCCCGCCACGACTGCGGCAAAGGCGACAACGAGCAGGGTCAGTCTGGCCGCCAGCGGAAACCCGATCGCCCGGCCGGGCGACCCCCGCCGAAGTAGTAGTTCGACGGCGGCGAAGTACGGCAGCAACAACAGCATCGCAAGCAGACTGAGCAGCAGCCGGGTCGGGGTGGTGTCGAATCCATGGCCGACCGGACCGAGCGGTGCGAGGAGCACGACCAGGCCTGCGGCGGCGAGGAGCCCGGCGACCAACGCCCGACTGTCGCCTGACGAGCCGGGTAGCGACGGCACCGCTGACCATCCGTCAAGGCCTGCCCACCGGCGTACCGGCGAGAGTGACATCAGCACCCACGACACCGCCCCCGCTGCGGCGAGCAGCACCACCAGCGCGCCCCCCGCCTCCAGCCCGACCAGTACGCCCGCATCACCCCAGGTAAGCCACGGTATCGGGACGAGCAACGCAGCGGTCAGCAGCAGCAGCCGCCGCCAGCCGGCCGATCTCGGACCCGACGTGATCGCCGCCGGAACCTCGCTGGCCGACCCGGAGGCCGACCGACGGGCCGGCTCAGGAGCGGCGAACACCGCGCCGCGAACCGGTACTCCTGCGGCCAGCCCGAGCAGTGCCACCCCGAAGACCAGGAAGACCAGGTACGCCAGTGCCCAGCCGATCCGCCGGTCGGTGGCGGTGACGGCGTCGGTGCCCGGGCCCACCGCCTGGCTCATCCAGTCCGTCATCAGCTTCGCTGTCTCGGCGGCGTACAGCATGCTCATGTGGTTGGCCCCAGCCACCTCGCGCAGGCCCACCGCCGAGCCGTCCCAGTAGGTGCCGTACTGCTCACCGAAGTGGATCTCGCCGCCGTACATGGTCCGAGCGGTGGCCACCGCCTCGTCGCGTACGGCGTCAGGATCGCCATCGGCTACGAGAAACAGCAGGTTGCGGGGGGCAACATCACCTTCGACGATGGCGACCGACCCACCGAGCGCGACGGTCGCGGCCGGGCGGGAATCGTGGGTGGCGAAATCCACCACCGCGGCGGCGCCCATCGAGTGGCCGGCTATCGCCACCCGGTCCCCATCCACGTACGGCTGCCGGCTCAGCCACTCGAACACGGTACGCAGGTCTGCTCGCCGGCCCTCGAAGCCATGGGTTTCCTGCGGAGATCGGTGCCCGCCGTGCCCACGGAAGTCAAAGGTGGCCACAACGAAACCAGCGGCCGCGAGCTGACCGGCCAGCCAGCTCATCGTCGCCCGGTTGGCCGAGTGCCCGTGCGCCAGTACCAGACCGGGCGGCCGCTGCCCGAGCGGCGCCGGCGGAGTCAGGTCCACCGTGCCGCCAGCGGCCACCGTGCCGGGGACATACATGGTGATCGGTACCCCATCGACAACGACATTGCGCTGCGGCACACCGTCTCGTTGCGCCAGCCCGAGGGCGGCCGCGACCACCGCGCCACTAAGCAGGACCACGACAGCCAACACAGCCGCGACCCAACGTGCCGAACGGCCGGGCCGGCTGGAACTGGCGGGCACGACGCCCACGCGGTCGGTCACCGCGTCGCGCTCCACACTCAGATCGGTCACAGCGTCGTGCTCCACACTCCGATCGGTACGCCCGTCGGGTCGACCAGCTCAGCGAACGCTCCCGACTCCTCATCCATCATGGATGGGGCTTGCCGGACGACGGCACCCAACTCGGCGGCTTTGTGCACGGCGGCCGCAAGGTCCTCGACGAAGACATAGAGCAGGGTGCCGACCCCGCCGGCGGTCCCGGCAGACTCGCTCAGCAGCCCGATCTCACGATCGTCGTGCCAGATCGTCACGCCGAGAACGTCGCCGAGCGGAGCGAAGTCTCGGTACGTCCAGCCGAAGAGTTCAGCGTAGAAGTGCTTGGCGGTCGCCGGATCCGGCGTACGGATGTCGAACCACTCGACGGCACCGGTCTTCACAGTACGTACCTCCTGCCTTCGTCGTTGTCCGCCGATCAGCCGATGTGCCCGTAGCGCTCGTGCGCCGCCGTCAGATAGCGGGTGATCCGGTGGCCCTCCAGATCCTGGCTGAACACGGTGCCGAGCAGCACCTCCGGGGAGAGTCCCACCGGGTGTTTGACAATGTCGTAGAAGCGCTGCGCTGCCTGCTGGTAGAACAGGTTCAGCACCGAGGTGTCGGTGTGCGACGGCAGCCGCAGGCCGGCCTCGATAGAGGCGGACACGCCGTGAAAGGCGAACTCCTCGACCGCCTGCTGCGGGGTCAGCGTCTGGATCGGTGCTCGTTCCGGGACGAAGTGCGGCAGCGTCTGGGCGAGCGGCCGGACGTCGAGCAGATCGTCGGCCACCAGCCCGGCCAGAACCGGCGAGCAGTGGAATCCGTCCCGGTACGTCCCGGTGACGAGCAGCAGTCCGTCGACGGAGGTACGCCCGATCATCGGGAAACCGTCGATGGCCACCGGCCGGTTCCCGACCAGCCAGCCCTTGACGTCGGAGAAGAACAACTTGTGGTCAAGTTGTTCGCGCGCCACTTGGACGAGGAATTCGCTCATACCGACATCGGCGGTGTGTGCCGGGTCGTCGAAGAGCAGGTTGGTCGCACCGAGGTACTCCACACCCTCGCCGAGCGGGATGAGGTGCAGACCGCAGGACCCGGACCGGTTGGGAGTGCGTACCACGTGTTCGAAGCCGGGCCCGCCGAGTCGCTGAGTCTGTACCGCGATTCCCTTACCGGCGAACATCGCCGGCACCGCGCCGGGAGGCAGCACCCCGGTCAGCGGACCGCTGAACGCCCCGGCCGCCAGGATCACGGTGTTCGCGGAGAGCAACTGACCGTCGGTGAGCCGTACGCCGCTAACCGCCCCGCCGCTGACCTCGAAGCCGGTGATCTGATCGTCGACGACGGTCACACCGTGTCGGGTGGCCGCGGTCTGCATCGCGGCTAGCACCGCACGCGCGTCGATTGCACCTTCTCGGGGTAGGTGCACGGCGCGCAGCGGACGGGCCTCGGCGAGCGGGTCAAGACCGGGCACGTCGCCCGGCGTGATCTCCTCGTACGGCTCGTCGAACTTGCCCAGCGCGGCAATCAATGCGGCGAAGTTCTCGTCGTCCAGGTGCCCGGACTTGGCATTGAGCAAAACCGTCGTGCCGTGGCTGAGCGAGCGGTCCAAGTCTGCCTCGCCAGAGGCCTGCTTCACCTCGTCCAGCCAGGCCGGCCACCGGTCGAGCGCATCCCGGCAAAGCTGGAACTTCGCCTGCCCTGCCGGTGACGTCAACGTGTACTTGGTGATTTCGCCGAAAGTGTTCAGCATCGCGCCGGCTGCCATCGAGGCCGCGCCGGAGCGCCGCGCCGGCCCAATGACGCAGATCTTCAGATCAGGCTCACGTTTCGCCAGTTCATACGCGACAGAGAGACCGATGATTCCATTTCCAACAATAGCGATGTCTACTGGATTGTCCACAGGTCGCTCCCCGGTTGGATTTCCTGCACGAGGATCCGAACTGTTGTCCGACTAAATCCGGATCCGAATGACAATCAAGTTACGCGGCGACCGTGGCCCCGAGCCCATTTCTGTCATACATCTGTTGCGGCAACTTCAAAGAGGTTGCTCCTCCGTTCGCCCGACCCATCGGAAACGGACGAATCGAACCGCCTGGACGAATCGGCATGACCGGGGTTGACCGGGCACCCCATGGCTGGAATATCCTCACCGAGGCTTTCCTCCGGCGGCAAGAAATTTGGCAGTAGCTGATCGTTATCGTAGTAGCGATGGAAGACCGGGGTCTGCGATGCCGACATCGGCGGCACGATCCAGCTCCAGTCCGCCGGGCAGCGCCGACCAGCCCGCTCCTCGTTACGGAGGTGTGTGATGAACCGGGCGGATTCGGTGTGGTGATCCGTGATCGCAACCCCAGCCGCCCGAAACGAGTACAGCACCGCCCGGTTCAGCTCGACTAGGGCGCGGTCGCGCCACAAGGTGAACTCCCCGGACGTGTCCAGATCGAGCATCCGGGCCACCTCGGGTAGCAGGTCGTACCGGCTCGTGTCGGCGAGATTACGGGCGCCGATCTCGGTGCCCATGTACCAGCCGTTGAATGGCGCGGCGGGATAGGTGACGCCGCCGATCCGTAGCCGCATGTTGCTGATCGCGGGTACGGCGTGCCAACGCAGGTCAAGCTCGGCCAACGCCGGGATGTCCGGGTGGCGCAGCAGAACCTCCAAGACTACGCCACGCGGCAGTTCCACGGCGATCGGCGGTTGGCGGTCGGTCCGGACGACCAGTGGTAGCAGGTCGAAGGCCCCAGGCTGATCGGGTGGCCGCCAGCCGAGCGCCCGCGCGATCCTGGTCAGCGCCAGGTTCGCCGGATCGCCGAGGGTAGACCCGTTGTCGTTGCGGTATCCGGCGTACCGCGACAACTGGCCGTTGATGATCCGCGGTCCGGCGCGCTCCGGCGTGTCTGGGGCGAAGATCGTTATTGTCGGGCGAATTCGACCACCGTTGGTAGCCAGTTGCAGATGTCGAACACTGTTGATGACGACGCCAGCGACGTCGTTCACCGTACGCAGGTCGCGCACTACCAGGCTGCGCCAGTAGAGCCGGCCGATGCAGGCTGCGCTGTTCCGCCAGGCCAGGCGGGCGCCGTAGCGCAACTCATCGGGGGTGTGCCGGTAGGTGCCGGACTCGGCGATCTGCGCACGGACCTGGGCCAGCCGCGGCCCGGCGTCGCCGAGTCCGTTTTCGGCGTGATGTTGGCGGACGAACTCCTCGGCCTCGGCCAGGTCGGCTGCCCGCGGCTCGTCGGGTACCGCTAGGCGGGGCGGCGGTACCCGGATCTGACGTGGCGATCTTGGATTCGGATGAGCGACCGGCCGGCCCGCCGAGCTGCTCTGTAGGTCAACAACAGGCACCGAGGCCGCCGTCGTCGTAGTTGTTACTGGCATACCAGTCTCCGCGTCCGCCGGGTAGGAGGTCCAGGATCTGCCAGACAGAAGAGTAGAGATCCAGACCCCGCCCAGACTCGTCCGTTGGAAAGATCGCCTGTATCGTGTAAAAGTGACGTACAGTCTCACCGTCACGGGACAGCACACTGATTGCCGGAAACTGCATCTCACTTCCAGGATCTTCGACTTTGAGGTCCGCGTTGAACGTGCTGCCGAAGCTGGACACGATCCGCAGCCGCGACCAGCCACGTTTCCGCGCCCAGCCACGCACCTTCTCGACGGGCGCCTTGGCGACAGTTACGAAAGCAGCGTTCTGCCGGATGTGCGGACTGACCCCGTTAAGGCCGTCCAGCCACATCGAGCACATCTCACAGGCCTCGTCGTCCTTCGGGCCGAACATCATGTGATAGATCACCAGGACCTGCTGGTCCCCAAAGAGCTGCCCCAACGAGGACTGGGTGATCGGGCCATCCGAGTTGAGGTCCGCCGGGCCCTCCGTGAACAAATACTCACCCAGCACGGGGCCGGGAGGCAGAGCCCGTCGTTGCGCCGCCACCCGTTCGATCTGATCGCGCAACTGCTGCTCGGCGACGAGCAGGTCGCGCCGGGCCCGCTGGTATTCGCTGCTCGCGCTGTCTGGCCACAACTGCCCGTGCATCTCCACCGCGCTACCCCTCCGGTGTCTCTGAATCTCCACTAACTCTTGTGGATGATTCCACACCGACTGCCACCGGATGCGGCACTGTCAGTTCCGACGGCGAGTCGGCACTCCGGAGTACGAGCTTGGACTTGTCGATGTCGTCCGGGTCGCCCTCGCAGTCGATGACCACGATCTGAC
>NZ_JBHMIN010000067.1:0-28902 GCF_048060215.1 Micromonospora sp. LOL_021 | reverse complement strand
GCTGGCTCCCCGACGAGATGAACAAGTCCATCCACTCCATCGAACACTGGCTCGGCCACGAGTCCTGCCGGGTGATCACCTGCTCCGGCTACATGCGCTGGGAGGTCAGCCACCTGCTGGAGCTGCCGGCGTCGCGGGTGGACGTGATCGCCAACGGGGTGAACGACCGGGTGTGGCGCTCGTCGACGCGGGCGGTGGCGGCGGCCCGCGAGCGGTACGCCGCCGACGGGCCGCTGATCGGTTTCGCCGGTCGGCTGGTCTACGAAAAGGGCGTCCAGCACCTGATCGCCGCGCTGCCGTGGCTGCGCCAGCGCCATCCCGGGCTGCGGGTGATCGTCGCCGGCGACGGGCCGTACCGGGGTGAGCTGCAGGCACAGGCCGAGCGGCTCGGCGTCGCCGACCTGATCGACTTCGCCGGGTTCATGACCGAGTCGCAGCTGCCGGCGGTGCTGGGCGCGACCGACGCCACCGTGGTGCCGAGCCTCTACGAGCCGTTCGGCATGGTGGCGCTGGAGGCGGCGGCGGCCGGCGCGCCGCTGGCGGTGTCGGCCACCGGCGGACTCGCCGAGATCGTCGAGCCCGGCGTGACCGGTACGACGTTCCGGCCACAGGATCCGCACGGGCTGGCCCAGGCGGTGCACACGCTGCTCTCCGACGAGCTGTTCGCCCGGCGGGTGGCCCGGTCGGCCCGGCAGCTGGTGACCCGGCGGTACGGCTGGGCGACGATCGCGGCGCAGACCGCCGCCACGTACGCCGCCGCCGTGCGCGAGGCGCCGGGCTTCAACACCCGGCGGGCGGCCGCTCAGCTGGCCGGCGGGGCGGGCAAGCTCGTCGTGCCGGACGGCAACCTGCTCGCGGCGGTCGGCGGCGCCGTCTCGTAGGCGGCTTCAGCTGCCGGTCGACACACTCGGCTGCTCGTTGGCGTCCTCGGCTGTTAGGTCACCCGGCGCAGCGAAACGGCTGATGGTCGCCACTTCTCCAGCTGATCCGGCATTGTCAGCCCACAACTACTGTATGCAGTCGTGGGCTGACGATGGGAGACGGTGATCGTGCGACCGCAGCTGATCGCGGACCGCTACCGGCTCGTACGTCCGGTCGGCAGCGGCGGGATGGGACGGGTCTGGCTGGCCCGCGACGAGGTCCTGCACCGCGACGTCGCGGTCAAGGAGGTGCTGCCCCCGGACTGGATGAACGACGCCGAACGCGAGGCGCTGCGCCGCCGGACGCTACGGGAGGCGCGCAGCGCCGCCCGGCTCAACCACCCGAACGTGGTCCGCATCTACGACGTACGGCACGTCGCCGGCAGCCCGCTGATCGTGATGGAGTACGTCCGGTCCCGCTCGCTGCACCAGGTCGTCGCCGAGGACGGCCCGCTGCCGCCGGTCCGGGTCGCGGCGATCGGCCGGCGGGTGCTGGCCGCGCTGCGGGCCGCGCACGGCCACGGGGTCCTGCACCGCGACGTCAAGCCACACAACGTGCTGATCGGCGACCGGGGCCGGGTGGTACTGACTGACTTCGGACTCGCCACCCTGGACGGCGACGGCTCGATCACCCGCACCGGGATGGTGATCGGCTCGCCGCAGTACATCGCGCCGGAACGCGCCCGCGACGGGGTGTCCACCGTGGCGGCCGACCTGTGGTCGCTCGGTGCCACCTTGTACACCGCCGTCCAGGGCCGTTCCCCGTACGCCCGGTCGACCCCGATGGCGACGCTGACCGCGCTGGCCACCACGCCACCGGACCCGGCGACCCGGGCCGGGCCGCTGCGGCCGGTGCTCGCCGGGCTGCTGCGCCGCGACCCGAGGCGACGGCTCGACGTGGACGAGACCGACCGGATGCTGCGCCGGGTGACCGCCGGCGGCGGCGCGCCCGGTACCACCGCCGCGACCTGGCCCCGGCTGCGCGACGTGGCCGCACGGTTACGGGTCCCCGGCGCCCTGACCCGGTAGGGTCGGCCGCGACGATCATTCACACCCTGGAGTACGCATGGACGCCTCCGCCCTCGCCAGCGCGCCCGGCCTGGGCATTTACCCGGGCGACCCGACAACGCCCCTGCTGACCTGCTATGACGACGCCACCGGCGAGCGGACCGAACTCTCCGCGACCGCCCTGGGCGCCTGGGCGGCCCGCACGGCAGCAGTGCTGCGCGACGGCTGCGGGCTGGTCACCGGCGACCGGGCGGCGATCCTGCTGCCGCCACACTGGCAGACCGCCGCCGTCCTGCTGGGCGCCTGGTCGATCGGGGTATCGGTGTCGATCCGGCTGGCCGCCACCGCCGGCCTGCCGGTGATCGAGCCGGGTGGCGACGAGCCGTTGGACGCGGTGTTCGCCGCCCGCGGCCGGATCGACGACTGGTTGGAGGACGTACCCGGGGCGCGGCACCGGTTCATGCTCGACATCGGTAACCGGGCCGCGGCGGGCACCCCGCCGCCGGAGGGCTACCGGGACTTTCTCGCCGAGGCGTGCCGGTACCCCGGTCAGCCTCCGGCGTACGGGCTGGTCCGGCCGGGTGATCTGGCCAGCGTGGACGGGACCAGCTACGCCGAGTGGGGCTCGTTGGCGTTGGAGATCGCCGCGCAGCAGGACGTCACCGCCGGCGACCGGGTGCTGGTCGACGGCGGCCAGCACGAGCACCCGCTGTTCTGGCTGCTCGCGCCGCTCGCCGTCGGCGCGAGTGTGGTGCTCTGCGTCAACCTGGACCCGGACCGGCTCGACCCCAGGGTGGACAGCGAAGGCGTCACCCGGGTGCTCTGACCGCCGTACCGGTGTGGACGGTGCCACCACCATCTGACAGAGTTGCCTCCGCCGAGAAGTTGACCTTGGAGGAAGCTCGACCATGATGGGTCCGTCCCACGCGCTGTCCGGTGCCACCGTGTGGCTCGCCGGTTCCTGGGCGCTCGACCAGTTCGCCGGCTACGAGCAGTCGCCACTGATGATCGCGGTCGGCACCGCCGTCTGCGCCGGCGGCGCGCTCTTCCCGGACCTGGACCTGTCCGGCAAGGTCACCCGCAACCAGGGCGGCGCCACCGTCGCCCGGACCTTCGGGGTGGCGTCGCTGTTCGTCGCCGAGGTCATCGAGAAGATCTCCCTCGGCGTCTACCACGCGACGAAGCTCAGCAAGGATCCGAACCGCAAGAACGGGCACCGGACCCTCACCCACACCATTCCATTCACCGTGCTGGTCGGTTGGGGCACCACCGCGCTGTGCGCCGCGTACGGCAAGTGGGCGGTAATCGCCATCCTGTTCTTCATGATCGGCCTGGCGTTGCGGGGGCTGTTCGACGAGTGGGCCAAACGCGCCGGCTGGGTGATCGTCACCCTGCTGTCGCTCGGCGCCGCCTACTTCACCTACCTGCACCTGCCCGGTGACCGGGGCTACCCGATGCTCGGCCTGGCGATGGGGGTCGGCTGCTTCGTCCACATCCTCGGTGACCTGATCACCCGGGCCGGCGTACCGATCCTGTGGCCGATCCCGATCGGCCGGCGCATGTGGCGGATGTTCGGCCCGCCGGACCGGTACTCCATCAGGGCCGGCGGCAAGTTCGAGGTGGTCGTGCTCCGCGGCGTGTTCACCGTCGTGTCGGTGCTGGCCATCATCGGGCTGGCCGTCCCGGCGGTGCACCGGCACTTCACCGACAGCTGAGCCACCAGTCAGGTCAGGGCGAGTCGACTCAGGTCCGGGCGGCCCTGGGTACGGTCGGCTCGGGTCACGCCGGGGTGCGCTGCACCGGCACCGCCAACCCCCACGCCGCGACCGACTCCGGGGTGTCCACCAGCCCACCTTCGGCGACCCCGTCGCAGGAGATGTCGATCACCTCGCCGGTGTGCGCGAGCAGGTACGGCCGGGCACCGCCGTCGGCGTTGGCCAGGGTCGCGATCGCCGCCCAGTGCCGCCGGCCGAACACCATAGGGTAGCTGCGCATACCGGCGTAGGTGGCGCAGACCAGCACCTCCGGGTACGGCAGCGCGGTCACCCGGCGCAGCGCGTCGGCGGTGATCCCCGGCATGTTGACCGGGAACACCACCACCGCCTCGGCGTCGCTGTCCTTCAACGCGTCCAGGCCGACCCGCAGCGACGAGCCGAGCCCGGTGCCCCAGGCCCGGTTGACCACCACGGTGGCACCGGTCAGGTCGGCGGTGTCGCGTACCTGGTCGGCGGCGGCGCCGAGGACCACCACGACCGGATCACAGCCGGTCTCCCCCACGATCCGCAACGCCCGTTCGACCAGCAGTTGGTCGCCGCAGTACAGCAGGGCCTCCGGCCCACCGATCCGCCGACCCCCACCAGCCGCGATGATCATCCCCGCGATCCGACTCAGCTGAGCCACCCCCGCAACGTCTGCCCGGCCGGTCCAGCCCGGCCGGCGGTCACAGCGCCCGCCAAACGCTGCCCGATCCGATGGAACGCACAACGGGCCCAACGATCAGGTGGCGATCAGGTGGCGTCCGCGTAGCAGGTGACGGTGGACACCTCGAGCGGCACCCGGACCGGGGTGTCGCCGAACAGCACCGTGGTGGCCCGGCCGGCGCACTCCCGCACGGCGGCGGCCACCGCCGCCGCCTGCGTCGCCGGGCAGTGCACCACCACCTCGTCGTGCTGGAAGAAGACCAGCTCGGCGGCGGTGCCGGCGATCGCCTGACGGACGGTGGCCAGCAGGATCAGCGCCCACTCGGCGGCGGTCGCCTGGGCGACAAAGTTGCGGGTGAACCGCCCCCGGGCCGGGGTGCCGACGTCGGACGGTGGACAGGTCCGGCCGAGCCAGGAGCGCACCAGGCCACCGGTCTCACCGGTCCGGGCCGCCGCCTCCAGGTACTCGAATGCGACCGGGTAGCTGCGGCGCAGCACGGCGAGGGCCGGCACGGCGGCGCCGCCGGTCTGCCCGTACATGGCACCGAGCAGCGCCACCTTCGCCCGGGCCCGGTCACCGCCGAACGAGTCGCGGGCCAGCGCGGCGTACAGGTCACCGGCGCCGCCAGCCGCGGCCAGTCGGCGGTCACCGGACATCGCGGCGAGCACCCGGGGCTCCAGCTGGGCGGCGTCGGCCACCACGAAACACCAGCCGGGGTCGGCGACCACCGCCCGGCGCACCGCCTTGGGGATCTGCAACGCCCCGCCACCCCGGGTGGCCCACCGGCCGGACACCACCCCGCCCGGCACGTACTCGGGGCGGAACCGGCCGTCGCGGACCCAGGCCTGCCGCCACGCCCAGCCGTGCGCAATCCAGATCCGATGCAGTTCCTTGTACTCGATGAGCAACGGAACGGCCGGATGGTCCACGCCGCGCAGCACCCAGGCCCGGGTGTTCGGCAAGCTGATCCCGACCCGGGCGAAGGCCCGCAGCACCTCGGCCGGCGAGTCGGCGTGCAGCTGCCGGACGCCGAACGCGGCGGCGATCCGGCCGGCTAGCTCGGCCAGCCGACGCGGCGGCCCGCCGACCGGTGACGGTGCGCCGAGCAGCTCGGTGAGCAGCGCGTCGTGCAGGTCGGCCCGCAACGGCAGCCCGGCGGCACCCATCTCGGCGGCGACCAGCGCGCCGGCCGACTCGGCGGCGACCAGCAGCCGGAACCGGTCCGGCCGGGCGGTGCCGGCGATGCGGCGCTGCTGGTCGGCGTACACCCGGGTGAGCGCGTCGATCGGGTCGGCGACCGTCGCCGGGGCCGGCACGTCGTCGAACAACGCGGTCTGGCCGTGTCCGGGTGGCGCGGCACCCGGCGCGGGCGGGTCGGGTGGCACCGGCGCGCCGGTCAGCCGGGCGTGCGCGGCGGCGAGCGACCGGGGCTCGCCCCAGCGTCCGTCGTAGCCGAGCAGCAGCGCCTCGGTCAGCTCGGCGTCGTGGCACCGCTCGACCCGCACGCCGGCCCGCAGCAGGGCTGGGTAGGCCGCGGCGGTCGTCGCCCACAGCCAGCGCGACGGTGGCGGCCGGTCGGCGGTCGCCGCCAGCTCGGGTACCGACAGGTCGGGCACCGCCTCGACCGGGCCGGCGGGCCGGCCGTCGGCGTGCAGCAGCCGGCGTACCCCGCCACCGCTCGGACCCGCCGCCACCGCCACCAGCACCCGCCCATTGTCGCCCCCGCATACGACAACATCGGCCCTGGTCGGCGGCGCGACGGCCGGCGACCCGGCCGAACCCGCCTCCGGGCCTGGGGCATGTGCTCTCCAGGTCTGATGCATGTGTGGCATCGCGATGCCACACATGCATCAGACCCGCGAACACCAGGTTGGTGTCCACGTCTGCGGGCACCAGCCAAGAACATGATCAATAAATGTGTCAAGAACGCAGAAATACGCATGTCGAGAACATGGTGAAACATTTCTCAGGGTCGATCAGCCGGTTAGATTCGAGATCCGTCTCAATCACCGGGAGGACAATTATGAAAGCACTACGCCGTACCCTCGTCGCGTTCAGCGCAATCATCGCCGTCATGTTGCCGGCGAATGCCGCCGAGGCGGCGGTGAGCAACTACATGCGCAACCCGATCGGCGGGGTCCTGTACCAGACGAACTGGTGGTACACCAGCAGCACGGTGTCCGGCACCGCGCCGACCGGCGCGCTGATCACCACCGTGCACTGGTCGTACAGCCTGAGCAACCACTCAGGGGTCGAGGCGTACCTGTGTATCCCGGTCGGCTGCTCGAAGCTGCCCGGAGCGTCCGGCGTCACCACCGCGTTCGTCAACCAGCCCGCGTCGCAGAGCTGGACGTTCTACTTCCGGGTGCCCGCGTCGACCACCTATCTGTTGTCGCCGCCGCGCACCGGGGGCGCGCACATGGTCGACGTCACCTACGTGTACTGACCGTCGGCGGCTGCCTGGAGACGCCGCCTACTTGGAGACGCTGCCGGTGAGGCCGGACTGCACCTGCCGTTGGAAGGCGATGTAGACCAGCAGCACCGGCAGCATCGCCATGGTCACCCCGGCGAACAGTCCCGACCAGTCGGACTTGTAGCCCTGGTTCACCGACAGGTCGATCAGCCCCTGGGCGATCACCTGGTTCTTCGCCTCACCGCCGTTGGGCTGCATCAGCAGGTACGGCAGGTACCACTGGTTCCACTGGCCGATCACGTTGAAGATGCCGATGCTGATCAGCCCGGGTTTCGACATCGGCAGCATCACCCGGAAGAACAGCGTGCTGTGCGAGGCGCCGTCCACCATCGCCGCCTCGGCGACCGTGGTCGGCAGCGTCTTGAAGAACGAGTGCATGAAGAAGACCGTGAACGCCAGCGACCAGGCCACGTAGACGAGGATCAGCATCACGTGGCTGTTGGGGCCGAGCAGTGGGATGAACACGCCGGTGTTGTAGACACCCTTGTACAACGGCACCGCGGCCATGAACACCGGCAGGGTCAGCCCGGACAGGAACATGTAGTAGATGACCCGGTTGCCGGGGAACTCGTACCGGGCCAGCACGTAGGCGGCCATCGAACCGAGCAGCATGGTCAGGAAGACCCCGCCGCCGACGATGAGGATGGTGTTGACGAAGAAGTCGCCGATGCCGCCGTCGACCCAGGCCCGGGCGAAGTTCTCCCAGTGCAGCTGGTCCGGGATCAGCGACAGCGGCTCCCGGATGATCTGCGCGTCGTCCTTGAACGACGACATCACCACCCACAGCAGCGGCAGCACCACCATCGCGCCCCAGATCAGCAGGAACAGGTGGGAGAAGCCGTTGAAGAAGGAGTCGCTGACCGCGCCGGCCCGCCGGGGCGGCCGCGCCCGGGCGGTACGCCGACCGCCGGCGGCCGCCGGTGGAGGTGGTGGCGGCGGGCTGGCCGCGCTGGTCGGTGGGTTGGTGACAGTGCTCATCGCGCGGCCCTCCCTAGAATTCGATCCGCTCACGGCGGGTGATCCGCAGCTGCACTGCGGCGAGCAGCAGCGTGAAGATGGCCAGCGCGACCCCGATCGCGCAGGCGTAGCCGAACTGGCCCTTGTTGAAGGCGGTGAAGTTGATGACCGAGGCGAACACCTCGCTGGCGTGGTCGGGGCCGCCCTGGTTGGGGGTCATCACGAAGACCAGCGCGTACATGTCCAGGGCGATGAAGCCGAGGTAGACCCAGGCGACCGAGATGCTGTCGCGCAGCAGCGGCAGGGTGATCCGCAGGAAGCTGGTCACCCGGCTGGCCCCGTCGAGCATCGCCGCCTCGAAGATGTCCTTCGGGATCGACTGCATGGCGGCGGAGAACAGCACCATGTAGAAGCCCACCCCGCCCCAGACGGCGATCAGCAGCAGCCACCACAGCACCGCCGGCACACCGAGGAACGGCGTCGGGTCGGAGACGAACTTCAGCGGCTGCTCCGCGTCGACCAGACCGATCCTGATCAGGATGCCGTTGAGCAGCCCTTGGCTGTCGCCCCGGTAGATGGCGCCCCACATGATGGCGACCAGCACCAGGGACAGCACCTGCGGGAAGAAGAAGATCACCTTGTAGACGCCGGAGCCGCGTACCCCCCGCACGCCGGCCCTGTCCCCGCGCCCGCCCACGTTGAGCAGGAAGGCGAGGAACAGGGCCAGCGCGATGGTGAACAACGGCAGGGTGACCAGGAAGAAGACGTTGTGCCAGAACGCCGTACGGATCAGCTCGTCGCCGAACATCTGGACGTAGTTGGCCAGCCCGACGAACTCCTGGGTGTCGGAGTAGCCGCCCCAGTTGGTCAGCGAGTAGCCGGCCGCCTGGGCGTACGGCCAGACGACGTAGAAAACGTACAGCGCCACCGGCAGTGCCAGGAAGCCCGTCACGAACCGGGCCTTTCCGTGCTGCATCGTCAGGTCACCTTCTGCTCGATCGGGTCAGCGGAGCGACGGCTCAGGACCGGGTGAACTTGTTCACCGCGTCGTCCGCCGCGATCTCGTCGGCCGCCTGCTGCAGGGTGTCCTGGAACTCCTTGGCGGTCATCCGACCGGCCATCAGCTCGCCGATCGCGTTCTGCTCCACCTTGTCCAGGTCGGCGTACCAGTCGGGGTGACGGAACGAGACCAGGTCGCCGGGGGCGTTGGTCATCAGCTCGTTGGCCGAGGTCAACGCGGTGGAGGTGGTGACGTTGTCGCCGGAGCCCTTGACCGAGGCGAGCGAGCTGGTCAGCTCGGCGAACTTGCCGGCGCCCTCCTTGGAGAGCATGGCCCGCAGGAACTCCATGCCGCCGGGGGCGTTGGCAGCCTTCTTCGGCACGATCCAGCCTTCACCGGAGCCGGCCTGCACGGTGCCGTACGGGGCGGCGTCGTCGGCGCCGACGCTCCACACCGGGGCGATCTTCATCTGGAAGCCGCCCGGGATGGTGGCCCGCATCTCGTTCTCCAGCCAGGTGCCGCAGGGCAGGAACGCCGCCTTGCCGTCCAGCCAGGCCTGCTGCGACTCGGTGTGGGTCAGGGTGTCGCTGCCGGTGAGGGTGTAACCGTCGGCGACCATCTTCTCGACGGCGCTCATCGCGGCGGTGACCGCGTCGGTCTGCCAGGCACCCTCCTTCAGGTTGTCGATGTCGACGACCGCCTGCCGGCCACCGGCCAGCCAGATCCAGGTCATGATCGGCCAGCGCATGTAGTACGGGTACTTGCCGGCGAAGGCGAACGGCGCGACACCCGCCGCCTTGATCTTCGGCGCAAGGGTGAAGAACTCGTCGAAGCTGGTCGGCACCGCCCACCCGTTGCGGTCGAACAACGCCTGGTCGAACCACAGACCGAAGACCGTGTACGCGTAGTTGAGCTGGAAGAACTCGCCGTCGAACGTACCGTCGTCGACGGTGCCGGGCAGCAACGTGTCGCGGACCTTGACGGCCGGGTCGTCCCAGCTCGGCGCGTCCAGCAGCGGGGTCAGCTCGGTCAGTGCGCCCTCGTTGATCAGGGTGTCGATCGCCATCAGGTCGGCACCCGAGTTGTTGATCAGGTCGGCCGGGGTGGTGGAGAACTTCGGCTGCTGCTCGGTCTTGATCTTCTGCGTGGAGCTGAGGTTGACGGTGACGCTGTCGTGCTTGGCCACGAACAGCGTCTTGTCGAACTCGGGGTACTCGTCGCCGAGGCCGCCGTTGAACACGACGACGTCGACGCTGCTGTCGTCGGCGACACCGAACGGGTTGTCGGCGCTCTTGGTGCCGGTCTCCGTACCCGTGCCGGGGTCGCTGCCAGCGCAGGCGGAGAGCAGGCCGGCGGCCGGACCGGCCAGCAGCCCGGCGGCGGCCGCGCGGCGCAGCAGGGTCCGCCGACGCACCGAGGCGCCGGCGACGGCGGACGGGATCCGCACGGAATCGGGGTAGATCGACATGATGTGTGCTCCTCAGCTGGAGGTTTCGGCGGGGCGGATCGTGATCCGGTCGACGGCCTTGTGACCGTCGACGGCTCGGGCGGTGCGGCGGAACGCCGCGTGCGCGCGGTCGTGGGTGCGCTGCGCGACGGCGACGTAGAGCAGGTCGAGGACGACGAGTTGCGGGTGGCGGGCGGAGAGCGCGTCCGGCCGGAAGGTGGTCGCCTGGGGGGCGGTGAGCAGGACGATGTCGGCCAGGTCGGCCAGGGTCGAGCGGGGGAAGCTGGTCAGCGCGACGGTGGTCGCGCCGTGACTGCCGGCCTCGGCGACCATCTCGATGGTCTCCCGGGTCTGGCCGGTGTGCGAGATACCGAGGGCCACATCGCCGTCGCGCATCAGCGCCGCGCTGGCCAGGCCGTTGTGCAGGTCGGTCCAGGCCCAGGCCGGTACGCCGATACGGTGCAGACTGAACTGCATCTCCTCACCGACCAGGGCGCTGCCGCTGGCGCCGAAGAGGTTGACCCGGCTGGCGGCGGCGACCGCGTCGGCGGCCTGCTCCACCTGGCTGAGGTCGAGCAGGGCGGCGGTGTCGTGCATGGCCTGGGTGTCGGCGGCCATGATCTGGCCGAGCACCCGGTCGAGCGGGTCGCCGGGCTGGATCTCCCGGCCGATGTCGACGGTCCAGCCGGCGGCCCGGGCCCGGCCGGTCTCGGCGGCGATGCCGAGCCGCAGGTCGGCGTAGCCGTCGAAGCCGAGTGCCCGGCAGAACCGGGTGACCGTCGCCGGCGACGTACCGCTGCGTTCGGCCAGCTCGACGATGGTGGCGCGGGCGGCCGCGGCCGGGTCGGTCAACACCTGGTCGGCGACCCGGCGCAGCGCACCGGTGAACTCGGTGAGCCGGATCCGGGCGAGCACCGTGTCGGCCGGCCCCGGGGCGTCGACCACCGCGGTCCCCGCGGGGATCTCCACCTCGCTGTCAGCCATCGGCGTCGACCTTTCGGGAAGGACTGTTAACTGTTAGTGGTAAAAGTTCTTACTAACACCCCCTCCGTGTCAAGACCGTGGGCGAAGTTTTCAAACCGTTACCGGCTGGGAGCGCTGCCACCCAGTCGGCTAACCTGGGTGCCGTCGCCAGCACCGCCGTACCAGGTAGCCGTCCGGAAGGGCCGGAACCGATGTCGGATGCTCTTCAGCGCGTCGCCGTCGCCTCATGTGCGGCAGCCCTGCTCGGCGCCGCCGCAGGCTGCGGCTCCGACCAGTCCACCTTCGCGTCGTGGACAGCGGAGCCGGCCCAGCCCGACGACGCGACAGCCTCCGCCGCCGAAGCCGAATGCACCGAGCGGCTCGACCGGATACCCCGGGCCGACGAGTACGGCATCCCCACCGAACGGGTCCTCGTCGAACAGCGAGGGGACGCCACCGCCGTGGTGTTCGCCGACGGCAACAGCTACGGATACTGCGTGAATCTCCCCGACGAGACCCTCGCCGGCATCGGCGACCTGTCCCCGATCGCCCGCGGCGAGCAGATCAACGTGGTCGCCGTACCACAGATCAACGGACGGTCCGGGCACGCCCGCCTGGTGGCCGGCCAGACGCAACCGGATGTCGCCGGTGTCCAGGTCGAGACAACCGACGGGCGTGGCGTCACCGCGTCACGCGCCGGCGACTGGTTCGTCGCCTGGTGGCCGTCGGACGCCGACGCGCGGACAGTCAGCGCCCTCAGCGACACCGGCCGGATCGTCGAGACCCTCGGGGACATCCCCGGCACCAACTCGGACGTGCCGGCTCCGACCCAGTCACCCGGCTGAACCGTCCCGAGGGCCGGCGTAACGTGGACACGTGCGAGTGAACCACCTCGGCCTGCCGGTGCGTGATCCGCAGCGCAGCATCCAGTTCTACCACCTCTACTTCGGCTTCGACCTGGCCACGGCGCAGCGGTACCCGGACGGGACGGTCATCATCCGCGACGCCGACGGCTTCGACCTGGCGCTGCACCCCGTCGAGGCGGTCTGCGCGTCACCGCCGTTTCTGCACTTCGGCTTCCGAATGCCACGACCCGAGGCGGTCCGCGCGCTGCTCACCCGGCTAGAGACCGACGGCGTCGAGATCATCGAACGCTACGACGAACCGGCGTACGCCGCCTTCAAGTGCCTGGACCCCGACGGTCACCGGGTGGAGATCTACTGGGAGCCTCCGCCGGCAACCGAAGGTTGAGCAGGGTGATTCCGGTAGGTGGTGGAGCGGCGACGCAGCGGCCCACCACCTACCGGGCAGTTCACCGCCGAACGAGGGTGCCGGCCACGAAGGTCCGCCACGTGTCCGGGCCGAACGTCAGCACCGGACCAGCCGGATCCTTCGAGTCCCGCACCAACACCCGACCAGGCAGGTTGTCAGCAACCTCCACACAGTCACCGCCCTGGCCATTGCTGCGGCTGGACTTACGCCAGCGAGGAGCGTCGATCAGTTCCATGACTCAGCTGCCTCCATGATCAAATCGAGCGACGCCTGTCGAGGCAGAGCGTAGCCTCGGATCGCCTCCCAGAGCTCCTCCAACAGCGCGATTTCATCCGGGTCCTCGACCACCTGACCGCCCAACGGGCTGTCCAGAATGGCAACAGTGCGACCATCGACCGTGCCGAGCACCAACGGGCCGTTCAGGCCCGGGTAGGTTCCAGTTGAAGAGGGCACCACGGCCACCTCGACGTTGGGCTCCGCACACGCTTTGATGATCGCCTGAAGTTGCTCACGCATCACCTCCGGTCCACCGATCGGGCGGCGCAACAAGGTCTCATCGAGGACCGCGAACAATCGACACGGTGTGTCGGCGCGGTGCAGCACGGCCACCCGCGCCAGCCGCGCGGCCACTGCCGATTCGATGTCCGACACACGGTTGCCCCCGTCCGTCAGGATCGCGCGCGCGTACTCCTCGGTTTGCAACAGGCCCGGCACGATCAGCGGCTGAAACGACCGGATCATGGTGGCGTTGCGTTCGTGCTCCAGCCACGGGCGGACCCAGACCGGCTGGCCGAAGTTGGCGCGGGCCTCCGCTGCCAGCTCCTGGAACATGTTGCCCGAGTCAAAGAGTGCGTCCAGGCGGCGCGCGGTGTCCGGCTTTGGAATGAGTCGGCTGGTCTCGAACTTCGCGATCAGGGACGACGAGACGTTGAGCCGTGCCGCCAACTGCTCCTGCGTCATGCCGGCATGATTCCGAACGAATTTCAAGATCCGAGCCAGCGCGCTGTAGCCACTCATCTTTCCTCATCCTTCCCCTCAGGTAAGAAGAACAGTCCGATTCGCTGCCCGCTGTCAATCTTTCACAAACCCGCCTCGGGGTCCAGGGTGGATCAGGACAGGAATACGTCCCCATCGCAAGGGAGATCCACTGTGTTGCGCAACGACGGTATCGGCGGCACGCCACGACTCGCCCGATACACCTCGATCGGTACGCCGCACCCCGAACCCACCCCGAACCGGCCGCCGCTGCCCCGGCGTACCCCCGGTCAGAACGACGTCGACTCCGGCCGCCGGTTCCGCCTGACACCTGCGCGCGGGGCCGGCGAAGCACCAACCGGCGCACGCGCCGACGCGACCGCCGCGCCCCGCAGCCCGGCCGCCCAGCGGGCACTCACCCGGGCACTCGACGCGCTCAACGTGCATCTGCCCAGCCGGCTCGGCGAATGCCGCCGCTGCGACGTCGCAGCACCCTGCAAGCCGTTCCTCCGCGCACTGGTGATCGTCCAGCGCTGGGATCCGGCCAAAGCCCGCCGGGTGCGCGCCGTCCTGCACCTGTCCGGTCTGTGGTCGCCGGGACAGCAGCCCCGTGAGGACGACGCCGGTGCCTGACGAACTCTTGCGCGTCGGAGACAACCTCCGTCTCGGCAAGGCCGACTGGGTGTATGGCGACCGCGCCATGCGGGTCCGCGTCTCCGACATCCGGTACGGCCACGACGACCCGAACTCCCCCGTCATCGGCATCCTGGCAACCGTGACCGGAGCCGGCCGCGACGGCCGGATGGTGTCGATCGCCGTCTACAAGAGCGCACTCACCCGACCAGGTGTCCGCGAACCCAACCGCCGGTCCGCCAACAGTGTCGATCCCGAAATCTGAGCCGCCCAGCAGACATAGGACACGACCGCCCGGAGCGGGGCTGGCCGTCGCAGGTCCTTGCGATGGCCAGCCCGCTTCGGTAGCGACCACCCTGTAAACCACCAGGCTGCTTTCACCATCGGCCCAGCCTCGGCAAAGAGCAGTTTCTCGAGCTGCGACCCGCATCTACGAGCCGCTCACGCACTCCCCGCTGCCTCAATGAAGGGCAGCTCCCGAGAGAGCTGCGACGTGTCCACCATTCACCGAGGTCCGGATGGACGTCTCGCCTCAATGAAGGGCAGCTCCCGAGAGAGCTGCGACAGGGTCCAAATCCTACCCCTCCTGACCTGCGGCGGAACGACCGGTCCGCGAAGGGTCCGCCGGCAGCGGGTCTCGCGGCGACCCCACAGCCATCATCGTCCACTACAGAACAGGTGCTGAACAGGGAAAACAGCTCCGCGAAGGGTCCACGCTCACGGCCGTCATGACGCACCCTTCGCGGCGGGCGGCGATTGGGCTACCGGATTTGCCAGAGCACGGCTGGCGATCGAGCCACTACAGCCGATCACATCGAGAGACCGGCCGATGCTCTCCCAAGAGCGTACCGAGGTTGCCGGACAAGGATGATCCCTGCCGCCCGCTGTCGTCAGCCCCCGCCACTGCCGAGGTACGGCAGCCGTTGCTCGGGGTCGCGTACATGCGGCAACGCCCATCCCTCGACGACCGCCTTCTTCTCCAGTCGTTCGTTCGCGACGAACCACTCGTAGCTTTCGGTCTGCGGCCGGCGAGTCTTCCGGGGGTAGTGCACCTCCTCGGTGACGGGCCTGGCGGCGGCCAGGTACGACTCGGTGGCCTCGCGCAGCACCTCGTTGCCCTTCGCTATCGTGGCGAATCGGTCTGCGAGTTCGGTCAGCCGAGCCGCGTCGACCGGATCGGGGCGGGTCAGCCGCAGCCAGCCTGCCTGGACTCCGGCGGCATCCCACAGTCGCGTCCGGTGCCCGTCGAGCTGGACGTCGACGACACCGAAGCCGTACGGCTTGCCGGCGCCAAGCCGCAACGGCGTGTCGCCGCCACGGGTGACCAGCCACAGCAGGGCACCGAGTTCGGCCTCCGGCACAGCGTCGAGGAACAGCTCTACCTGGAAGGTCGCACCGGGTCGCACCCAACCTCGGTGACGGGCCAGCTGCGTGGCGTGGTCCGTGCGCTGCTTAGGCAGGGCCAGGTAGCCAGGGCCGGGAACGGTGCGGTCGCGGCCGGGCTCCCAGTGGTCTGGGGCTTCCGCCCGCCAGCGGTACATCTTGCGGCCGCGTAGCCCGCCGTCGGCGGCGTACCCGTCGGCTTTGCGCACCCCACGCCGAAGAGGTGTCCCGGCGTTGTCGGACGCGGCGTAGAAGCGGGACTGGGTGGGTTTGGGGGTGCTCAGCGGAGCGAGGACGACGCCGTCCGGCGGAAAATCCGTGGGTTTCCAGTCGGGGGTGACGCAGGTGACCGACCGGACGCGCAGCCGGCCACGGTAGCCCGAGGCCCCGTCGTTGGCCTCGGAAACGTCGTCGCCGCCACCGGACGGCACCCACCCGAACAGACGGTCCGCCGGGGAGAGCTGGGCGCGGTCCTGCGCGGGGCGCAGGCTGGGGTGTAGCAAGTCAGCGGGGGCTGCGGCGAAGGGCAGCCGGCCGACCATGACCGGGTGGACCTCGGTGATCTCGTGGCGGGTCTTGTCGTACTTGACGTAGACAAGGGTGCCTACCGGCAGTTCCCGCAACTCGCGGGTGCTGGGCACGTGCTTGGACCGGACGATTCCCTTGGCTGTCGCGGGATCGCGGCGGTAGGTGGCCTGGGGGTCGTTGTATCCGTGGGCCAGGTCGTAGGCCCGCAGCACCGACTGCCAGTAGCGTTTGTGGTCGTCGGTGACCGGCACGTCCCGGCCGGCGGTCTCCACGAACAGCCGTTCGTACCGCTTGGATTCGATGGTTTTTCCGGTCGCGGAGAGCCAGCCCCACACGATCCGGTGCCGCTCCTCGGTGGCACGAACCGACGTGACATCCTGCTCTGCCAGGCCCGCGTGCAACTCCTTCTCGCTGCGGGCCAGGTGGGTGACCCGCCAGGCGCGGCCGCCGTCACGGCGCAGGACAACCCGGGCATGGACCAGCGTGCCATGGTGGTCCGACAGCGACGTACCGGCCAGGCCACCGAGGAGGTGTACGGCTGGCTCGGCTCCGTAGGCGGGCACCAGGGCGGCGTACTGGGTCTGGTTGCCGCTGGTCCGTGGCCAGTCGGCGTCTCCCTGGCACAGCCGGAAGGCGGTGCTGCCGTCGGCGAGCTGGTGGACCCGTGCCGGGGTGAGATTCAACGCAGCGTCGGTGGTGGCCCGGTGGGCGAGCCGCTCGTGGTGGTCGAAGAAGATCCCGTACCGGCTGGCGGTGATTGTCTCGTAGGCGCCGCGCAGGGCACCTTTGACGGAGGCGCCGTGGAGCAGTGGCAGCCCGTCCGGGTCGACCCGGACATCGAAGGTACGGATGCCGTCGGCGGGCTGCGTCGCTGCGCGCACCGGCAGCAGCAGCGGGGTGACGGTGGTCAGGGTCAGGGCCAGGGTGCCGCTGAATTGTCCGTCGGCGTGGTAGGCGTGGCTGGGCGGCGCGGCGTCGTCGAGGCCGGTGTCGGCCAGGCGGGTGCCGTCCCGGTCCGTCCGGGGCAGGGTCGGCACGAACGTGTACGGGTTGACGAAGCCGCCGACGGAGTCGAGCCGCTTGCTCCGGTCCGGGTCGGTGGTGACCTTCGCCAGCGGGGCGACCCCAACGAGCTGGGCGGTCCGCTTCCCGTTGGCGGCCAGGTCGGTGACGACGGTGACGGTGACGGTGTCGCCGTCGGCCATGGTGGCCACGTGGTCGGTGAGGGCACCGTCCCACTCGGACGGCTTAAGGGGTTTCAGCTTTGCCGCCTTGCCGCGGCCGTCGATCACTCCTTCGAGGTGGCCGTCCCGCTTGGTCAGCGCGGCCTGGACCCTGCGCTTCAGCTTGTCGTTCGACGTACTCATGCCGTCGTCCTTCCCTGCTCGCGCGCGGCCCCGGTGTCCGCGACCGTGGCCCGCAGCGCGACCGTACGGACGTCGGCGACGTCGAGGTTGCCGTGGACGTCCTCGACGAGGTATTCGACGGTCTCCACGGTGAGCGCCCTGGCGCCGACGGCCGTCACCGGCAGGTGCGCGGCGGCGTACCGGTCGCTGGCCAGCGTGGTCCAGCCGGCTCTGGGATGCTGCTTCGGGGTGCCGGCCAGCAGCCGCCGGTGGGTGTCACCGCGTCGCGGTGCCGGCTCGGCCGTGACCGGCCGGCCGGGCGGCAGGTGGGCCGGGTTCTCGCCGAGGGCGACCGCGGTGCCGCGTCCGTCGGGTTCGCGCAGCCAGCGCAGTTCCCGTTCACCGTCGAACAGCAGCAGCTCGTACGCTTCGGCGAGGACGTCGGCGGCGTCGCTGACCTGTTCGACGGCACCGTGGGGGCCGATCGACAGCCAGGTGGCGGCACCAGCGGAAAAGGTGTAGCCGAGGGTCTGGCCTGCTCCCGCCGGGTGGGCGGTGAACCAGCTGACCGCTTCGGCGGCGGTGAGCGCGGTGGCGGCACGAACGGCGTGCAGGGTCGCGCCGAGGGCGGTTTCTCTCACGCTGGATTCTCCTGGAACTGGTTTGCCCACGTGGCCATCGCGTCGACGATGTCCGTGGGTGGGTCGGCGAGGATGGCGTCGAGGGTGCGGCCGGCGAGCGACTGCCACGCACCGACCAGACCGGCGCCCTCGAAGGTCACATCGGTGACCTCGATCTGGCCCCGGCCCCGGGTGCTGCCGTAGCCGAGGGTCAACCAGCCGTCCCGCAGGTCCCGCAGGACGAGCAGCAGCAGCGGCAGCGCGGCCGTTGCCGACGCGTGCCGGGGGTCGGACCGGTCGGGCCGGGCGAAGCGAGCGAGCCGGGCGACGTCCACCTCGATGCTGATCGGCTCCCACCGGACGGTGGGGCCCGGCTCCAGGACGCTGAACAGTCGGTGGTCGCTGGCCCCTCCGGTCCACCGGTCAATGGCGACATGGTCACTGATCTGGAAGGGCACCTCCGACGAGATGTCGCCGAGCAGGCCGTACAGCCGGGTGCGGGCCTGGTCGCGGTCGCTGTTGCGGTCGGCCCGTTCCTGGCGGGGCTCGGTGCCCGGTGCCGTCCGGGCGGTCGCGGCCCGTGCCTTCGGACTGACGGTGACCACGCTGTTCCAGCTCTGCGCGCTGAGCTGGCCGAGGCTGTGGCAGTCGGCCACGCTCACCGCGCCCCGCCAGCCGGTCGTGTCCCGGCTGCCTGGTCGGCCCTGCCGGTGCCCGTCCGGTGCCGCCCCGAACAGCACGTCGACGCCGATCGGTGGTCGGCGCAGGTTCTCACCGAAGCCGTCGCCGTCAGCGTGATCGGGGGCGTCCTGCCGCAGCAGGGTACGCACGATCCGTTCGGCGTGTGCCCGTACGACACCGCGGATCGACGAGCCGGGCAGCAGCAGCCGCACGGTGCCGTCCACATCGGTCGCGGTCAGCGGCAGCGTGTCGACCACCGTGCCGCTGAGCGAATCGCGTACCAGGACCGGGGTGGTCGGCCGCCAGGCGACGGTGATCCGCAGCCGGCCGTCCAGCGGCGGCAGGTCCGCCACCGGTGGCCGGGTGGGTTCGGCGGTTCCGGTCAGCCAGGCGGCCAGACCGGCCGGTGTGGACAGGTCGGCGTGTCGGACGGTGACGTCGCGCAGCTGCACCCGCCCGTGGCCACGGCCCCGACCGGCACCGATCGGGACCCGGCCGTGACACAGTCCGGCGACGATGGTCTCCACCGCGTCGTGGACCAGTGCCGACCATCCGCCGGGGTACCCGGGTTCGGGCGCGGCGGTCGGGGTGTCCGCGACCAGACGCAGCGCGAAGGCGGTGCCGGCCGGCAGCACCTCCCGCGTGTAGAGGTAGGCCGCTGCGGCGCTGGCCGACCGGCGGTCGATTCCCACACCGTCGCGGACCGCGGGGGTGACCGTTTCGCCGGTCAGCGGGGCGTCGTCGATCCGGATCCAGGACGGTGATCCACTGTGCGAGTACGGCGTGACGTGCCCGAAGAGTGCATCCAGCGGTGCGGTGGGCCCCCCGCCACCCGACCGGTCGCCACCGAACCGGTCGACGCTGGCGAGGTACGCCCGGAGGGCTCCGGCGATGGAGGATCCGGGGAGGAAGGGCCGGTCGGTGCCGTCCCGGGCGATACTCAGGTCCGCCACGGCGGTGGTGTCCCAGCCGCCGACATGGACCGGGCCGAGGCAGGTCAGGGTCCCGAACACCTCGATACGGGTGCCGAGCGACTGTCCCATCAGGAAAGCTCCTTCCCAGTGGTGGCGCGGGTGCCGGCGGCCGCCGTGGAACTGGTCCGGCCAAGTGAACGCAGGGCGGTGGTGACCGTGGTCAGCAGTGCCTCGGTGTGCAACCGCCCCCGCAGTGTGTTTTCCCGCCCGGGGGCGAGGACCAGGGCGGGTTGGTCACCGGCCAGCCCGAGCCGCTCCCAGACGAGTCCCCGGTCGGTGAGCAGCAACGCGGACAGGTCATCCAGGACGGGCTCGGTCCAGGTCTCGCGGCGGGCCCGGACCGCCCGGGTGCCCGTCAGCCAGTCGCGGACCATGTCCGCCCCGCCGGGGAGGGTCAGCCGTTCCAGTTGGGCGCGTAGCGACCCGAGCTGTGCCCGCTGGCCGGCCAGCCGGTCGATGCCGTTGATGACCTCTTCTGGCCGCAGCTCGGCGCTGGCCCGTCGGATCGCCCGCCGCCACGCCTGGAGTTCGATCGGGTGGACCGGCTCGGCCAGCCCGGTCCTCTCACCGGCCCCGGCCGGTCCATCGGACCCAGTCGGCGTGGCCCGCGTCGTCGGCGGCGTGGCTCCGGTCGTGAAGTCGACGTCGGGTACGGCGGTGGACAGCTCCGGCGGGTTGAACCGGATCCGGCCGTACCCCTCGACGGTGCGTTCGCCGATGCCGTCGCGTTCCAGCCGGCTGAGCACGGCCGGGTCCAGCTGGCCGATCACGGTGAGGCGCACGACGCTGCCGGCCCGCAACGCCACCTGGCTGGACCGGGGCCGTCCCCAGGCGACGGCGAATCCGTCCCGCCGGGCCGCATCGGTAGTCGGCCGCCCGGTCGCCTCGACCGACGCCGGCGCCAATGCGGCGGACAACGCCCGGGCCAGCCCCTGTGGTGACGGATCGGGGGCCAGCCGTTCGTCGCGCAGCAGGATGTCGGAGACGCACCACACCAGCAGCTGCCCGTCGGTGAGGGTCGGCGGTGGTGGGGTCGGCAGCGGGTCGATCACCCGGACGACCTCGACCAGGCCGAAGTCGTCCTTACGAGAGCGGCCGAACCGCAACTGCTCGCCCTGCTCCAGTCGCAGCCGCGCCTGCTCCGGCAGCACGATGTCGCTGCAGAGCAGCGTTCCGGCCGCGATGCCGAGATTGGTGAACAGGCCACCGCTGGCGACGGTCGGGCGGCGCTGCGCGTCGTCGACGACGGCGTGGGTCGACACCGTCTTCGCCGGCTCGGCCGATCGCCATCCGGCTCCGGCTGGTGCCACCCACCCGGACATCGGTTTGGCCTGTTCCTCCGGCGCTGGTTCACCGCAGAGGACGTTCCAGACGGTGTCGCCCCGGCCCTTCCTGCTCCGACGCCATACCGTCGGCACCGGGCGAGCGGGGACCACCGAGGCAGGATCGCCGCGGTCCTCGACCGCCGGTACCGCGTCGCCGACCCGCACGTCGGCCAGGCCGATCCGGGCACGCCCACCACCGTCGGCCGAGGGCCCCGGCTGGATCCGGCGCAGGACCGTGCCGAGCAGCATCGTGCCGGGGATGCTGTCATGGCCACTGATGACGTTTCCCAGCACATCGGCGACGGCCACCACCGGGGTACGGACCCGCAGCACGACCCGCACGACACGGTGCCGGTCCGGGTGCAGCCGGTCGTACGGGTGCACCTCGACCAGCGGACCGGCCGGCGGTGGCGGTGGCGGGTCGGCGGGCACCCCACCGGCCAGCAGCTCGACCAGCCGGCTGTCGGTGACCGTCGCATGAGGACCGTCGCCGTCCACCCGGGCACCGGGCAGTAGGAAGGCGACCCGCCCACCGCCACGGTTGCGTCTGCCGCCGACCGCCTCCACGAGCCGGGCGCCGGCGCGCAACAGCAGCTCCGCCGACGCGGGCAGCCGATCGGGCTCACCTGGGATCGTGGCGGCGACGCTGACCTGGGCGTACAGCCGCATGCCGCGCAGCGCCCGTTCCTCGACCCGCAGGAACCGGTCGGCCGCCGTACCGGTGTCGTCGTCGATCTTCACTCCGGGGCGGAGTACGACAGCGGCCTGCGCCAGCGTCGGCTTGCCCCTGACCCCGTCGCGCAGCCAGGCCGGGGCCTGGGCGGGGGTGACCCGCAGGACCGCCGGCGTCGGTTCCTTCCCGGTACGGGCGGAGCCTCCTTCCTCTGCCGGCGGGTGGGTCCCGAACAGCCAGTCCACCCAGGCCCGCCAGGCCGCTGGCCGGTCGCCGACCCGGTCGAAGGTGTCCGCCACCGTTTCGCAGGCGTCCCGCCAGATCCCGACGATGGTCTTGGCCGGCACGAACGGCAGGTGGTCGCTGTCGCGGCGGATCTCGGCGTCGATGCTGCCCAACCTGCCCTGGCCGGTGCCGATGTGCCAGTCGCTGAGGAATGTCAGGGTGATCTCGAATGTCGTGGGCAACGTCATCGGATGCCTCCCTTGGACGCGGACCGGTCGGTCGACGGGGCCGGGGCGAAGGTGTCCAGGCGCAGGCCGTGCAGGTGCATCGCGTCGAACAGCCGCAGGAACGGCGCGGCGGTGCCGTTCGTCGGAGGCTGCCGCCCGCTGTCGGTGCCCAGGGTGGGCGGCTGGACGTCGAGTAGGGTGCCGGCCCGGTCCGGGTCGGGGGCGCGGGGCACCGTCAGGCGCACCTGGTGGCGGTATTCGGCGAGGCTCCGGTCCGCGGCCTCCCGCAGGGCGTGGGCCTGCGCGGTCGACATCCACCCCGTACGGTCGAGCCAGCTGGTGATTTCGTCGAGCAGTTCCACACTGCGGTGACGCAGCTCGACGGGCAGGTCCTCGACGGCGCCGAGCAGGTAGGGGCCGGCGTAGCGGGCCGCCTGTGGGCCGCACTTCGCGGCCGGTTCGGTGTGCTCGCGCAGCAGTGTCAGGTCCTGCAGGGTGGCGGCGTGCGCCACGTGCAGGTCGAACGCGCCCGCTGGCCGGAACCGTTTGGCTGACACGGTGAGCGCCTCGGCCAGCTCGTACGCGGCCCCGAAGGGGTGATGGGGCTTGATCACCGCGATCCCGGCGGAGGCGGTGAGACCGGCGTGGCCGGTGGCCTGCCGGGCGGTGGCCTGCCGGGCGATGGCCGACAGCGTCGGCTGGGCGGCGGTGTGCCGGGCGAACCCTTCGGCGAAGGCCCGCACGAACGGCACGGCGAGCGCCGCGTCGCAGATCAGTGTCACGTCGTCTCCGCCGACGACGATCGGCAGTAGCCGCCCGGTCAGTTCCTCCCCCGCCCGCTGCTCCCGCAGGGCGGCGATTGCATCCCGTACGGCGTTCCAGGTCGCCGTCTCCAGCTCTGCGGAGACCAACCGCTGGTAGCGCAGATGGGTGGCCAGGTCGACCGGGCCGGTGCCCTCGATCGCCGTGACATGGTCGAGGAAGCGACGGAACAGGCCGCCGACGCCGTTGCCGTCGGCGTGTACGACCGCTGCCCACCCGCTCTGCCGCAGGACGTCGGTGTTGGCCGGTACGACATCACCGAGGTCGTCGGTTAGCTGCTCCGTGAGCCGACTGCGGGCCCGATGTCTGGCATCGGATCGGGCCAGCACCCCGGCCGAGGCCGCCACGAGTTCGTCCTTCCCGTACGGTTCCTCGCGGTCGGCCGGTTGGCCACTGTCCCGGCACAGTCGGTGCCAGGGAAACACCCGGTCCCGCAGCAGCGGATCCCGGCGGGCCGCCCGCACCTCGGCGTGCAGCTCGTACGTCTCACGCCGCGCCGGCTCGTGCGCGGCCGGGTCGGCCGCGTCGAACGGCGGGCCGACCACCCCGGTCACCTGCAGGCCGGGGGCATCCCGCAGCGCCCGGCAGCTGACCTCCCGGATGACGGCCCTGCCGGCGTCGACCGAACCCACCAGCAGCAGGGCCTTGCCGGAAGCGGTCATCACCACGGTGGCGTCGGGATCATCGAGTCGCCCGACCGCGGCCGGCACCCACTCGGTGCCGACCTCGTGGACGAGCTGCGACGCCCCGACGACGTGCCGCAGCCGGTTGCTGCCGAAGATGTACCGCTGGTTGCCACCCGTCTCGATCAGCACCCAGTGCCGGCGGCCGATGTGTTTGGTCGGGGATGGTTCGCCGTTCATGTCCAGAATCTCGCCGTTCGTCCGGTGGAGGGCTGGGAAGGCGCGGGTCGCTACCCGCCGATGGTGTGGCCGGCGACGGCCGAGAGTGTCGTGTGCCAGTCGTGCCACTGGGTGAGCGGCAACCCGCCCACCCACTGATTACTCGGCGTCCGGTCGGCCGACGCCGCTGCGGCGGTGACCCGGTCGAGCAGCGCCACCGCCGCAGCGGCGTCGCGGGGATCCACGGTGCTGCCGTTGGCGGCGGCCACGCACAGCGCCCGCGCCACCACCTGTGCGGTCGAGGCGGACGCCTGCGGCGAGTCACGCCGCACCGTCAGGTCGGCCAGCACCGTCCGGGCGTGCCGGACCGCCGTGTCGCAGGCTCGCGCCCGGGCTGCGTGTTCCCGGTCGGGCGTGGCCAGGGCGAGGTCGGTGGCGATCCGGGCCGCGAGCTGGTGGCTGGAGCGGGCGGCGACGGCCTTGGCGGCGTATCCGGCCGTTTCCCGGCGGACGACCTCCGTACGTACCGCAGCCACCCGTTCCTGTACGGCGAGGGCTTGACGAAGGTCGCCACGCCGGCCGGTGCGGGACCGCCAGTCCGCGTAGTGGTGCAGGTGGAACACCTGGGCGTCACTGAGAGAGTCGATCACGGCGGCCAGATCGGTGTCCGGGTCGATCCCCCGTGCCGCCAACGTGGCCGACCACCACGACTGCATCATCGACGCGGGGACCTGGGCTTCGGACATCTCGGTCCGGTCCATTGGGGAGTACGGGTCGGGCAGCGCCGCAGGCGGGGAGGTCGCGCCGAGCAGCGCGGTGATGCCGATCTCCAGCAGGTACGCCGTCGCGCCGGGGTCCAGCCGACCGGACCGCCAGGACTCCACGACGTGCTGCTGTGAGGCGATCAGCCGCTGCACAGAGGACACCCGGTGGGGATCCGGGTCGGCGTCGGAGCCGGGCAGGCCGCGGGTCGAATCCCACACGTCGAGGTAGGCGTCGTAGGCGCGCAGCAGCAACGCCACCGGGTCCGTGGGATCGAGCACCTCGCCGCTGCGGACGACGGCGAGGGCGACCAGTTCCCGGGTCTGGTGCCGCAGGTCCGGTCGGGTCGTCAGGAGTTCGTCGCGGTAGCGGAGGTAGTTGGTGGCGACGTGGGCGACCAGCAGGTGGGCGCGGCGGCGCGACAGCGGAAGGCCGGCCAGTTCACCGGCGTCGGGCAACGTCGGCAGCGTGGGTGCCGGGGCGTGGCCGACGCGGGTCACCCCGCCGAGGGTGGCCGCCACGAACGGGGCGACGACGGCACCGACCCGCACCATGGCCTGGACGTGACGGGAGCCCCGGTCGTCCTCGGTTAGCCACACCACTCCCCTGCCGGGGCGACCGACGTTGAGCAGCCGGTGGCACCAGGCCGAGGCGATGTCGTCGAGTGTCTCCGGGGGCAGCGCCGCCGCGCCACCGGCCGGGTCGCCGGACCTGTCCACGGTGAGCCCGATCGCCGGAAGTGTCGCGTCGACCAGATCGAACGACGTCGGCCGCCAGCGGGTGTCGGCCCGCGCCGCGCCGGTGTCGTCGGCGGGCTGCGGCGCCCACGGACGGATCTCCGACGGGGCGTCGTCACCTGCCGCCACCCGTGCCCGGTCGACCTGTCTGCCCCACCGGGCCGACAGCGACCGCTGCACCTGGCGGGCCTGGACCGCCGCGACGACCAGGGCTGGCTGTGCCCGGTAGACCTCGAGAACCAGACCCGCCCACACCGCCAGGCGGATCTCCTGATCACAGTCGCCGGAGGCGAGCCGTTGGGCGGCAGCGGCGACGGCTGCCGTCGCACCACGCAGCAGCCGGTTGGCGGCTGCCAGCACCGCTGCGGCCTTGGTGTCGGGGCCGTACCGGTTCAGGGTGGCGTTGCTCAAGCCGCCCGGCAGGGGTGCCTGCGGCGGTGCCCAGACCGCCCGACCCACCCATGACCAGTCCCGGTCGCCGTCGACAGCCGGCCCGGCGAGCGTGGCCGCGTCCAGACCGGACCGTTGTGCCTTGTCCGGGGCAGGCGCGCCACGCCCGATCTCGGCCAACGACAGTGTGGTGTAGTCGCACACCCAGGACCGATGGAAGGGAGGGATGTCGCCGGCGACCCCAAACAGCGGGGCGACCTTGCGGGCCACCCGCACCTCCACCACGTCGGCGCGGCGGGCCTCGGCTGCCGGGACCTCGGCCGGGAAGACATGCACGGCCGACACCTTACGCACAACTACTCCGATCGTTCAACTACTAAAGTAGTCAAAGTTTCGATATGGATGTGCTGTCGAGGCGGGGCCGGGACAGCATTCCGACACGCCGTGACAACCCGAGCCGTCGTCCTCCACAATGGCCCGCATGCGTCTGCTGGTTCACGTCACCGGCGAAGCGGATCTCCTGCTTCGCTCGGACGGCCCCACCCCCAAGACCGTCCGCGCCGGCCGGGTCCGAGATCGCTGCCGACAACTCGCCGCGACAGCCGCCGGCCCCGCCGGGCCGTCCGCCGCCCGGCGACTACTCACCGACGGAACGTGGGAGGACGACCACCCCCGTACTGCCGCACCAAGCCCACTGCTCGGCGCCCTGACCAGACTCACCGAGACCCCGGACCTCGACGTGATGCTGATCGGCACCCGGCAGCAGCCACCCGATGACCTGGACACGGCGCCGATCGCCCAGACCCTCGCCGAGGTTCTACGCGCCCGATCCAGCGAGGACACGACCATCCACGCCATCGCGACGGCCACCATCGAAGGCCTGGCCGAAGTGGACGTCATCCGCACCGTCGTCGCCCACCTCGACCGCTCCCCGCGCTACACCGAAGCGGTGGTGACCTGGGGCTCCGGCTCCACCACCCTGGCCATGGGCGTGCTCACCGCGCTGTCCCAGGCGGGGATCCCCTGGCGGCTGATCGTCACCAGCGGCCGGACCCCGTACGAGATCGTCGACCCACTGGGCCGGCTCGACCGTGACCCGGTCGCCGGTGTCCTGGTCCGCTGGCGCATGTTCCAGGCCCTCGCCGACCTCGCCCGCGCCGACCCGCCCATGGTCAAGCTCACCGACGACGGCCACGACCTCGTCCGCCAAGCCGCCGAACGCCACGACCGAGGGTTCGCCGCACACGACACCGCGTCGTTGCGCGCGGTGCTCGCCGATGCCGTCGTCCGCCGCGACGGCACCGCCAGTCTCGCCGTCCGCCGCTACGTCGTCAGCCGCTACGAAGAACTGCTGGAACTCGACCGGACCGACCGCCCCTGGGCCGAAGACCTCCTCCGCAAGTACGAGAGACCTAACGGCGGGCCTTCCCTCGGGAGGAAGCTCGGCCTGATCGCTCGCCGCCACCACGATCCAGTTGTCAGTGCCTCCGTTGGCCTGCCGTCCTACCGGTGGCTGTACGGATCCGAGGTCGACTCGCTGCAGAACATCGGCAGGGGCAGCCACAACCTCCGCCCGCCCACCGCCCGCGACGCCGCCTTCATCGGTGAATACCTGACCCAGTACGCCGTCGACGGCAGCGGCTGGAGCGACGCCGGTCTGCCTGAACCGCCGGTCGCCCCGGCAGACACCGTCCTGGCGGTCTGGCCAGCCGGAATCCGACCCGGTAGCGCCGCCAACGACACAGTCGGGTGCCAGCTTCGTGATGGAATCCCGCCGGCGGTGCTGGAGTTCCTCGGCACGCAGGAGACCCGGCTGCGCGCCGTCATCTTCGCCGTCGACGACGGCGAGGGCAGCCTCGACGCCGCTACGGCCGACGCCGAGTTGATTACCAAGATCACCCACAACGTCACGGGCGCGGCCAGCGACGAAAGCTGGGTCGAGCCGATCACCCCGGACGACATCGACGAAACCGCCGTCGAACGCGCAATCGAGGCCAGGCTCACCCGCGAGACCGGGGCACTGCTGCTCATTCCCACCGGCCGCAAGCCGGTGGTCCTCGCCCTGATCCGCGCCATGCGCCTCGTTGGTGCCCGGCACGGCATCCCCCTGTTCGTCCGGGAGAACGCCACTCCCGCTAACCGCAGCGGCTACCGCAACGTCCACCTGTGGCCCGCCGTCACCGGCGGCGATCTGCCCCTGCTTATCGCCGCCGAGCGGGCCCTACGGTCCTTGGAACTGGACGTCGCCTGGCGGTTGCTGGCCGCCTCGGCCATTGGCGAAGACGTCACCGACCGGGCACGTCTGCTGGCCGACGCCTTCGCCAGCCGACAGCCGCCGGACGGCAGCTCCGACACCAGCTGGACCACCGGCCTGGTCGTTCAGCGGCTGGAACTCGTCCGCGCAGCCCTCGTCGACGCGACGACGCCGGCCGCCCACATTCGCCTACTGGTCCTCGCCGCCGACGCCCTGGAGGCATCCATCGCCGCCACCAACCCGGGGGATCACCGGGGCACGACGTACGGGAAATTCCGCATTGGTCTGAAAGATAACGAAATCGCGGGGCAGGACATGGCCAGGGCATGGTCCGCACACATCCTTCTCCTGCTCAACAGAGCCCGTGATCGCGCCCCGATCACCCACGGCACCGAGACCACCGCAGACGCGGTCATCACCGAGGCCGCCGACGACCACGCCCGGAAACACCAGCTGAGTACGGCCGACGCCGCGCTGCTCCCACGCGCCCTCCACGACCTACTACACGAATCCGTCGCAGCAGCAGCCGCCCGGCGCGATATGGGTGAACCCGATCAGAAGGACAGTCTGCTGCAACGGCATCGCCAGATCATTGCCGAAGTCAGCGACGCCATCCACAGACGACGGCAGTACGACCACCTGCCCAGGTGAGGATCCGGAACCGATCCACACCTGCTGCGCCCTGCTGACCATCCACGGCAGGTCCCCGTCCAACGACAGCTCCCGAGAGCTCCCACGACGGCGGCAAGACGGCCTGCCAGCCTCAATGAAGGGCAGCTCCCGGGAGAGCTGCGACGGTGTCGGACACCGAGCGGGCCCTGCCGGCCTGCCTCAATGAAGGGCAGCTCCCGAGAGAGCTGCGACCGACGGGCACCAGCCATTCGCCGTCGTCGTCGACCCGCACGCCTCAATGAAGGGCAGCTCCCGAGAGAGCTGCGACATCGTGCCCGCAGTCGCGCAACACCCTCTGCCAGCCTCAATGAAGGCACGGGCACGGCAAAGTCGGAGAGTGTGCGGCTGAGGACTCCGCGTTGAGGTCCGGAG
>NZ_JBHMIN010000066.1:0-28975 GCF_048060215.1 Micromonospora sp. LOL_021 | reverse complement strand
GGTCGGCAGGGATGTCGGTGGTGACGTCGGTGGCGGGCGGGCCGAGTTCGTCCAGGGCCCGGGCGTGGCACCCACGTCGCACCCACGTGACACCCACCGTCCACACCATCCGGACGGCAGAAAGGGCCTGACCGCCGTTTCGGCAGGTCAGACCCCTGTTGATCTCGCGCGCCCGAAGGGACTCGAACCCCTAACCTTCTGATCCGGTGGATTCTCCATCAGCGGCACTTGCGGCACGCGCTCCGCGAATACGAGGTCTTCTACAACGGGCAGCGCCCTCATCAGGGCATCGGCAACGTCCGGCCACTCGCGCTACTACCCGAACCGATCAGCGACCCGGACCGTCTCATCCACCTGAACCTCCGCCGACGCGACCGCCTCGGCGGCATCCTTCACGAGTACGAGCATGCTGCCTGACCTGCCCGGATGACATTCTCGGCAGGTACAGGGTTGCCGGGCAGCGGGGGATGGGGAGATTTCGGGTGGCCGTCGTCGGATTGGGTGCCACCGGCGCCAGCGGCGGCTACCGATGTTCGCGGCTGCGTTCGATGTGCTGCAGCATCACGTCGTGGTGGTGGCGGATCGCGGCCCGTACGGCAGCGTCGTCCCGGTCGGCCATTGCGTCCAGGATGGGTTTGTGGATGGCCATCTGGGCGTCGGCGTTGTCGGGAAGCAACCAGTCCGGAACGCGGTCCCGGCTCACCCAGTCGTCGTACTCGTAGGAGATGACGGCGGTGTGGATCGCTTCGTAGATCGAGGCGAGGAAGGGATTGCCGGAGGTCCGGACGACGGCGGCGTGGAACACCGTGTCGGCGGCGATCCAGGCGGAGGTGCCGCCGGCCATGCTCTCGTTGAGTCGCTGCAGTGCCGTGCGGACATCGTCGAGGTCGGTGTCGGATCGCCGGATGCCCTCGGTGGCACCGAGAGTCTCCAACCACAGTCGCAGGTCGACCAGGTGGGACAGGGACTGCCGGTCGAGATCGAGCATCAGGTTGACCGACGCGGCGATGGCCGACTCGGGGCGGCGCATGATGTACGCCCCGGAGCCCTGCTTGATCTCCACGAGTCCCATCAGGGACAAGGCCCGGAGCGCCTGGCTGACGATCGGCCGGCTGGCTCCGAACATCGTGGCCAGGTGACGCTCGGAGGGAAGGCGTGAGCCTTCCGCGAGGTTCTTGCTGATGATCAGCTGCCGGATCTGCTCGGCGACGTCGTCGGCGAGCCGGTTGGCAGTGACCGGGCGGACCGTGCCGAGTTGCACGACGTCGCGCGGGCGCGTCCCGTTGCCCGCCGCTGCGGATTCCGTCGTTGCCATCCCCGATCCTCTCCAGCTGGACACGCCTGCGGCCCCACATCGCTGGTCTCGTCGCCTGCTTGCGGTCCGACGAGCCGTCAGCCTACGCAGGTCGTGCCTCCTGGCGCGAGGCCTGGGCGCAACCCTGGCTGACCTGCGGGTTGACGTGATGCTTGACGCTGTGCCTTACTAAAGCGGCTTAGCCACTTTACCAGTAGAGGTTAGCATGAATCCGTTGATCGAGTCTCCACCGCGCCCCCCGGCCTCTGCCGACCCGGTGCCCGTCGCGCAGCTACCAGGGCTGGCCACCCGGATCCGGCTGCGCGCCGTACGCATGGTCGCGATGCACGGACTGGGCTACCTGGGGCAGGCGCTGTCTTCAGCCGAGGGATTCGCCGTCCTCTACGGGCGGTACTACCGTCCGGGCACCGATCGGCTGGTGGTTTCGCCGGGGCACTACATCATCGCCGCGTTTGCCGCCGCCGCCGAGCGGGGTCTGCTCGACGACGACGACCTGCGGACCTACGGCCACAACGGCTCACGGCTGGAGGCGATCGGCACCGAGCGGTCGCCGGCGGTGGACCTCACCTGCGGTTCCCTCGGGCAAGGGCTCTCCGCTGCGGTCGGTTTCGCGCTGGCAGACCGCATCCAGGGTCGGTCGGACGCACGCGCTCTCGCCATGATCAGCGACGGCGAACTCGAGGAGGGGCAGTTGTGGGAGGCGGCGATGTTCGCCGACCATCACCGGCTGGGCAACCTGGCGGTCCTGCTCGATGCCAACAATTCGCAGGTCGACGGCCCGGTAGCGGAGATCGCCACGGTCGAACCGATCGCCGACAAGTGGCGGTCGTTCGGATGGGACGCCCGGGACGTCGACGGGCACGACGCGGCGGCGCTCGACGATGCCGTCGCCCACGCCGTAGCCACCGACCGACCGGCCGTCGTGATCGCCCGGACCTCGACCCGGCACGGGCTGGCGTGCCTGCCCGACGGCGTCGACGGTCACTTCATCAAGCTGCCGCCCGAACTCGCCGAGGCGGCGACCGCCGAGCTGGAGGCCCTCGATGCGTAGGCCGCCGTACCCGACCGTCGTCAAGCCGTACGGTACGGCGTTGCTCGAACTCGCCCGTGCCGACGAGCGGATCATCTGTCTCTCCGGTGATCTCACCCGGCAGTGCGAGGTCGACCTGTTCCGCGACGCGCTGCCCGACCGGTTCGTCAACGTCGGAATGGCCGAGGCGAACATGATGGGCATCGCCGGAGCGCTCGCCCGCAGCGGACTCGTGCCGTTCGTGCACACCTTCGGGGTGTTCGCCACCCGGCGCCCGCTCGACCAGATCGTCAACGCGATCGCCTATCCGAACCTGCCGGTGCGCATCGTCGGGTTCATGCCGGGTCTGTCCAGCCCCGGCGGCCCGAGCCACCAGGCTATCGAGGACGTCGCGTTGATGCGGGCGCTACCCAACCTCACCGTGATCGACGCTGCGGACGCCGCCGAGATCCGGCAGGTCACCGCCGCGATCGTGGACCACCCCGGCCCGGTGTACCTCCGGCTCAAGCGCGGCGAGATCCCGGTGATCTTCGACGAGGGGTACGAGTTCCGGCTGGACCGGGCGGCCCGGCTGCGGCCCGGCTCTGATTCCGTCGTCGTGGCCAACGGCATGATGCTGCCTGCGGCGGTCGCGGCGACCGAGGCGCTGGCCGCCGCCAGCGTCGACTGCGGTCTGGTGCACGTACCAGTGGTCAAGCCGCTGGACACCGCCACCCTGCTCGCCGCCGTCGCGGACACCCAGGCGGTGGTGACCGCTGAAAACCACAGCATCGTCGGCGGTCTCGGTTCCGCGGTCGCCGAGACCCTCGCTGAGGCGGGTCTCGGGGTCCGGTTGCGCCGGGTGGGGCTGCGCGACACGTTCGCCGAGGGCGCCCTCAGCGCCCACCACCTCTTCGAGACCTACCACCTACGTACCCAGTCCATTGTCGACGCCGTCTGGGTGGCTCTTGACCGGACGGGCCCGGCACCGCAGGTCCGGTCCGGTCGTCCCGTCGCCGGCGAGTACGCGCCCGTCTGATCCGGAGTAGCCATGACCAGCATCTACGCGCCATCCGCGCAGACCAGCCCGATCGCCTCACTTGGCGCCACCATGGGGGTCGACTGGGAGGAACGGGTCGACTTCGCCCGCCTCCGTCAGGACCGCTTCGCGAAGGTCCAGGCGGCCTTCGAACGCTCCGACCTCGGTGCGTTGATCTTGTTCGACATGAACAACATCCGCTACACGACCGGTACCCACATCGGCAACTGGGCCCGGGACAAGCTGTTCCGGTGCGCGCTGGTGATGCGGGGACAGGAACCGATCCTGTGGGACATCGGCTCCGCCGCCCGCACCCACCAGCAGTACGCCTCCTGGTTCGGCAAGGACAGCTGGCGCGCCGGGATCTCCAGCTGGCGCGGATCGATCCCGGAGGAGGTCGGCATCGAGCGTGGCAACGCGGCGCGGGCGGCGCAGATCCTCGCCGAACACGGTCTGGCCGGCGAGCCGGTCGGCGTGGACGTGGTGGAGCTGCCGGTGCTGCGGGCGCTGGAGCGCGAAGGGCTGACGATCGTCGACGGACACAGCTTCATGCAGGACGTGCGGGCAGTGAAGACGGCCGACGAGATCGCGCTGCTGGACCATTCCGCCGGGCTGGTGGACGGCGCGTACGAGGAACTGTTCCGTACCCTGCGGCCCGGTGTCCGGGAGAACGAGTGCGTGGCACTGGTCAACCGGTACCTCTACGAGCGGGGGTCGGAAGAGGTCGAGGCGGTCAACTCGATCTCCGGCGGGCGGTGCAGCCCGCACCCCCACGTCTTCTCGGACCGGCTGATCCGTCCCGGTGACACGGCGTACTTCGACATCATCCACTCGTTCAACGGGTACCGGACCTGCTACTACCGGACCTTCAACGTGGGCGGCGCGAGCCAGGCGCAGGTGGCGGCGTACCGGCGGGCCCGGGAGTTCATGGACAACGCCATCGCCGAGATCCGTCCCGGCGCGACCTCCGCCGACGTGGTCCGGCACTTCCCGGCGGCCCAGGAGTTCGGTTACTCCTCCGAGGAGGAGGCGTTCGGCCTGCAGTACTGCCACGGTCTGGGGCTGTCGAACTGGGAGCGGCCGTTGATGAGCCGCTACCACTCGTTCGAGCATCCGGTGACCCTGCAGGAGGGCATGGTGTTCGCCATCGAGACCTACTGGCCGACGCCGGACGGCACCGCCGCCGCCCGGATCGAGGAGGAGGTGGTGGTCACCGCCGACGGCTGTCAGCTGCTCACCCGGTTCCCCGCCGACCAGCTGTACGTCACCGGTATCCGGTACACACCCGGCGCGGATCTGCTGCGGTGAGTCTGGCCCCGACATCCGCCGCCGCGGCCTACCTGACCACGCGCACCGCCGAGACGGCGGGACGAGAGGAGACACGATGACCGGCACCACACCCACCCTGGGCTGGCTCGGGACCGGCCGAATGGGGTCTGCCATGGTCGGCCGGCTGCTGGACGCCGACCACCCGGTCCGGGTCTGGAACCGGACCCGGAGCAAGGCGCAACCGCTCGCGGACCGGGGCGCGCTCGTCGTCGACTCGGTCGCGGAGCTGGCCGGCTGCGACATCGTCTTCGTCATGGTCTCCACCTCGGCCGATCTGCGCCAGGTGCTGCTGGGCGAGGGCGGACTGCTGACCGCCGACGACCGGCGGGTCGGCGTCGTCGTCGACTGCTCGACGGTGTCCGCAGAGACCTCCGCCGGGGTAAGGGCAGCTGCGGCGGCCCGGGGCGTCGACTTCCTCGCCGCCCCGGTCAGCGGAAACCCGCATGTGGTCGCCGAGGGCGGTGCGTGCCTGGTCGCCTCCGGCGGGCAGGACGCGTACGACCGGGCGCGGCCGTACCTGGCGACGATCGGTCGGACGGTGGTCCACGCCGGCCCCGACGAGCAGAGCCGGCTGGTCAAGCTGTGCCACAACCTCTACCTCGGCATGATGGTCGAGTCCCTGGTCGAGGTGGTGACCCTGGCCGAGAAGGGCGGTGTGAACCGGGCCGCCTTCCTGGAGTTCCTCAACGGTACGGTGCTCGCCTCGGACTGGGTCCGCAAACGGACGCCGGATCTCGTGGACCGGGACTGGCAGCCTACCTTCACCACCGAACTGCTGCGTAAGGACTTCGATCTCGGGCTGGGTGCGGCCCGGGCCAGCGAGGTGCCGATGCCGGTGGCGAGCCTGGTTCATCAGCTGATCCAGGTGGCGATCGGTCACGGTCACCGGGACGACGACTTTCTCGCCATGTACGAGGTCCAGGCGGCGGCGGCCGCGCTCGATGCCGGTCGGGCGGCGGGAGGCGGCGCGCGATGACCACTCAGGTCGACGGGGCCACGGTGCCGACCGACATGTTCATCGGCGGGCAGTGGGTGGTGGCGGACGATCGGATGCCGGTGCTCGACCCGTCGACGGGGGCGGTGGTAGCGGAGGTGGCCAGTGGCACCGCCGCGGACATGATCAGCGCGGTGGACGCGGCGGCGGCGAGCGGACCGGCCTGGGCCGGGACCGTGCCGCGTCATCGGGCCGAGGTGCTTCGCCGAGGGTACGAGCTCATGGTCGAGCACGCGGAACGGCTGGCCCGGCTGATCGTGATCGAGAACGGCAAGATCCTTGCGGACGCCCGAGCCGAGGTGGCCTACGCCGCCGAGTTCCTCCGCTGGTACGCCGAGGAGGCGGTGCGGCTGGACGGGACGCTCGCCCGGGCACCGGTCAGCGGCAACCGGATCCTGGTGATGCCGCAGCCGGTAGGGGTGTCGTTGCTGGTCACACCGTGGAACTTCCCGGCGGCGATGGCCACCCGCAAGATCGGACCGGCCCTCGCCGCCGGCTGCTCGGTGGTGCTCAAACCTGCCAGCGACACGCCGCTGACCGCGCTGGCCCTGGCCGACCTGCTCCGCCGGGCCGGGGTGCCGGACGGTGTGGTCAACGTGGTGCCGAGCCGGCGGGCCGCAGCGGTCACCTCGGCGGCGTTGGCCGATCCCCGGGTCCGCAAGCTCTCGTTCACCGGTTCCACCGAGGTCGGCCGGCTGTTGCTGCGGGAGGCGTCGGCCCGGGTGGTCAACTGTTCGATGGAGCTCGGCGGGAACGCTCCGTTCCTGGTCTTGCACGACGCGGATCTGGACGCGGCGGTCGAGGGCGCGCTGCTGGCGAAGATGCGCAACGGCGGGCAGGCTTGCACTGCGGCCAACCGGTTCTACGTGCACCGGTCCGTGGTCGACGAGTTCGTCGCCCGGTTGGGCACGGCACTGCACCGCTGGCGGATGGGTTCCGGGCTGGATCCCAAGGTCCGGCTCGGTCCGTTGATCAACGCCGCGGCGCGGGAGAAGGTCGGCGAACTTGTCGACGCCACGGTGGGTGCGGGAGGCCGCGTCCATACCGGTGGCCGTCCATCCGCCGGCGACGGGTTCTTCTACCCGGCGACCGTGCTGACCGACGTGCCGGGTGAGGCCGCGGTGCTGACCGAGGAGATCTTCGGTCCGGTGGCACCGGTGGTGGCCTTCGACACCGAGCAGGAAGCGGTGACGATGGCCAACGCCACGGAGTACGGCCTGGTGAGCTACCTCTACACCCGGGACATGGGCCGTGGTCTTCGGGTCGCCGAGCAGTTGGAATCGGGCATGGTGGGCCTCAACCAGGGTCTGGTGTCCGAGCCTGCCGCGCCGTTCGGCGGAGTGAAGCAGAGCGGATTGGGACGCGAGGGCGGCCAAGCCGGGATAGCTGAGTTCGTGGAGCCGAAGTACGTGGCGGCCGCCTGGTAGGCGGCAAAGCCTCTGACCAGGGCTACAGCTCGGTTACGAGGCCGCTGAGGGCTTGACATGTGATCTGCAGCATGTTGTTCTAAATTGGCTAAGCCAGATAGCCACTAGGGTGGTTGGCCAATAGCGAGCCGGCCGGTCAGCCGGTCGATCGGCGGTGGTCGCCGCGCCGGGTTGGCGTCGACTCTGATGGATCGATTGGCATTACTCACCTATCGGTACGAAAATTTATCTAAGCGACAAGTCTGACATCTATCGACAGGCGCGTATTTGTACGGGCGCCGACGATATCCCTCAAGCGAGGAGTGCGGATATGGGAATCAGCAGAGCTGCGCTCGCGGTAGCCGGCACACTCACGATCGCGCTCGCGGGTTGTGGCGGCAGCGCCGTGTCCGGCGACGGTGACGGCGAGACCGGAAGCGGTGCCGACGGCGCACCGGTCAAGATCGGATTCATGGTGCCCAAGTCCGGCGTCTACGCCTCCATCGGCGGCGACCTGGAACGGGCAATGCAGATCTACCTCGAGGAACATGACAACCAGCTCGGCGGCCGCGAGGTGGAGCTGGTCACCATCGACGAGGGCAGCACCCCGCAGGTGGGCACCTCGGCGGCCCGGCGCCTGGTCCAGCAGGAGCAGGTGGCGGCGGTCACCGGGATCGTGAACAGCGCCACGGCGGTCGGGGTGGCCAACATCTTCTCCGACGCCCAGGTTCCGGTGATCTCGACGGCCCAGGTGACCGACAACCCGTACTGGTGGCGGGTCGGCTGGACCAACCCGATGATGAACACCTCGATCGTCGACTACCTGGTCGATGAGCACCCCGACGAGTCGGTCTACCTGATCGGCGCGGACTACAGCCAGGGGCACGCGATCATCGAGTCGGTCCGTGGCGGCCTGGAGGCCGGCGGCGTGGAGATCGCCGGCGAGACGTTCACCCCGTTCGGCTCGACCCAGGACTACCAGCCGTACCTGTCGGAGATCCGCAACTCCGGAGCGACCTCGGTGTACGCCTTCTACGCCGGTGCCGAAGCGGCCCGGTTCGTGACCCAGTTCGCGCAGTTCGGTCTGAACGAGAACGTGACCCTGTACGGCAATCAGGCCCTGACCGAGGGCAACCTGGCCGCCCAGGGCGCCGCCGCCACCGGAGTGCTGACCAACTCGATCTACACCCCGCGGATCGACTCGGCGGTCAACGAGGCGTTCGTGGACGCCTACGTCGGCGAGTTCGACGCCCAGCCGTCGGTCTACTCGGAGGCCCAGTACGCCTCGGCGGTGGTGCTTGACATGGCGCTCGCGGCGATCGGCGACGACGCCGTGACCGGTGAGGCGATCAACACCGCGTTGGCCGGTCTGGGTGAGATCGAGTCGCCTCGGGGCACCTGGCGCTTCGACGAGGCGCAGGCACCCACCCAGACGATCTACCTGCGTCGCGCCACCGAGCAGGACGGGGTGATGTACGACGAGGTCATCGTCGAGCTCGGCGTCTACACCAGCGAGGGCGAACGCGCCTGACGGTACGGGTGGGCGTCCCGACGTCGGGACGCCCACCCGCGCAGGCGGCGCCGGCACACCGACCGTGGCCGGCAGCACCGAACGAGGAAGGGACGGACCTGCGGTGATCCAATGGTTGGACGCCAACACCATCACCGTGATCAACGGGCTGGCGTACGGCCTGCTGCTGTACACCCTCGCCGTGGGCCTGTCGCTCGTGTTCGGGATGTTGAACCTGCTGAACCTGGCCCACGGCACGCTGTTCCTCGGCGGGGCGTACGCGGCCGCAGTGCTGGTCGCCCCGGACGGAGCCTGGCTCAGCTGGGTGATGGCGCTGACTCTCGCGCTGGGTCTGGGCGCGCTCGCCGGGGCCGGCCTCACCGTGGTGACCCGGCCGCTCGCCCGGCGCGGTCACATGGCCGAGGCGCTGTTGACCCTTGGACTGTCGCTGGCCGGGGGCAACCTGCTGCTCTGGGCCTTCGGCGCGGACGTGCGTTCGGTTCCGGCCCCGGCCGGGCTCGACGACAGCGTGTCCATTCTCGGTGACCCGTATCCGGTCTACCGCTTGGTGCTGATCGGCTTCGGGCTGCTGGTCGCGGTGCTCGCCGAGGTCCTGCTGGAACGGACGATGATGGGAGCGACGGTGCGGGCGATCGTTGCGGACGCGGAAATGGTCCGCGCACTTGGTATCGACACCCGGAAGATCGTCTTCGGGGTGCTGGCGGTCGGCTCGGCGCTGGCGGTGGTAGCCGGCGTCGTCGGCGGGCCGATGCTCGGCGCCGGTCCCGGGCTGGACGGCCAGGTCCTGCTCATCGCCCTGGTGGTGGTGGTCATCGGGGGTCTGGGCTCGGCCCGCGGCGCGCTCATCGGCGGCCTGGTGATCGGGCAGGTGCAGACACTCGGCACCGCCCTGGCCCCGCAGATCGCCCCCTTCCTGATCTTCGGTGCGATGGCGCTGGTGCTGGTGGCCCGTCCGCAGGGCCTGCTCGGTCGGGCGGGAGCGGTCGCATGAACCTGACCTCCCCGACGGTGCGACGGATGATGCCGCCCCTGGTCGTCGCCATCGCAGTCGTACCGCCATTCCTGGCCGGACCGTACGCCATCTCCACCCTCACCCAGATCCTGGCCTTCTCGCTGCTGGTCATGAGCATGGTGCTGCTGATGGGGGTGACCGGAATGCCGACCATCGGCCAGGCCGGGTTCTTCGGCGTGGGCGGCTACACCACCGGGCTGCTCGCCGGCCGGCTCACCGACAACTCACCCGTACTGCTGGTGCTGTCCGCGCTGGCCGGAGCGGTGGTGGCCGGACTCACCGGCTGGCTGCTGGTCCGGGTACGCGGCACGTACCTGCTGATGCTCACCCTCGCCATCGGTGAGCTGCTGGCCTTGGTGGCGATCGCCCAGGTCACCCTCACCGGCGGCTCGGACGGCCTGGCCAACATCCCCACCCTGGTGCTGGCGGCGGGCGTGGAGCTGCGGCACATCGCGGCCGTCTACTGGTACATCGCGGTCGTGGTGCTGCTGATGGCCGCCGGGATCGCCCTGCTGGTCCGGTCACCGTTCGGCCGGGCGCTGGCCGGTATCCGGGACAACGAGCCGCGGATGCGGGCACTCGGCTACAGCACCGCCGGCTACAAGTACGCGGCGTTCTGCGTCAGTGGGGCGTTCGCCGGGGTGGCCGGCTCGCTCTGGGTCACCCAGACCCTGTTCATCTCCCCGGCCGACATGAACTTCCACGCCTCGGCCCTCGCCCTGGTGGCGCTGATCGTCGGCGGCTCGCAGAGCCTGTGGGGCGCGGTGGCCGGCTCGGCGTTGATCATCGTGGTGCAGAACATGCTGCCGATCTCGATGCAGGGGCTCGGCCCGGTGGTCCTGGGCGCGGTCCTGATCCTCGTCGTCTACCTGCTACCCGACGGGATCGCGGGGCTGGTGTCGTGGGCGCGCAGGAGAGCGGTGGGCCGGGCATGACGGACGCCGCGTTCGACCTCGTCGGGCTGACCCGCGCGTACGGTGCGCTGCGCGCCGTCGACGACGTCACCCTCACCGTGCGGGCCGGTGCCCGGCACGCGCTGATCGGCCCCAACGGTGCCGGCAAGTCGACGATGTTCAAGCTGCTCACCGGCGAGGTGCGGGCCACGGCCGGTCGGATCCGCTACTTCGGTACGGACATCACCCGGTACGCCCAGCCCCGCCGGGCCAGAATGCGCATCGCCCAGACCTATCAGCACTCCAGCGTCTTCATGCCGTTGACCGTGCGGGAGAACGTCGCGCTGGCCGCTCAGCGGGTGCAGGGGATCGGCACCGTGTGGTGGCGCGGGGCCGGCCGGTACGGCCGGCGCGACTCCTGGGCCGCGGAGAACCTGGCCGCGGTCGGCCTCGAACAGCGCGCCGACGATCCGGCCGCGGCGCTGTCGCACGGCGAGCGTCGGCAGCTGGAACTCGCGCTGGCCCTGGCGTCGCGCCCCCGGGTGCTGCTGCTGGACGAACCGACCGCAGGGATGTCCTCGGCCGAGTCCGCCTCGTTCGTCGCCCTGGTGAAGAGCCTGCCGACGGAGCTCACGGTGATCGTCGTCGAGCACGACCTGGACGTCGTGTTCAGCCTCGCGACCCAGATCAGCGTGCTGCACCATGGCCAACTACTGGCCACCGGGGACCCGGACCAGGTGTCGGCGGACCCCGCCGTGCAGGAGGCGTACCTGTCCTGGAGCGCGACCGACGACGACCTTGAGGGGGACCTGTCGTGAGTCCGTTGCTGGAGGTGACCGGGCTGCGGGCCGGCTACGCCCAGAGCGTCGTCCTGCAGGGCATCGACCTGGCGATCGAGGAAGGATCCGTGCTGTCCGTCCTGGGCCGCAACGGGGTGGGCAAATCGACCCTCGTGATGTCCCTGATGGGCCTGGTCCAGGTGTACTCGGGCACGGTCCGGTTCGCCGGTGCGGAACTCACCGGACGGCGTACCGACCGGGTCGCCAAGGCCGGCATCGCCCTGGTGCCGCAGGGCCGGCGGGTGTTCAGCCCGCTGACCGTCGAGGAGAACCTGCGGATCGCGGTGCGTCGTGGCCGGTCCGGCGGCTGGGACCTCGACCGGGTGTACCACCTGCTGCCCCGGCTGCACGAGCGGCGCCGCAACCGGGGCAACCAGCTCTCCGGCGGCGAACAGCAGATGCTGGCCATCGGCCGGGCGCTGCTGACCAATCCCCGGATGCTGCTGCTCGACGAACCGTCCGACGGGCTGTCGCCGATGGTGGTGCAGCAGGTCGCGGACGTCATCAGAGCGCTGCGCGCCGACCGGATCACGGTGCTGCTGGTCGAGCAGAACGTCCGGCTCGCGCTCGATCTGGCCGACCAGGTGGCGGTGATGGTCAAGGGCGAGATCGCCTGGCGGACCACCGCGCAGGGGTTCCGGGACGACCGGGACCGGGTGCGGTCACTGATGAGCGTCGCCACGGACGCCCCGACGTCCGCAAACCCATCCACCGACGAGTGAGTGAGGCGCAGATGGAAATCGCCGAGTACGGCTGGGACGAGGCCCGCGGGGTCTTCGTCCACCCTGAAAGCACCCCCTATGTCGCCGGGCCGCGGCCGTTGCCGCAGAGCCTGGACCACCTGGAGGACCGGGAGTACACCTCGAACATGACCGTCGAGGGCCGGTGGCCGACCGTGGTGCGGCTGACCCACACCTGGCAGAACGTGGTGGACATGGACGGTCGGCGGTACATGTTCCACTACTACCGGCAGGCGCTCAACGTCTACGACATCACCGATCCCACCGCGCGGGAACTCATCCTGGAGAAGCGGTACGCCCCGGAGGAGGGCGAGTTCGGGGCCGCCTCGATCGCGTACAACGAGCAGCTCGGGGCGTGGCTGCTGATCCAGTGCTTCGAGGTGCCCCGCACCTACGGTCAGGACTCCAACAAGTACGCGAATCCGGACACCCTTGCCCGGTTGATGTCCGTGCCGGGCTTCCGTGGTTTCCGGGTCTACGAGCTGACCGGGCCGACCGACTGGAAGCTGCTCGCCGAGGTGCCGACCGGGCCGGTCGACCCGGTCACCGGTATCCACCAGGGTTCCGGCGGGGTGGACACCCCGGCGTACGACGGCGGCAGGTACCTCTACATCTGCGCGGCACCCGACGACACGTTCATCAACCAGGAGTTCGCCACCTATCCGTACACCCCGGCACAGCTCATCTACGACATGTCGGACCCACGCCGGCCGCAGCTCGTCTCCACCTGGTGGGTGCCCGGGCAGCGGGTCGACGAGATTGCGGCCTACCGGGCGTGGAGCCGGCACGGCAACCGGAACTCGTGGATGGGCGCCCGGGTGCCCACCTCGGTGCCGGTGCCGCTGGAGCGGGGCGGCCGGTACGGCTACACCGCCATGGGCGGCCTCGGCCTGTACGTGCTGGACCTGGCCGACCCGGCCCACCCCACGGTGGCCGGCAGCCTGGAACTGCCACAGAGCTGGGCCGGCATCGAGGGCGACGTGGTGGACACCAGCCGGGTCACCAGCCGGGGCGTCGTCCTGGTCAACGGCGGGCCGATGAACGAGGACGGCTACGAGCCGTACAAGGAGGTGTACGTCATCGACGTCGCCGACCCCACCGAGCCCCGGATCATCGCCACCCTGCCCCGGCCGCTGCCGCCGCCGGACGCCCCGTACCGCGACTTCGTGTTCCGGCGCGGAAAGTTCGGTCCGAAGAGGTTTGGGTCCAACCAGCACCCGGGAACGCCCGACCCGAACCTGACCCTGTACTCGTTCGGCAACGCCGGGGTGCAGATGTTCGACCTGACCGATCTGCGGGAGCCACGGCAGGCCGGCTACTTCGTGCCCCGGATGACCGACGAGCTGGACAACCCCCGGTCGTACCTGGTGCCGACGGAGAGCATCTTCGTCGAGTGGGACCGCCGACTGGTCTGGGCCTTCACCACCTCCGGCATGTACCTGCTGACCAGTCCGTTGCTGGGCGAACCCCGACCGGACGCGTTGAGCCTGGGGCGGCCGTCGTGACCGGCCCGCACACCGCTGACCTGATCCTGGTCAACGGCGACATCACTCCGCTCGCCCGGGCCCGGCCGGCACCCTCCGGCGCGGCCACCGGCCGCAGCGCAGCTACCGGCCGCAGCGCCGTCAACGGCGCCGGCTCCGCGGCCGGTCCGGGCCAGGTCAGTGCGCTCGCCGTACGCTCCGGCCGGGTCCAGGCGATCGGCACCGACGACGAGGTCCGGCGGCTCGCCGGTGCCGGCACCCGGGTCGTCGACCTGGCCGGCCGCTGCGTCATCCCCGGCCTGATCGACAACCACATCCACTTCGTTCGTGCCGGGCTGACCTGGGACGCGGAGCTGCGCTGGGAACGCTGCCCGAGCCTGGCCGCCGGGCTGGAGACCGTCGCCGAGGCCGCCGCCACCCGGCCGGCCGGCGAGTGGGTCCTGGTGATCGGCGGCTGGCACGAACGCCAGTTCCCGGAGGGCCGGGGACCGGACCGGGCCGAACTCGACCGGGTCGCCCCGCAGCAGCCGGTGTTCGTCCAAATGATGTACGACTGGGCCCAGGTCAACACCGCCGGGATGCGGGCCGCCGGGCTGACCGCCGACCTGGCCCGCGCCGCCGGCGCGCACCTGTTCGAGTGGGACGAACACGGCCAGCTCACCGGCCGGGTGCTCGGCATGGAGGGCTGCAAATGGCTGTACGCCCGGCTGCCGGTGCCGACGCTCGACCAGCAGATCGCCTCGACCGCGCGGCTGTCGCGGGACCTGAACCGGTTCGCGGTGACCAGCCTGATCGACGGCGGCGGCGTGAACACCGGTCCGGACGTCTACGAGGCGGTCTACGAGGTCGACCGGCGGGGCGAGCTGACCGTGCGCACCTTCCTGACGGTGCACGCCTCGGCCCGTGGCCGTGAGCCCGAGGAGATCGCCGGCTACCTGCGCTACGGCCGCCGCCGCCACGGCAGCGACACGCTGCGTCTGCTCGGCTTCGGTGAGGTCGTGCTCTACCGCCTGCACGACCGGGTGCACACCCGGGTCGACGTGACCGACGCCGACCTGGCCGAGCTGACCGAGTTGTTCGGCCGGCTCGCCGCCGGCGGCTGGCCGATGCAGATGCACGCCCACCGGCCCGAGATCATCGGTACGCTGCTGGCCGCCTGCGAGGCGGTGAACGCCCGGACGCCGCTGGCGCCGCTGCGCTGGGGCATCGTGCACGGCGAGATGATCGAGCCCGATCAGATCGGCCGGATCCGGGCACTCGGTCTCGGCGTACTCACCCAGAGCCTGCTGCGGTTCCTCGGTGACCAGCTGATCGGCGCGTTCGGCACCGAGCGGGTGCGGTCCGCGCCGCCGCTGCGGGCCCTGCTCGACGCCGGGGTGCCGCTGAGCGCCGGCACGGACGCGATGCGCGGCGCCTCCTACGATCCGTTCACCTCACTGCACTTCTACCTCACCGGCCGCACCATCGGCGGGGACACCATCGTCGGCGAGGAGAACCTGCTCACCCGGGCCGAGGCGCTCGATCTGTACACCCGGGGCAGCGCCTGGAACTGCTTCGCCGAGGACGAGATCGGCGCCCTGCTGCCCGGGTTCCGGGCCGACCTCGCGGTGCTGTCCGACGACTACTTCACGGTGCCGGAGCAGCGCATCCCGGCCCTGGAGTCCGAACTGACGTTGCTCGGCGGCCGTCCCGTGCACCTGGCCGGGGAACTGGCCGGGGAACTGGCCGGCGGGGCGCTCGCCGAGCCCGACAAGCAGGAGGTCCGATGAGCCGCAAACTGCTGATCCGGGGCGGCCACGTGGTCACCATGGACCCGCAACTGGGCGACCTGCCCGGCGCCGACGTGCTGGTCGTCGACGGCCGGATCGCGGCGGTCGGGCCCGACCTGGGTGGCTCCGGCGGTGCCGACGCCACCGGGCCGGCCGACGCCACCGGTGCCGAGGTGATCGACGCGACCGGCACGGTGGTCGTGCCGGGCTTCGTCGACACCCACCGGCACACCTACCAGTCGCTGGTCCGCGCGCTGCTGCCCAGCTGCACCCTCGGCGAGTTCATGGGCACCATCTTCAACAGCGTGGCGCCCGCGTTCACCCCGGAGTTCATGCGGCTGGGCAACCATCTGGGCGCCCTCGACGCGTTGGACGCGGGCATCACCACGATGGTCGACTGGTCGCCCAGCGAAACCCCGGACCATGCCGACGGCGCGATCGAAGGACTGCGTCGCGCCGGAATCCGGGCGATGTACGCGCACGGGATGCCGGCCGGCGGCCAGTGGTGGTACCGCAGCGAGCTGAACCATCCGGACGACGCCCGTCGGATCCGCGCCGAACACTTCGCCAGCGACGACCAGCTGCTCACCATGGCGCTGGCGTTGCGTCAGCCCGGCAACGTGGTGGACGCGGTCGCGGTCAACGACTGGAACCTCTCCCGCGAACTGGGCGTACGGGTCTCCGTGCACACCGCGATGCGTTCCGGCGGCGCGACCGGCTCCCCGGTACGGGAGCTGCACCGGCTCGGGCTGCTCGGCAACAACACCACGTACATCCACTGCACCACCACCTCGGCGGCGGAGATCGCGATGATCGCCGACTCGGGCGGGTCGGTGTCCATCGCGCCATACGTGGAACTGGTGATGGGCCACGGCCTGCCGCAGATCACCGCGATGCTCGACCACGGCGTCGCGCCCACCTTGAGCATCGACACCGTCACCACCTCGCCGGGGGACATGTTCACCCAGATGCGCGCGGCGCTGGCGCTGGGCCGGGCCGAGGCGCTGCCGGCCGACCCGGAGGGCGCGTTCACTCCGCAGCTGACCCACCGCGACGTGCTGCGACTGGCTACTGTCGACGGTGCTGCGGCGTGCGGCCTGGCGGCCCGGACCGGCACGCTGACCCCGGGCAAGGCGGCCGACCTCGTCCTGGTGCGCGCCGACACCATCCGGACCCTGCCGTTGCGCGACCCGGCCGGCATCGTGGTGTCCTGCGCGGACCGGGCCGATGTGGACACCGTGCTGGTCGGCGGGGTGGTCCGCAAGCGTGCCGGCCAGCTGGTCGGGGTGGACCTGGACCGGCTGCGGGCCGAGGCGCTCGCCGCCCACGAGGCGATCCTCGCCAGCGCCGGTCTGCAGCCGTCGCCGGTCGGTGACCTGCGGGGTACCGGATGACCGACCGGTGGATTCGCAACGCGGTCGGCGGTCGGCTGGTCGACCCCGACGAGCGAAGGTCGTTCCCCGCCGTCGACCCGGTCGACGGGCGGACGTTCGCCCGGGTGCACGAGGCCGACGCCGACCTGGTCGACCGGGCGGTGTCGGCGGCCCGGGCGGCGCTGACCGGGCCGTGGTCGCGATGGTCGGCGGCGGCCCGCGCGGACCTGCTGCGCCGGGTCGCCGACCGGATCGAGCAGCGGGCCGAGGAGTTCGTCGCGGCCGAGGTCGCCGACACCGGCAAGCCGGTCGCCGAGGCCCGCCGGCTCGACGTGGCCCGGGCGGTGGCGAACTTCCGGACCTTCGCCGGCATCGCCACCCACGCCGAACAGCCGTCGTTCCTGACCGAGCTGCCCGAGGGGCGACAGGCGCTCAACTACGCCGTACGGTCCCCGCTGGGGGTCGTCGCGGTGATCGTGCCGTGGAACCTGCCCCTGCTGCTGCTCACCTGGAAGGTCGCCCCGGCGCTCGGCTGTGGCAACGCGGTGGTGGTCAAGCCCAGCGAGGAGACGCCGTCCACGGCCACGCTGCTGGCCGAGGTGCTCGCCGAATGCGGCCTGCCGGCCGGGGCGTACAACGTGGTGCACGGCTTCGGTACCGGTTCGGCCGGTGAGTTCCTGGTCCGCCATCGCGGCGTCGACGGGGTGACCTTCACCGGCTCGTCGGCCACCGGTTCGGCGATCATGCGTACCGTCGCGGGCCAGGTCCGACCGGTGTCGTTCGAGCTCGGAGGCAAGAACGCGGCCGTCGTCTTCGACGACGCCGACCTGGACCTGACCGTGGCCGGGCTGACCCGGTCGATCTTCGCCAACACCGGGCAGGTCTGTCTGTGCACCGAACGGGTCTACCTGCACCGGCCGATCTTCGATGAGGTCGCACAGCGGCTGGTGGCCGCTGCCCGCGGCCTGCGGCCGGGCCGGCCGCAGCACCCGGCGACCACCACCGGGCCGTTGATCTCGGCCGGTCACCGGGACAAGGTGCTGTCCTACTACCGGGCGGCTGCGGAGGCCGGTGCCACGGTGCTGACCGGTGGCGGCGTGCCCACCATCGCAGGTGCCGCGGCGGCTGACGGTTCGCCCGACTCCGATGGCCGTACCGGGGGTGTCGACGGCGATGCCGGCCTCGACGGTGGCTGGTGGGTCGAGCCGACCCTGTGGAGCGGGTTGACCAACGCCGACCGCCCGGTCCGCGAGGAGATCTTCGGTCCGGCGGCGGCGTTGATCCCGTTCGACACCGAGGACGAGGCGGTCGCGCTCGCCAACGACACCGAGTACGGGCTGGCCTCGTCGGTGTGGACGACCAACCTCGGCCGCGGGCACCGGGTGGCGCAGCGGATGCGCGTCGGCGTGTCCTGGGTGAACACCTGGTTCCTGCGTGACCTGCGCTCGCCGTTCGGTGGACGTGGCCTGTCCGGCATCGGGCGGGAAGGCGGCGACTTCTCAGTGGACTTCTACACGGAGCTGACCAACGTATGCGTGCAGATCTGATCTCCACCAAAGCCGTGCGCGACGCGGCGACGGACCTCGCCACGGCGGCTGCCGCCGGTGTCGCCTGCGCACCGGTACGCGCCCTGATCGGCGACACCGACCTCGACGCCGCGTACGCGGTGCAGTCGACGGTGACCGCCGAACGGGTCGCCGGTGGCGCCCGGGTCGTCGGCCGCAAGATCGGCCTGACCTCCCCGGCGGTGCAGCGCCAACTCGGCGTCTTCCAGCCGGACTTCGGCACCCTGCTCGACGACATGGTGTACAGCCACGGGGAACCGGTGCCACTGGCCGCGTTCCTGCGCCCCCGGGTGGAGGCCGAGATCGCCTTCGTGTTCGGTGCCGACGTCACCGCGCAGCGGCCGTCCGTGGTGGACGTGCTGCGGGCCACCGAGTTCGTCACCGCCGCTATCGAGATCGTCGACTCGCGGATACGTGACTGGGACATCCGGATCACCGACACGGTCGCCGACAACGCGTCCAGCGGAGCCGTCGTTCTCGGCGCCACGCCGTACTCGCTGACCGGGCTGGACCTGGCCGAGGTGGGCATGGTGCTGGAGACCGACGGGGAACCGGTGTCCACCGGTGCCGGATCGGCCTGCCTCGGCTCCCCGGCGGTGGCGGTGACCTGGCTGGCCCGGGAGCTGACCAGGCGCGGGGACCCGCTGCGGGCCGGCCAGGTGGTGCTCTCCGGGGCGCTCGGGCCGGTGGTGGCCGTCGAGGCGCCGGGCCGGTACCGGGCCCGGTTGGACGGACTCGGCACAGTCGACGCGAACATGGTGGGGGAGTCACAGTGAGCCGGGTACCGGTCGCGATCATCGGTTCCGGCAACATCGGGACCGACCTGCTGTTCAAGATCAAGCGACAGTCGTCGACGCTGACCGCGACCGCGATGGTCGGGGTGGACCCGGCCTCCGACGGTCTGGCCCGGGCCGGCCGGCTCGGCCTGGCCACCACCGCCGACGGCATCGACGGGCTGCTGGCCATGCCCGAGTTCGACGCGGTACGGGTGCTGCTGGACGCCACCTCGGCCGGGGCGCACGCCCGGCACGCCGACGTCGCCCGCGAGCACGGCAAACTCGTCGTCGACCTGACCCCGGCGGCGGTCGGGCCGTACGTCGTCCCCGTGGTCAACCTCGACCGGCACCGGGCGGAACCGAACCTCAACATGGTGACCTGCGGCGGGCAGGCGACCATCCCGGTGGTCGCCGCCGTCTCGCGGGTGGCCCCGGTGGCGTACGCGGAGATCGTCGCGTCGATCGCGTCCCGCTCCGCCGGACCCGGCACCCGGGCGAACATCGACGAGTTCACCGAGACCACCGCGCGGGCCATCGAGTCCGTCGGTGGGGCCCGGCACGGCAAGGCGGTGATCGTGCTGAATCCGGCCGACCCGCCGATCGTCATGCGTGACACGGTCTACTGCTTCGTCGACGGGGCCACCTCGCCCGACGAGGTGACCCGCTCGGTCGAGGCGATGGTCGACGAGGTGCGCGGCTACGTGCCCGGGTACCGGCTCAAGCAGCGCGTCCAGTTCGACCGGGTCGTCGTCGACTACCTGCCGGCGCTGGACGCCGGGTTCGACGGGCTGCGGGTGAGCGTCTTCCTGGAGGTCACCGGCGCCGGCCACTACCTGCCCGCGTACGCCGGGAACCTCGACATCATGACCGCCGCCGCCGTGCGCACGGCCGAACGGATGTGCGAGTTGCGTGGATGGGTGAGCCAATGAAGGTGTACGTACAGGACGTCACGTTGCGCGACGGGATGCACGCCATCGGGCACCGGTACCCGGTGGACACCGTCCGGCGGGTCACCGCAGCCCTCGACGCCGCCGGCGTGGCCGCGATCGAGGTCGCCCACGGCGACGGGCTCGGCGGGTCGAGCACCACCTACGGGTTCGGCGCGCACACCGACACCGACTGGATCGCCGCTGCGGCCGAGGAGATCAGCCGGGCCCGGCTCACCACGCTGCTGCTGCCCGGCATCGGCACCATCAAGGACCTGGCCCGCGCACACGCGCTGGGTGTCACCAGCGTGCGGATCGCGACCCACTGCACCGAGGCCGACATCGCCGCCCAGCACATCGGCTGGGCCCGGGAGCACGGCATGGACGTTTCCGGGTTCCTGATGATGTCGCACCTGAGCGAGCCGGCAGCGCTCGCGCGTCAGGCCGCACTGATGGAGTCCTACGGCGCCCACTGCGTTTACGTCACCGACTCCGGCGGCCGGCTGACCATGCGTGACGTGGCGGAGCGGGTCGACGCCTACCGGCAGGTGCTTGCCGCCGGGACGCAGGTCGGCATCCACGCGCACGAGAACCTGTCCCTGTCGGTGGCCAACAGTGTGGTCGCGGTGGAGCACGGCGCCGACCGGGTCGACGTCGCCCTTGCCGGCCAGGGCGCCGGCGCGGGCAACTGCCCGGCGGAGCCGTTCATCGCCGTGGCCGACCTGCTGGGCTGGGAACATGGCTGTGACCTGTTCGCCCTGCAGGACGCGGCCGAGGAGCTGATCCGGCCGGGCCGGGACCGGCCGGTCCAGGTCGACCGGGAGACGTTGACGCTGGGCTACGCCGGTGTCTACAGCAGCTTCCTGCGGCACGCCGAACGGGCGGCGGCCCGCTACCAGCTGGACACCCGCGACATTCTGGTCGAGATCGGCCGTCGCGGACTGGTCGGCGGTCAGGAGGACATGATCGTTGACGTGGCGCTCGACCTGCTCGCCACCCGTGGCAGCGGCGCGGCCGACGCACCGGACGGTTCGGACCCACCCGCCGGTTCACCGGCGCCTTCCGGTTCGCCGGCTTCTTCCGGTTCGGACGGGCGGGGGTGGGTGGCATGAGCGGCATCGACGTGTCCGCCGCCGCGGCGTACCTGGACGAGGCCCAGCGCACCGCGACGGCGGTGCGTCAACTGTCGGCGAACCCGGCGGCCACCGGGGCCGGCGAGCTGGACGTGGCCACCGCGTACAGGGTACAGGCGGCCGCCTACCGGATGCGGCTCGACCGGGGAGAATCCGCCGCCGGCGTAAAACTCGGCTTCACCAGCCGGGCGAAGATGGCCCAGATGGGCATTTCGGAGATCATCGTCGGTCGGCTCACCGAACGGATGCGTATCGCCGACGGCGACGCGGTCGACCTCGACGATCTCATCCATCCACGGATCGAGCCCGAGATCGCCTACCTGCTCGCCGAAGACATCGGCGACGAAGACACCGGTACGGACGCCAGTGGCCTGGACCGGCGACCGCCGCCGCCGTCCGCCGTCGCCGCCGTCGCTCCGGCGCTGGAAATCATCGACTCGCGTTACCGGGACTTCTCGTTCTCCCTCGCCGACGTCGTCGCCGACAACGCCTCCTCGGCCCGGTACGCCATCGGCCCGTGGCAGCGGCCGGACCGGGACGTCGGCAACCTGGCGGTCCGGCTCGACGTCGGTGGGCGGCTGGCCGAGGTCGGCTCGACCGCAGCGATTCTCGGGCACCCGTACCGGGCGCTGCACCGGTTGGTCCGGCTCGGTCGCGATCAGGGCATTCCGCTGCGGGCCGGCGATGTCGTGCTCGCCGGGGCGGCCACCGCCGCCGTGCCGTTCATCGGCGGCTTGGCCGAGTGTGCCGTCGCCGGACTCGGCCGGGTGCAGGTGCGAGGGAGCCGCAATGACTGACGCGCACCTGGTCGCCGGCCTGGCCGTGCCCCGGGGACGGTTCCCGCACGCTCGGGTGGCTGGTGACTTCGTCTTCGTCTCCGGCACCAGCGCCCGACGCCCGGACAACAGCATCGCCGGGGCCGCTGCGGACGCGTACGGCACCGTCAGCCTCGACATCCGCGAACAGACCCGGGCCGTCATCACCACCATCGGCGAGATCCTCACGGCCGCCGGTGCATCCCTCCACGACGTCGTCCGCGTGACGACGTACCTGGTGTCGATGAACGACTTCGGCGGCTACAACGAGGTGTACGCCGAGTTCTTCGACCACGGCGGTCCCTCCCGCACCACGGTCGCCGTACACCAGCTGCCGCACCCGCACCTGCTGATCGAGATCGAGGCGGTCGCCTACCGCCCGCCAGCTACATCGGATCGAAAGGAGCCCTGATGCCCGACATCACCGCCACCCAGAACTTCGACCGGTGGATCGAGGAACACGGACACTTGCTGAAGCCGCCGGTCAACAACCGCACGATGGCCACCGGACAGGACTTCATCGTGCAAATCGTGGGCGGGCCCAACCAGCGGACCGACTTCCACGTCGACCCGTACGAGGAGTGGTTCTACCAGATCAAGGGCAACATGCACGTCGACCTGATCACCGACGACGGCCCGCAGACGGTCCACATCCGGGAAGGCGAGGTGTGGCTGCTGCCGCGCGACACACCACACTCCCCGCAACGGCCGGAGGCCGGATCGATCGGCCTGGTGATCGAACGGGTCCGCGAGGAAGGGACGCTGGAGAAATTCCAGTGGTACTGCCTGAACTGCGCGGCGCTGCTGCACGAGGTCGAACTTCAGGTGCGGGACCTGGTGCAGGACCTACCGCCGGTGTTCACCGCCTTCTACGACAACGTCGAGGCCCGTACCTGCGGCTCCTGCGGCGAGCTGCACCCCGGCAAGGGCTGACGCGGTGACCGGAATCATCGACGTCCACACCCACTACGTACCGAAGGGATGGCCGGACCTGTCCACGGCCGCCGGTGGTGGTTCCCGCTGGCCGTGGCTGCGGGTCGACTCCGAACGGGACGCGATGATCATGATCGGTTCCGACGAGTTCCGCCGGATCGGCGAGAACTGCTGGTCGGGCGAGCGACGGCTGGCCGAGATGGACCGCGACGGGATCTCGGCCCAGGTCGTCTCGCCCACTCCCGTGTTCTTCTGCTACGACCGGCCGGTCGACCAGGCGGTCCGGGTGTCGCGGATCTTCAACGATCTCGCACTGGAGATCTGCGCGGCGGACCCTGACCGGCTCCTGCCGTTCTGTCAGGTCCCGCTGCAGGACCCGGACGCCGCCTGCGCCGAACTCGATCGGTGTGTCACCGCCGGGCATCGGGGGGTCGAGATCGGCAACCACGTCGGGGACCGGGATCTGGACGACGCCGGCATCGAGATGTTCCTGCGGCACTGCGCCGAGCGGAACGTCCCGGTGTTCGTCCATCCCTGGGACATGCCCGACTCGCCACGGCTGCAACGGTGGATGGCCCGATGGCTCACTGGCATGCCAGCCGAGACCCATCTGTCGATCCTGGCCATGATCCTCGGTGGCGCCTTCGACCGGCTGCCCCGCAATCTGCGGATCTGCTTCGCCCACGGCGGCGGCTCGTTTGCCTTCTGGATCGGACGTGTCGACAACGCGTGGCAGCGGCGGCCGGACGTAGTCGGCACCTCCCGGCAACCACCGTCCAGCTACGTCGACCGGTTCTACGTCGACAGCGTGGTGTTCGACCCTCGCGCGCTGCGGCTACTCGTCGACACCATCGGTCCGGACCGAGTCATGCTCGGCAGCGACCACCCGTACCCGCTGGGTGAACAACCACCGGGACAGGTCATCCGGGCGAATCCACTGTTGTCGGACAGCGAGAAAGCCGCGCTGCTGGGCGGCAACGCCCAGACCTTCCTCGGCGCGACGCCCCCAGGCTCCTGACCGACCGGGCTTTGCCGTCGAAGCCGGCTGAGCCGAGCCGTCGAAACAGGCTCAGCGGTGATCGATCGCGGTGATGGTGTCGCCGAACAGGGATGGGATCAGCAGCCTGCCCCGGTGCAGTGCCACGTGCGAGGGCATCCGCAGGAGGTCGGGTGCTTCGACGACGGCGCGGGCCCGGCCGTCAGGGGCGATCCGGACGACGCGGCTGCTACGGGTCACCGCGACGAAACATGACCCGTCGGGGGCGACCGAGAGGCCGTCCGGTCCGTTCGCCAGCCCGGTGACGGTGACCAGTCGCCGGCCGGACAGCCGGCCGGGACCTCGCACGTCGAACGCGATCAGCGCGTCGTCTCTGGTGAGGGTGACGTAGAGGGTGGTCCCGTCGGGGCTGAGCGCGATTCCGTTGGGGTAGACGAGGTCGTCGGCGGCCGCCACGCAACCTGCGGTTCCCGGCGGGGGCGCGTAGCAGACCGTTCCGGTGGCCTCTCCGGCGGTGGCCGTTCCGCTGTCGGTGAACCAGACTCCCCCCGTGGCGTCGGCGACGCAGCCGTTGGGCCGCCGCAGTCGTCGCGCTCCCTGTACCGTGCCAAAACTTGTCGCACATGCTGTGAGCTGGGAGTTCTCGGCTTGGGTTGATGATCGTCGGTATGGTCGTGCGGTTGCTGTACCTGGGGATGATCCGTCTGTTCAGCGGTCTGGGGTTGTTGATCCGCAGCGACAGGGCGTTGCTGATCGAGGTCCTCGCGCTGCGGCATGAGGTTGCGGTGCTCCGTCGGCAGGTTCGGGGCCGGCCGCGGCTGTCGTGGCCGGACCGGGCGATCCTGTCTGCCCTGGCCCGCCTGCTGCCGCGTCGGCTGCGGGAACATCGGATCGTCACCCCGGCCACGTTGCTGGCATGGCACCGCCGGTTGGTGCGACGTCACTGGACCTACCCGAACCGACCTGGGCGACCATCCATTAGCGACGAGCTCTGGGACGTCATACTTCGGCTGGCCCGGGAGAACCCGCGATGGGGACACCGCCGGATCCAAGGCGAGTTGCAGCGGCTGGGCCATCGGGTCGGGGCGGGCACGATCCGGCGGGTCTTGGCCGGTCGACGTGTCGGCCCGCCGCCTCGCCAGCCCGACACCGACTGGCGGATCTTCCTGCGTAACCAGGCTGCTGGCCTGTTGGCCATCGACTTCTTCCACCTCGACACGATCCTGCTACGCCGCCTCTACGCGCTGGTCGTCATGGAGGTAGCCACTCGTCGGGTCCACCTCCTCGGGATCACCGCGCACCCCACCGGGCGGTGGGTGACCCGGCAGGCCCGCAACCTCGCCTTCGACCTGGGCGAGCGCGTCAACCAGTTCCGGTTCCTGATCCGCGACCGCGACTGCAAGTACACCACCGCCTTCGATGAAGTCTTGACCGCCGAGGGCATCACCGTGGTCAAGATCCCACCCCGGACCCCACAGGCGAACTGCTTCATCGAACGCTGGGGCCGCAGCCTCCGCGACGAGTGCACCGACCAGATGTTGATCTACAACGAACGCCACGCGCGGGCCGTGGTCGGCGAGTACGTCGACCACTTCAACGACCACCGGCCGCACCAAGGGCGCCAGCAGCGGCCACCCAACCATGACCCGTCCGTCGTCATCCCCATCGACAAGCCCGTACGCCGCCGAAGACGCCTTAGCGGAGTGATCAACGAGTACCACCGAGCAGCCTGAACTGATCGTCAAAACACCACCAGGTCACCGCCGGTAAACGAATTTGCACGGCTCAAGCCCAACGACAGGATCATGACCGACAGCATGACCCCGCCCATTCATCCCACAGCGAACGAAACCGCACTTCACGGGCCATGACCGAGTTCCCGAACGGTACAGGTGTCAGCGACGAGCGAACGGCGCGATCAGGTTGCGTATGTAATCGGCGGCACCCCAGTCGTCATCGTCGTGGGCGATAATGCTCATGAGCTCGCGCAGGTGAAGCAGCGGCATACGGTCACGCCATCCATCGGCGAGCGGGGCGGCCTCGGCGTAGGCGTCGAAGAACCGCTCGGCCGCTGGCGGTCGCGGCGAGCACCACAGCATCGCCAAATCGACCTCGGGCCAGGCGTAGGAAACGGCAGGGTCGATCAGAACCGGTACGCCTTGGGCTGTGGCGAGCACGTTTTCCGACCACAGGTCGCCATGAGTAAGCACTGCGGGCATCACCGGAATCAGTTCTGGCAGAGTGGCGCATAGTCGCTCGAGGGCCTGCCGCTCCCGGCTGTCAAAAGTGGCCTGGACGAGGGGCTCGGCCAGCCAACGTAGGACGCGGCACTCAGCGAAGAACGCGTACCCGTCGTCGTGCCACGAGTTGTCCTGACGCATGCGGCCCAACCACCCGTCGCGGTGCCAGCCGAACCGGTCGTGCACAGTCGATGTGTGCATGTAGACTATCATTCGACCTAGCTCTTCCCAGAATCGCTCGTCGTCGGCAGGTCGTGGCCGCAACGACTCCAGAACCAGCAGGTTCGGGGTGACGTGTCTGACCTCTGGCGTCGCCGCGCCGCCTATTTCCCGCAGCGCACGTAGCCCTTCGGCCTCGATCGCGAAGATGTCCGAATCGGGCCCGATCAGCGTCTTGGCGAACAACTCCTGCCCATCGTCGAGGGTTACCAGCGCGCCGACCGCGATGACGCCGCCCGATGCGGGCACAAGGGTAGCGGCGTCCAGCCCTGCCGCGGCTAGCCGTTTGGTGAGGATATCTATTTCTGTCACACGGGGATGAGATCACAGCTCGGGCGCGCGAGGCAATCGCGGCCAGTTGCCCAGCGTCGCGGCCACGTCGAATTCCGCAGGGTTCTTAGCCTTGAACTCTGCGGTGAACGACCGACTGACCGGCTCGGCGTCCGGATCACCGAAACCCATGGGCTTGTCTACCATGCTGGTGATCTCCCTCAGGCCCGGCGGAGGAGCGCATCCCCGGGCAGACGGCCTGTCTCACCTCAGCCGGCGAAGAGTGGACAAGCGGGTCGACGTAGTGGCAGTGCTCGATTTGGCGGGGTATACTTCGTCTGGACGTGCCGCTCATTCACCGTGGGAGTGGAGGAGATTGAGTACGCAGCCGAGCATCGTTGCGCCCAGAAACGTCCCTACACCCAACGTGACCGGCACACACAAGGTGCCGCTTGCCCTGCTTCGACACACCGAATCGCCACGACTTGCCGGACTGAACGACGAGCATCTACACCTGCTGACCCAGACTGATACCGCGTTCCCGCCAATCCTCGTCCACCGCAACACGATGCGTGCGCTGGACGGGGTGTGCCGATTGCACGCCGCGATGCTGCGCGGACAGAAGACGGTCGACGCCGTCTTCTTCCATGGGCCGCTCAGCGGGGTTTCGCCGCTGCGGTCCGGGCCAACGTTTCCCACGGACTCCCACTGAGCCTGGCCGATCGCAAGGCCGCAGCGGTGCACGGCCCCGGCCTTGTTCCTCTATGTCTGATTTGATCACCGTTTGTTAGATGTCGTAGACGGCGAAGGTGTCGGCGCGGTCGTGGAGGTCACGGCGGGCGTGGGCGATGTTGGCGCGTCCGGCGAGGCGGAAGGTGTTCAGGGCCAGGTTGCGCATGGCGGCCAGGTTGCGGGGAGCCGTACCCGTCCTGAGTTGGGAGTCGTCCTCGTTGAAGGTGACGTCACGGGTCCAGTGCAGGCGGGTTTCCACCGACCAGTGTCCTCTGACGTAGGCGTTGAGGTGCTGCGGTCCGGCCTGGGTGGCGTCGAGGCTGACGATGCCGTGGATGATCTGTTTGCTGGTGCGGATCCCGTCGAGTCCGCCGGTGTCGCGGCGGAGTCGGAAGACCTGGCGGGCTCCGGGGAACAGGGTGTCGTCGCAGCCGGTGACGCGGATCGTGCGGCGTTCGGTGCGTCCGTGTCCGCGATCGGCCTGGACGCCGGTCCGGTCGGCGAACTCGGTGTCGGTGCCGGACAGCAACGTGTGGGCGGCGCGCAGGGCGAGCGGCTGGTTGCCCTTCAGGATCAGCATGTAGTGGGCGTTCAACGTGTCGGTGATCAGCCGGGCGGTTTTCCTGTTGGTGTGCGGGGCGTCCAGGGTGAGCAGCATGCCGGCGACGTTCAGCGGTGTGAGTAGGTCCTCGGTCGCGGTGGCCTCGCCGCGTTTGTCGGCGACCTGGCGTTGGCCCAGGATCACGGCACGGTCGTGGGTGACGGCGGCGACCAGGAACACCTGTCCGGTGGCGGTGCGGGTGCCGTGCAGCAGTTTCCCGTCGATCGCGGCGGCGGGCAGTAGCCCGGCCGGTGCCGGGTGGGTGGACGCCCGGGTCGCGGCGCGGCGTTGTTCGCGTTCGGTGGGTTCGTCGACGCTGGTGGGGATCTGTGGGGTCGGTGTGTCGCCGCGTGCCACGTCTGCGGCGTAGCCGCAGGTCGCGGTGTCGAGGGCGTCGCCGTCGACGGCGGCCAGGACCCGCCGGAAGGTCCGTTCGCTCGGGATGAGGTAGCGGCTGGTCAGTGGGTCACGGCGGGCGCCGAGGCGGTGCGGGACGTCCTGTGGGGTTCGGGCTGCCCACTGCCGGATCGCGGTCAGGCTGTCGTTGCCGGCGACGTGGGTGGCACACGCGGTCAGGACCAGGATCACCAGCAGCGGATGGCGTCGTCCGCGCGGTCGGCGGGGGTCCGGCACCTGAGCCAGGCGTGCTACCAGGGGCGACGCCATCGACAAGGGATCGGCCGGGCCGGTGGAGAGTTCGGCTTCCCACAACGCCAGATCGGCGAGGTGGTCAACAACGGGGTCGGTCAGGGAAGATGTCGTCACGAGCGCGGCTCCAGCGATGAACTTGAGGCTAGTCACCCGCAAGATCATCAGGAGTCGCGCTCGTCCCGCAACTCAGCCGATGTCCGATTTTCAACACGGACAGAACGACTCAAGCCGGAACAACGCCGGGGCCGTGCCAGCAGCCCCACGCGAAGGTGTGGACCGAAGCCCGTGTCGAGCAGTGGCAGACGACCGGTGACCGGCCGGCGGTGGCGGTCTGGACCGCCGACCAACTCGCCACCTTCCTGGGCGAGGTGACCGACGACTCGC
>NZ_JBHMIN010000065.1:0-29024 GCF_048060215.1 Micromonospora sp. LOL_021 | reverse complement strand
TGTCGAGCGCACGGCGGGTGTCGGTGACGGCGTGGTTGTTGGCGTACGCCTCGGCGGCGCGTAGGTCCAGGATCGTGCCGACTGCTCAGGCTGCCAGCCCGCCTCGGCCAACAAGCGCCTGATCCCGTCCCCGCTGACTGCCACCGCATCGACCCTTCACCCGTAGTGGTCGCTCCCACGCACGGTAGCGGACCTGGTGTCCGGCAGGCTGCCCCGACACCGATCCGCACCGATGCGCACCACGCGCACCCCCTCCTGTCACCACCCGACTGAGGTCAACTGGGCACATCGGATTCCGGCGATGACCCGAATCCGATTCCGGTAAAACGGGCCAGCGGGTCGGAGCGCGGTAACGCTCCGACCCGCCGGCCTCGCCAGAAGGTGAGAGTGCTCGTGATCGCCAAACTGCTACCGATCGTCTTCGCCGGCCTGATGCCCGGCTTCCTCCTCGGCCTGTTCGCGATCCGGGTCAAGTCCCGGTGGTGCCCCCGCCGCGGCGCGACCACCGAGGAGATCCACCGGAGCACGCACCGATGACCGCGCCCGGCCGCCACCGCATCGCCGACCAGCCCATCGGCCGGCGGATCGCCCAACTCCGCGCCCGACGTGGCCTCACCCAGCAGGTCTTCGCCGACCGGATCGGCAAACCCCACTCGTGGGTCGACAAGGTCGAACGCGGCATCCGCTGCGGGTGTACCACCCCTCTACCTCCGCCGCAGGCACCGCCGTACAGGTTCTTTCGGACACGGCTTATCCGGGCGTCAAGGGACTCGGCTGACCGCCGCCGCGTCGTCGATGTCCACTGCAGCTCCGCCGGTGGTCAGCCGTGCTGGACGAAGGCGATCTTTTCGTAGACGTGGACGGCCCGTACGGGTAGGGCGGGCCGTCCGTGCCACCCCGCCCAGTGCCGTCGGTTCACGTCGTCGCAGAGGCTCTGGACGAGTCCGACGGATGTGCCTTGGTCTCCGGGCGGGCCGCCGCCGTACTCGTCGAGGTAGGCCGTCGACATGTCCTCGATGATGTAGAAGCCCGACGGTCGCACGTGGTCGACGAAGAGTGCGTCGAACGATGCCCGGATGTGCGCGTTGACGTGGCTACCGTCGTCGATGACGACGTCGAATGGCCCGTACCGGCGCCCGAGCTCCCGCAGGTAGGTCTGGTCGGACTGGTCGCCGCGGTGAACGTGGATTCGCGGCTCGTCGATCTGCTTCTCGGCGATGTCGAGGCCGTGGATCTGGCCACGCTGGAAGTAGTCCCGCCAGGTGCGCAGCGACGAACCTCCCCAGGTGGTGGAGTCGTAGCCGCCGATGCCGATTTCGAGCAGGTTGATCGGGCGGTCGCGGAGGTCGCCGAGATGCCGCTCGTACAGCGCGGCGTAGCCGTGTCCGCGACCCTTGTCGGTGTCGTAGACCCTGGCCAGCAGGGGCAGGTTGCGGCGCACGACAGGTGCCACGAGCCGTTGGACACGGATGATCCGCTGGTCACCGATGGCGTGCCGGATTTTCGCCCGAGTACTGAGCATAGACAGGACTATAGGCGGTTTTGCCCGCTTATGCGGGACAATCAGGCAAGAGACCGGATCGACCCTGCTGATCCCGGCTCCGCCGGGCGGTGAGCATCCACCGCAAGATTCTCCCGTTCGACGGAGACAATGTGCCCGCAGTGATCATCACCAAGGCGGTGCTGCCGGCCAGGGATACCGTTGATCACCGACGTGACGATCACCCACCGGATCGGGATCACGGCGCGTTCATGATCCACTCAGTGGTCGGGTCGACAGTTCCACCCGCAAGGGCTCGCGTCGGGCGCCACGAATGTCGCTGCCCGAACGACACTGAACATGCAACTTTCTTGACCGTCAGGTCAGGGTGCCCATCTCCAGAACCGCCTTCGGGCTGCGAAGTCCGGGTGAGCCAGCACGGCTTGTGGGTGGGAAGTAGTCGGAGGCAGCGGCCCAGCGGGGGGAGGTGGCTCATCGGGCGAGGTGCCAGGGCGGCAGAGGCAGGGAGCAGAGCCACAGAGGTTAAGGGCAGGACGGCAGGGCGGTTCAGACAGGTTAGCGCGCTCATCGCCACGCGAACTCTTGCCCGCTCATTTGCACTAACCATTCAAGACGATCGAGCAGCACTTCGGGCACCGCACTCCCCCACACCCTGCCAGCACATGTTGCGAAACTCGATAACTGATTCACCGTCGAAAGATCATGTTCAATCCGAACCGTCACCCCGGCCGCTCATTTCCGCAGATCAGCAGTGGCCCACCCAGTTGCCAGTGAATTGTTATCCAGCTAGATACGGCGACCTGCGGCACAGACTTTCCGCCGGGCACCCTTGGGCATCGCCGCCGCAGGTCAGGGGCCCTGCCCCGGGATAACCGGATGTACCTCGTCATACCTCGCATCTCGGGCCGGCGAGCGCGGTGTGCGCTTTGCCGTACCGCCAGCACACATACCTGATTCGGTGGCGATACCGTCGACAATGGAACAGCTGGAATGGCAGCACCGCCACCAGACACCCCGTGCAAGATGTCCGAAATATCCCGTACGGGAATGTTTTTCGTTCGTGGCAGACCGTCGGGTATGGTCGAGTGCAAACCCCCACCACAGACCTGGTTTGACTTGCCCACCGACCGTCCGACGACTCGATTTCGGTCGATGAACACCTCCCGTGTGCGTCGATTGGGACCAGCGTCACGACATTCGTTGGAATGGAGATCGTGTCCGCAATCGTCGTGAAATCGTTGTACAAAATTTTCGGCAAACGTGCTGACAAGGCGCTCGAGCGCCTCAAGACCAGCCAACCCGACGCTCCGGCGAACCTGGGCGGCGCCACCGCAGCCGTCGTCGACGCCAACTTCGAGGTCCGGCCCGGCGAGATCTTCGTCGTGATGGGGCTCTCCGGGTCCGGGAAGTCCACCCTGATCCGGATGCTGAACGGCCTGCTCACCCCGACCGGCGGCTCGGTCGAGGTCGACGGCGTCGACCTGACCAAGCTCAAGCCGGCCGCGCTGCGCAAGCTGCGCCGCGAAAAGATCAGCATGGTCTTCCAGCACTTCGCGCTGCTGCCGCACCGCTCGGTGCTGGAGAACGCCGGCTACGCGCTGGAGGCGGCCGGGCTGCCCCGCGCCGAGCGGCGGGAGCGGGCGATGGAGGCACTGCGCCTGGTCGGTCTGGACCGTTGGGCGGACAAACTGCCCCAGGAGCTGTCCGGCGGGATGCGGCAGCGGGTCGGCCTGGCCCGGGCGTTGGCGGCCGGCACCGACATCATGCTGATGGACGAGGCGTTCTCCGCCCTCGACCCGCTGATCCGCCGCGAGGTCCAGGACCAGTTGCTGGACCTGCAGGCTCAGCTCGGCAAGACGATCGTCTTCATCACCCACGACCTCAACGAGGCGATGCGCCTCGGTGACCGGATCGCCGTGATGCGCTCCGGCCGGATCGTCCAGCTGGGCACCGCCGAGGAGATCCTCACCGACCCGTCGAACGACTACGTGGCGCAGTTCGTGGCGGACGTCGACCGTACCCGCATCCTCACCGCCTCATCGGTGATGGAGCGACCGCTCGGCGTCGTCGACGTCAACTCCGGTCCCCGGGTCGCCGCCCGGATCCTCCGGGAGACCCAGACCTCCGCGATCTATGTCACCGGCAAGAACAAGCAGTTCCTCGGTACGGTCTCCGACGACGTCGTTGACCAGGCGGTCCGCGACGGCCGGCGAAACCTGCAGGACGTGGTGACCACCGACCACGTCCGGGTCGCCGGGGAAGACACCCCGGTCGCCGAGTTGTTCACCCCCTGTGCGGAAAGTTCGCACCCGCTCGCGGTGACCGACACCACCGGCCGGCTCACCGGCGTGATCCCCCGGATCACCCTGCTCACCGCGCTCGGCAGCATCGGCAGCGACACCGGCAACGGGACCAGCGACGGCACCGGCGACGACGCCGAGCCGACCAGCACCAGCGAGGCGGGCACCATCACCGCGACAGTCCCCGATCAGGCAACCCCGGCTGACGCAGTGCTGAGCCCGGAGGGAGACCGCTCATGAACGCCGCCGACGGCATTGACAGCATCCTCCCGTACGTCAAGATCGGCTCGGCGTTCGAAATCGTCGTCGACTGGACGACCGAGTACCTGGGTGCGCTCTTCGACGGGATCTCGACATTCGTCGAGTCGCTGGTGGATCCCCTGGTCGACGTGCTGCTCGCACCGCCGGCGATCGTCGTGGTGCTGATCTTCGCGGCGCTCGGCTGGTGGCTGCGCGGGTGGAAGTTTGGCATCGGCACCGCCATCGGGCTCGGCATCGTCGCCGGCATGCCCTACTGGGAAGAGACCATGAGTACGCTGGCGTTGGTGCTGGTGGCGAGTGCTCTGTCGCTGGCGATAGCGGTCCCGCTCGGGATCCTGATCGCGGAGAACCAGCGGGCGGCGGCGTTGACCCGTCCGGTGCTCGACCTGATGCAGACGTTGCCGGCGTTCGTCTACCTGATCCCGGCGATCTTCTACTTCGGCATTGGCGCCGTCCCCGGGGTAATCGCTACGGTGGTGTTCAGTATGCCGCCGGGGGTCCGGCTGACCCAGTTGGGCCTGCGACAAATCGACCGCGAGGTGATCGAGGCCGGTGAGGCGTTCGGTGCGTCGCCCTGGGCGGTCCTGCTCCGTACCAAGCTGCCGCTCGCCCTGCCGACCATCATGCAGGGGGTCAACCAGGTGATCATGCTGGCGTTGTCGATGGTCGTCATCGCCGGGATGGTCGGGGCCGGCGGCCTCGGCGAAGTGATCAACACCGCACTCGCCCGGCTCCAGGTCGGCCAGGGCTTCGAAGGCGGCATGGCCGTGGTGATCCTGGCGGTGGTGCTCGACCGGCTGACCGACTCGATCGGGGCCCGTACCCGGTCGGCGAAGGCGCAGCGGGCGCTGCAGGAAGCCTGACCGCGAGTCCGACCGGACCGACCCGAGACCGGACCGACCCGAAGACCGAACTAGAGCTGCACCGTATCCGAACCGAGATCCCGCAGGGAGGGTCACCGGTGCCGGCGCCCTGCCTCGCTGCCGCGAGTCCGCCGGTGTAGGGCAACACGATGGAAGGACGACAACGAATGTTCCGCAACAACCCGCTACGCCGGGCCGCAGTGGCGGCCACCGCCGCCCTGGCCCTAGGGCTCGCCGCCTGCGGCAGCGACGCCGACAGCGACACCGGCAGCGACAACGGCTCCGACGCCGCCGACAAGAGCATCACCATCGGCTACATGGCCTGGGACGAGGCGATCGCCGCGTCCTACCTGTGGCAGAACATCCTTGAGGCCGAGGGGTACGAGGTCGAGCTGACCAACGTCGAAGCCGGCGTGGTCTACTCCGGTCTGGCCTCCGGTGACATCGACCTGTTCCTGGACGGCTGGCTGCCGCAGACGCACGCCTCCTACATGGAGGAGTACAGCGACGACCTGGAGACGATCGGGGTCTGGTACGACAACGCCAGCCTGAGCATCGCCGTCCCCGCCTACGTGGACGGGGTCGACTCGCTGGCGGACCTGGCCGACAACGCCGAACTGTTCAACAACGAGATCATCGGCATCGAGCCGGGCGCCGGTCTGACCGCCGCCACCCAGGACAACGTCATGCCGACCTACGGGCTGGACGACTACGAGCTGCGGACCTCGTCCACCCCGGCGATGCTCGCCGCGCTGCAGAGCGCGATCGGCGACGAGGAGCCGATCGTGGTGACCCTGTGGCACCCGCACTGGGCCTACTCGAACTTCGAGCTGAAGGACCTGGCCGACCCGGAGGGCACCCTGGGTACCGCCGAGGAGATCACCACGCTGGCCCGGACCGGGTTCAGCGCGGACTTTCCCGAGGTGACCGCGATGCTGGAGAAGTTCCAGATGGACGACCAGCAGCTCGGTTCGCTGGAGGACCTGATGTTCAACGTGCACGAGGGTGACGAGCCGGCCGCCGTCGAGGCGTGGCTGTCGGAGAACCCGGACTACCTGTCCACCCTGGGTGTCTCCTGACCCGGAGCGACTGACCGAAACACCACGGACCGGGGTGTCCGGGCTGGCCTGACGGCCGGTCCGGGCACCCCGGTCCCCCGTCTGTCGTGAGCACTGCGGCAGCCTCCGGCGGCCCGGCAGCAGCCCTGCTCGGCGGAGAAGTTCTTGCTTCTGATACGCGTTGCGCAGTAGATTTTCCTGCATGACGCGATGATGTATGGAATTTTTGCCACCCTTCACCGGGGTGCCGTCCTGCCGAAAGGAGTTCTTTCGTGGCCGCACGCTTCCGGGTCACCTACGCGACCCTGTCCGCTGACAACGAGGACCTGCACACGGCGTACGAGGACGGCGCGGACCGGGCGCGGGCCTGGCTGGGTCAGCGCCTCACCCCGGTGGTCGACGGCGCCGCCCGGCCCGGGGTCGACCCGGCCGAGCTGGTCAGCCCCGGCGACGTGACGCTCAAGCTGGCCACCGTCACCGCCGCCACCGACCAGGACGTCGACGCGGCCGTCACCGCCGCTCACGCCGCAGCGCCCGGCTGGGCCGCGACACCGTGGCCGGACCGGGTCGCGGTGCTGCGCCGGGCGGCCGACCTGATCAGCGACCGCTCCAACGAGTACGCCGCGCTGATGAGCATGGAGGTCGGCAAGAACCGGCTGGAGGCGCTCGGCGACGTCGAGGAATCGGCGGACCTGATCCGCTACTACTGCGACATGTACGACAAGCACCACGGTTTCGACCAGCCGATGGCGACCATCGCCGCGAACGAGTCCACCCGCAGTGTGCTCAAGCCGTACGGCGTCTGGGCGGTGATCAGCCCGTTCAACTTCCCGATGGCGTTGACCGCCGGGCCGGCCGGCGCGGCGCTGGTCGCCGGCAACACCCTCGTCCTCAAACCCAGCCTGCAGGGCACCTTCTCGGCCTGGAAGTTCTTCGAGTGCCTGGTCGACGCCGGGCTACCGACCGGCGTCGCGCACTTCCTCCCCGGCGGCGACGGCCCGGGCCGGACGCTGGTGGCGCACCCCGGCGTCGGCGGCCTCACCTTCACCGGGTCGTACGAGACCGGCATGTCGATCATCCGGGCGTTCATCGGCGCCTACCCGAGGCCGGTGATCTGCGAGATGGGCGGCAAGAACGCCGCGATCGTCTCGGCCCGGGCCGACCTGGACCGGGCCGTCTCCGGCGTCGCCCGCTCCGCGTTCGGCTTCTCCGGCCAGAAGTGTTCGGCCTGCTCCCGGGTGTACGTGGCGCGCGAACTCCACGACGAGTTCGTCGCCCGGCTCGCCGAACGGGCCGAGTCGCTGGTCGTCGGCGACCCGCTGGCCCGCGACACGTACCTCGGTCCGGTCATCGACGCCGCCGCCGTACGCCGCTACGGCGAGGCCGTCGCGCACGCCGCGACCATCGGCCGGGTGGTCACCGGCGGCCAGGTGCTCGCCGGGGTCGACGGCCGCCCCGACGGCTACTACCTCGCACCGGCCGTCGTCGCCGACGTACCGCCCGACGACGACCTGTTCCAGCGGGAGCTGTTCGTGCCGTTCGTGGCGGTCAGCCCGGTCGACTCGGTCGACGAGGGCCTGGACCGGGCCAACAGTGTGCCACTGGGCCTGACCGCCGGGTTCTTCTCCACCGACCAGGGCGAGATCGACCACTTCCTCGACCGGATCGAAGCCGGCGTCGTCTACGTCAACCGGCCGGCCGGCGCCACCACCGGCGCCTGGCCCGGGGTGCAGCCGTTCGGCGGCTGGAAGGGCTCCGGCAGCACCGGCAAGGCCGGTGGCGGACCGTACTACCTGCAGCAGTTCCTCCGCGAGCAGTCGCAGACGGTGGTGGCCTGATGACGACGATCCCCGACTGGTTCGACCCGGACCGCCCGCAACCGCACCTGGTCACCGAACTGCCCGGACCGCAGGCCCGCGAAGTGCTGGCCCGCGACCAGGCGGTGACCAGCCCGTCGCTGCCCCGCGCCTACGCGATCGCGCCCCGGCGCGGCCACGGCACCGTCGTCGAGGATGTCGACGGCAACCTGTTCCTCGACTTCAACGCCGGGATCGCGGTCACCTCCACCGGCCACTGCCACCCCACGGTCGTCGAGGCGGTGCAGCAGCAGGCCGCGACCCTGCTGCACTACTCGGCCAGCGACTTCTACCTGCCGCTGTACGGCCAGATGTGCCAGGCGCTGGCCGCGACCGCTCCGATGGACGGGCCGGTACGGGTCTTCCTGACCAACTCCGGGGCCGAGGCCGTCGAGGGCGCGCTGAAGCTGTCCCGGTACGCCACCGGCCGGCAGTACGTGATCAGCTTCTACGGATCGTTCCACGGCCGCACCTACGGGGCGATGACGCTGACCGGGTCGAAGTCCAAGTACCACAAGGGATTCGGCCCGCTGCTGCCCGGCGTACTGCACGCGCCCTACGCCCCGGCGTCGCTGGACTTCATCGAGGAGGTGCTGTTCGAGCACCAGGTGGATCCGAGCGAGGTCGCGGCGATCTTCGTCGAACCGATCCAGGGTGAGGGTGGCTTCATCGTGCCGCCGGCCGGCTGGCTCGCCCGGCTGCGGCGGATCTGCGATCGGCACGGGATCCTGCTCGTCGCCGACGAGGTGCAGTGCGGCATGGGCCGCACCGGCCGGATGTGGGCGATCGAGCACACCGGCGTACAGCCGGACATCCTGATCAGCGCGAAGGGCATCGCCTCCGGCCTGCCGCTGGGCGCGTTCCTGGCCCGGTCCGAGCTGATGGAGGCGTGGGGTCCGGGCGCGCACGGCTCCACCTACGGCGGCAGCCCGGTGCCGTGCGCCGCCGGCCTCGCCACCCTGCGGGTCATCCAGGACGAGGGCCTGCTGGACAACGCCATCGAGCAGGGTGAGTTCCTGCTCGCCGGGCTGCGCGAGCTGCAGCAGGCGTATCCCCGGCTGGTCGTCGACGTGCGCGGGGTCGGCCTGATGATCGGCGTCGAGTTCCCCACCGGCGAGATCGCCGGCCAGGTGCAGCAGGCGGCGTTCAGTCGCGGCCTGCTGGTGCTGGAGGCCGGCGTCAACGCGGTACGGATGTCGCCACCGCTGGTGATCACCCGGGCCCAGGCGCAGGCCGGTCTGCGGCTGTTCGGCGCGGCCGTCGCCGAGGTCGCCGCCGACATGCAGGCCGCCGGCAACGGAAAGGTCGAAGCCGGCGGGGCGGTCGCAGCCGGCGGGGCCGTCGCCGTACCGGGATGAGCCACGTCTTCGGCCGGGTGTCCGACGACGCGCCACGGATCGCCTCGGCGTCCGGCGCGCAGCTGTGGGACACCACCGGCAAGCGCTACCTCGACGCGGCCGCCGGGGCGATCGTCGTCGGCATCGGCCACGGCGTCACCGAGGTGGTCCGGGCGCAGGCCGAGCAGGCCGGCGCGGTCGCGTACGCGCACGGCTCGATGTTCCGCGCCGACGTGCTGGAGGAGTACGCCGCCGAGCTCGCGGCCGTACTGCCGATGGACGATCCGTTGGTCTTCCCGGTCTCCGGCGGCAGCGAGGCGGTGGAGACCGCGCTGAAGATGGCCCGCGCCTACCACCTGGCCCGGGGCGAGGACCGGCACCTCGTCGTCGGCCGGGTCGGCTCCTACCACGGTAACTCCCGGGGCGCGTTGGACGTCTCCGGCCGGGCCGGGCTGCGTGCGCCGTACCTGCCGTGGCTGGGGCAGGCGGTGCACACCTCGACCCCGTACGAGTACCGCTGCCCGTTCCCGGACACCCATCCGGTCGGCTGCGGGGCGCGGCACGCGGCGGCGCTGGCCGAACTGTGCCGGGCCCGGCCGGTCGCGGCGTTCATCGCCGAGCCGATCGCCGGGGCCGGGCTGGGCGCCTGCGTCCCGCCGGACGACTACTGGCCGGCCGTCGCCGAGGTCTGCCGCCGGTACGGGGTGCTGCTCATCGCCGACGAGGTAATGACCGGCTTCGGCCGCACCGGCACCTGGTTCGGCATCGACCACTGGGGGGTACGCCCGGACATCCTGGTCGCGGCGAAGGGAGCCAGCTCGGGCTACTGGCCGCTGGGGCTGGCCGTCGCCGCCGGCCCGGTGCACGGCACGATCGCGCGCACCGGTTTCACCCACGGCTTCACCTACTCGCACCACCTGGTCGGCGCGGCCACCGGCCGGGCGGTGCTGCGGGTGCTGCGCGAGCGCGACCTCGTCGCGGCCGGCCGGCGGGCCGGCGAGTCGCTGCGCCGGGCCCTGCGCCGGGAGCTGGCCGACTCACCGTACGTCGGGGACGTCCGCGGTCGCGGTCTGCTGGTCGGCGTCGAACTGGTAGCCGACCGGCAGACCGCGCGGCCGTTCGGCCGTACCTCCCGGGTCGCCGAACGGGTCGTCGCCGCCGCCCGGCACGCCGGTCTGCTGCTCTACAGCGGAACCGGCTGCGCCGACGGCGTCGACGGTGACGTGATCCTGCTCGGCCCGCCGCTGGTCGTCTCCGCCGACGAGGTCGAGGAGATCGCGGTGGGCACGGCGGCGGCGATCCGCGCCGTCACCGAGCCGGCCGCAGCGGGGTAGCCGGTCGCGGCGGGCCGGGCGGGGACGCGGGTCAGAAGTCGTCGTCGAAGGTCACCGAGCCGGTCACCCCGACCTGGTACGCCGACACCCGCCGCTCGAAGAAGTTGGACAGCTCCTGCACGTCCTGCAGCTCCATGAACGCGAACGGGTTCTTCGACCCGTACATCGGTTCGATGCCGAGCACCGCGAGCCGCCGGTCGGCGACGTGCTGCAGATACTCCCGCATGTCGGCCAACGACATCCCGGACACGCCCTGGTCGAGCAGGTCCGCAGCGAACTGCACCTCGCACTCCACCGCCTCGGCCAACATCTCCTTGACCTGCTGCTGCATCTCGGCGTCGAACAGGTCCGGCTCCTCGGCGCGGACCGTGTCCACCACGTCGAAGGCGAACGCCATGTGCATCGACTCGTCGCGGAACACCCAGTTGGTGCCCGAGGCGAGACCGTGCAGCAGACCCCGGGAACGCAGGAAGTACACGTACGCGAAGGCGCCGTAGAAGAACAGCCCCTCGATGCAGGCGGCGAAGCAGATCAGGTTGAGCAGGAAGGCCCGCCGGTCGGCGCGGGTACGCAGCTCCCGCAACTCGAAGATGGAGTCGATCCATCTGAAGCAGAACTCGGCCTTACGGGCGATCGACGGGATGTTCTCCACCGCCGCGAACGCCGCGAACCGCTCCCGCTCGTCCGGCACGTAGGTGTCCAGCAGGTTCAGGTAGAACTGGACGTGCACCGCCTCCTCGAACAGTTGCCGGGACAGGTAGAGCCGGCCCTCCGGGGAGTTGACGTGCTGGTAGAGGTTGAGCACCAGGTTGTTCGCGACGATGGTGTCGCCGGTGGCGAAGAACGCGACCAGCCGGGACACCAGGTGCTGCTCGGCCGGCGACAGTTTGGCCAGGTCCGGCAGGTCGGAGTGCAGGTCGACCTCCTCCACCGTCCAGGTGTTCTTGATCGCGTCCCGGAACCGGTCGAAGAACTGCGGATACCGCATCGGCCGCAGGGTCAGGTCCATGCCGGGGTCGAGCAGCAGCTGCCGCCGACCGGCGCCGGTCGTGGCGTCGCTGGCGGCGTTGCTGGTGGCGGTGGCGGTCGCGGTGGCGTTGCTGGTTTCGGAGACGGTGGTCACTGGCAGGCCTCACAGGTTTCGGGGTTTTCCAGGGAGCAGGCCAACGCCTCGTCGTCGCCGGCCGCGACGACCGGCCTGACGGTCGGCGTGGCGGCCGGTGCGATGCCGACGGTGGCCTGCTGGATCCGGGTCGCCGGACGCGACCGCAGGTAGTAGGTGGTCTTCAGCCCGGACTTCCAGGCGTACAGGTACATCGAGGAGAGCTTGCCGATGGTCGGTGCGCTGAGAAACAGGTTCAGCGACTGCGACTGGTCGACGTACGGGGCGCGGGCGGCGGCCAGGTCGATCAGTGCCCGTTGCGGCAGCTCCCATGCGGTACGGAACAGCTCCCGCACGTCGGCGGGCAGGTCCGTGAGGCCCTGCACCGACCCCTCGGCCCGCTTGATCTGCTCCCGGACCGGCGCCGTCCACAGCCCGCGCGCCTTCAGCTCGCCGACCAGGTAGGTGTTGATCTGCAGGAACTCCCCGGACATGGTTTCGCGTTTGAACAGGTTGGACACCTGCGGCTCGATGCACTCGTAGCAGCCGGCGATCGAGGCGATCGTCGCGGTCGGCGCGATCGCGACCAGCAGCGAGTTCCGCAGACCGTGTGCGGCGATCGTCGACCGCAGCCGGGCCCACCGCTCGGGCTGGCCCGGCTCGGCACCCCACAGGTCCGGGTGCAGCTCGCCCCGGGCGGCCCGGGTCTCGGCGTACGCCGGATGCGGGCCGAACCGTTCGGCGAGCCCGGCGGAGGTCTCCAGCGCGGTCAGGAAGATCTCCTCCTGGACGCGGGTGGACAGCTCCCGGGCCGGCGCCGAGTCGAACGGCAGCCGCAGCGTGAAGAACGCGTCCTGCAGGCCCATCAGCCCCAGCCCGACCGGTCGCCAGCGCGGGTTCGACGCCGCCGCCTGCGCCGCCGGGTAGTAGTTGATGTCGATCACCCGGTCGAGGAACACCACGGCGGTACGGACCGTGGCGCGCAGCTTGTCCCAGTCGACGCCGTCGGCGGTGACGTGCGCGCCGAGGTTGACCGACCCGAGGTTGCACACGGCGGTCTCGGTGTCGCTGTTGACCTCGAGGATCTCGGTGCACAGATTGGACAGGTGGATCGTGTTGCCCGGCTCGCCGGTCTGGTTGGACATCCGGTTCGCGGCGTCCTTGAACGTCATCCAGCCGTTGCCGGTCTGCGCCAGGGTGCGCATCATCCGCCCGTACAGGTCGCGGGCCTTGACCGTCCGGACCGCCTTCTTCTCCGCCGCCCGGTACGCCTCGTCGAACGCCTCGCCATACAGGTCGGGCAGCTCGGGTGCGTCGGACGGGTCGATCAGCGACCAGTCGGCGTCCGCCTCGACCCGCCGCATGAACTCGTCCGGGATCCAGTTGGCCAGGTTGAGGTTGTGGGTGCGCCGGGCGTCCTCGCCGGTGTTGTCCCGCAGCTCCAGGAACTCCTCGACGTCCGGGTGCCACGGCTCCAGGTAGACGCAGGCGGCGCCCTTGCGGCGGCCGCCCTGGTTGACCGCCGCGACCCCGGCGTCGAGCGTCTTGAGGAACGGCACGATGCCGTTGGACTTGCCGTTGGTGCCCCGGATCAGCGCGCCCCGGCCGCGGATCCGCGACCAGGAGATGCCGATCCCGCCGGAGAACTTCGACAGCTTCGCCACCTGGTGGTAACGCTCGTAGATCGAGTCGAGCTCGTCACGCGGCGAGTCCACCAGGAAGCAGGACGACATCTGGGTGTGCCGGGTGCCCGAGTTGAACAGGGTCGGTGAGCTGGGCAAATAGGCCAGGCTGGAGATCAGCCGATAGAAGTCGATCGCCTCGGCCGGCGTCTGGGACAGCCCGCACGCCACCCGCAGCAGCCAGTACTGTGGCGTCTCCACCACCAGCCGGGTCTGCGGATGCCGCAGCAGGTAGCGGTCGGCCACCGTTCGCAGCCCGAAGTACTCGAAGCGCAGGTCGCCGTCGACGTCGACGGCGTCGTCGAGTTTGCGGGCGTTGCGGGCCACGAAGGCCGCGGTGTCGTCGGCGATCAGCCCGAGTCCGTGGGCGTAGCGGATCGACTGGCTGAAGCTGGCCACCTGCTGGCCGCGGACCTCCTTGTCCACGTAGGCGGCGAGCAGCCGGGCCGCCAGCTTCGAGTACTGCGGCTCCTCGCCGATCAGCTCCGCCGCCGTCTGGATGGACAGCTTGTCCAGCTCGGCGGTTGTCGCCCCGTCGTACAGTCCGCTGATCGTCCGGGTCGCCACCCGCAGCGGGTCGACCTCGGTCAGGTCGGCGACCCAGTGTTCGACCGCCTTGACGATCTTGTTGACGTCCACCGGTTCGGTGTCGCCGTTGCGCTTGCGTACCTGCATCGGTTCCCCTTGTCGTGCCTGTCCACCGGTCGAGGACACGCGGGGAGGACGCCACCGGTCGCCCACCTGGCGGTCTGCTCCGCCGGTGTGAACCGGTCGTCGGCGTCGGCCGTCCCGCGCGGCCTTCGACCACCGCACGCGACGCGTGCGGCACGCTGGCAGGTCTTCGGACTCGTGGGCGTCGTGCTCGTACCTACTGGCCGTCGCTTCCCGGACCCACCACGGGTCCAGTGCTCGGTGACGGCGGTCGTTCCCACTCACCGCTGCGGGGCAGTCCCGGACTCACACCGGGTTCCCTCTTGCCTCGACCACCGCCGAGGGGCGGCCGAACCAGCTGCGGGGTACACCATATATGGGTGCGAGCCAGAAGACGCAACACCAGATACTGTGTTCGGCGTGTCGCGGCATCGGATCGCACCGGGTACGAGGAGGAGGGGTCCGTCGGGTGAGAAGCGTGCTATGGGGTCTGTACGGGGCGGTGCTCGGCACCCTGCTCGTCGGCGTCGTCGGGGTGCTCAGCATCCAGGCGACCGGGCTGCGGGCCGGTGTGGTGTTCGACCTGAACAACGCCCTGGCCGGGATCACCTCGCCCGGTACGCCGTACCTGCCGATGCTCGGGATCGCGGCGGTGAGCAGCCTGGCCGTCTGGGCGCTGACCGTCGGACCCCGGCGACGGCCCCGACGGTGCCGGGTGGGCCTGGTCGTCGGCTTCAGCGTGTCGACCGTGGCGCTGATCGCCCTGTCGTTCGTCATCGCACCGGACATCGACGCGCAGCGCGAACTGCTGCTGGGCGTCATGCCGGGCTGGCAGGGCTGGATCCATAAGGGAGGCGGCGAATCCGCCGTACACCTGTTGCTGATCCTGGCGATCGGTTCGCTGTGGCTCAATCCGGGTCGACGATCGGACCGGCCGACCGGTGCCAGCGGGGGCGACGCGGCGACCAGCGGAGGAGGTGGCGCCGAGCCCGTCATCGACCTCGGCCGGCGCTGATCCGGCCGGTGCGGACCCGGCCGGCGAGTAGCGCGGCGCCGGCCAGCACTGCGGCGTTGCCGAGCCGGGCGGTACGCACCGGCAGCCGGTCGATCCCGGGCAGCGCCGCCGCGTGCAGCGCGGCGCGCACGTCGGCGACGAACCGGTCGCCGAGTCCGACGACGCCACCGCCGAGGACGACCACCTCGGGATCGAGCAGGTTGGCGGCGGTTGCCAGCCCTTCGCCCAGCACCCGGGCGGCCAGGTCGGTCACCTCGACCGCCACCGGATCACCGCCGGCAGCCGCCGCCGCGACCTCCTCCAGGGGCGGTGCCGCGCCGCGACCGGTCCGGGCCGCGTACTCGGCGGCGATCGCCGGGCCGGCCGCGTACGCCTCGACGTGGTCGACCGCGCCGCAACCGCAACGTCGGCCGAGGTGCCGGGCGGCCGGCAGATGCCCGACGCTGCCGGCGAACCCGTGCCGGCCCACCACCACGTCGCCGCCGACCACGATCGCGCCGCCGATGCCGGTGCCGGCGGCGACGACGAGCGCGTCCCGGGCGTCGGCGGCGGCGCCGCACCATGCCTCACCGGCGGCCATCGCGTGTACGTCGTTGCACACCACGACCGGCAGGCCGAGGGCGGCGGTGAACGCTGCCCGCACGTCGGTGCCCCGCCAGCCGGGCAGGGTGTCGGTGGCGTGGGTGACCCGACCCGCCGGGTCGACGGCGCCAGCGGTGCCGACCCCGCAGGCGACCGGGGTCCCAGCCGCGTCCCGCCCGACCTGACGGGCCAAATCGATCGCGGCGGCGAGTACCGCGGCGGCGCCCTCGGCGGCCGGCGTCGGCACCCGGCGCAGTGGGCCGACAGCGCCGTCGACGCCGACGAGCGCGGCGGCGATCTTCGTGCCTCCGATGTCGACACCGATGGTGACCGGGCCGTCGGTGCCGGCCATGGCTGCCGCCATCAGTGCTGCCCAGCCAGGCTGGCCGAACTGTCTGCGCTGGCGGCACCGGCCGGGCCGGTCGGGCGTGGAGCGGCTGCGGCGAGGCCCCGGGTCAACGCGACCGGGTCGGTGATCGCGGTTCCGACGACCGTCGCGTACGCCCCTGCGGCGAACGCGGCACGCACCTGGTCGGGGGTGGCGAACCGACCCTCGGCGACGGTCCGGACCCCGGCGGCGGTGAGCGCCGCGACGAGGTCGAGATCGGGAGCCTCCTGCCGTGGGCTGTCCGGGGTGTACCCGGACAGTGTGGTGGCCACCAGGTCCGCGCCGGCCGCCCAGGCGGCGGTGCCCTGGTCGACGGTTGCCACGTCGGCCATCACGGGCAGGCCGAGCTGCCCGTGGACGCGGGCGACCAGGGCGTCAACCGGCAGCTCGCCCCGTCCGGTGGCCTCGACGGCGACGACGTCGGCACCGGCGGCGGCGAGCGCCTCGACCAGCTCCCAGCGTGGGGTGATCAGGTCGCGGTCGGCGGCCCGCTCCTTGTGCAGCGCGATCACCGGAAGGTCCACGGCGGACTTCACCGCCCGTACGTCGTCGGGGTGGTTGACCCGTACGGCGGCGGCACCACCGAGGGCGGCGCACTCGGCGAGCCGGGCGATGACCGACGGTACCCGCAGCGGATGCCCCTCGGGGGCCTGACAGGAGACCACCAGGCCGCCGACGATCGCCGCCACCGGGTCCAGCCGCGGGGCGGCCGGGTCCTGCGGAGGCGCCGCCGGGTCGTGCGGCGGGGTCACCGGGTCTTGCGACGGGATCATCGGGCACCCCGGGAGGTGAGAAACTCGCCGTAGCGGTCGTAGAGGTTGCGGGCCGCCGGCCACACCGAGTTGGGGCTGAGGAAGTGGGAGAACTCGAAGGTGATGATTTTCTCCACGTACGGTTGGACCGCGTCGAGCTTGTGCGCCAGCTTGCGCCAGTCGGTCGGCGGGAACCGGATCGGCATGTCCCGGTCGAAGGTCTCGATGTTGGCCCAGGAGGCGATGCCGTGCCGGCGCGCCGCCTCGGCGGTCGCGGCGAAGTACTCGGCCGAGCGGGCCAGCTCCACGGTGCCGTCCTGGAACGCGCAGCAGTCGACGAGTCCGGCGTACCGCTGGAAGATCTCCTCCCAGATCCGCACGTGCTCCTCGGGCGAGCGGGGCCGCTGCCGGGGATCGGTGCTGGTGGCCATGTCGGCGCGGCCGTGGAAGAACGGCGACACCAGGACGGGCAGGTCGCTGATCTCGCGCAGCCGGGCCGCGAGGGTGGTGTTGATGTCGAGGATCCGCAGACTGGTGTCGGTGGTCTCGTGCGGCAGGTACCAGCCGCGCAGCGCTGGTGACCCGCCGTACCGCTGCCACATCTCGTCGATGACGGCGAGGTTGAGGTCGACCTCGGTCCGCCAGTCGTAGCGGTACCAGTGGTAGTGCGAGTCGTAGAGACCGAGGAAGAAGTCGATGTTGCGTTTGGCGGCAAGGTCGAGGAAGAGCTGGACCAGGTCGACGTGGACCGGCAGTGCGGGCAGCCGGTCGGTAACCGCCCGGCTCGGACAGGCCAGCCGCTCGCCCAGGCCGAGCCGGATGAGCACGATGGTGTCGATCCCGGCTTCGACGAAGGTGTCGAACTCGCGGGCCCATTCCCGCTCGCCCCAGTTCTGGGACGGGATGTCGACGCTGATCTCGTCGAGGAAGGTGCCGCTGATCGCCTGGTACGGCATGGACGTTCCTTTCGCGGTTGGTGCGGCTGCGGTCACTTCAGTCCCTTCGTCGCGATGCCCTCGACGAAGTACCGCTGCCCGAGCAGGAAAATGATCAAGGCGGGGAGGGTGAACATGACGCTGGCCGCCATCAACGGGCCCCAGTCAACGCCGTGCTCGGAGAAGAACGCGTACAGCCCGACCGACAGCGTGTACTGGCTGCTGTCGCTGAGGTAGATGAGTGGATTGAGAAAGTCGGTCCAGGTCCAGACGAACTGGAACACCGCCACGGTGGCTAGCGCCGGCCGGGCCAGCGGAAGCACGATCCGCCAGTAGACCCGGAACTCCGAGGCGCCGTCGAGCCGCGCCGCGTCGAGCAGTTCGTCCGGAATCCCGACGAGGAACTGGCGCAGCATGAAGATGAAGAACGGGATGCCGAAGAAGCTCGGCACGATCAACGGGAAGTAGGTGCCGACCAGGCCGAGCTTGTTCCACAGCAGGTACAGCGGGACGAGGGTCACCTGCGGCGGCAGCATCATCGAGCCGAGGACGAGCGCCAGCATCAGGCCACGTCCGGGCCAGTGCAGCTTCGCCAGGGAGTACGCCACCAGCGGGCAGGACACCAGGCTGCCGACGACGCAGAGCCCGGAGACCAGCAGGGTGTTGCCGAGGTAGCGCCAGAACGGCATCGCCGACAGGGCCGCCTCGAAGTTGCCGAACTCCCACTGCTCAGGTAGCACCCGCGGCGGCAGCGAGAAGATCTCGGTGGGCGGTTTCAGTGCGGTGCCGATCATGACGACGAACGGGAACAGCATGCCGAGCGCGATCGCCCAGACGAGCGCGTGACGACCGGCGAACCGCGCTTTTCTATCCATAGTGAACCCATCGCCGCGAGGTGAGCATCAGGACCGCGGTGACCGCGAGCGTGACGAGGAACAGCACCCAGGCCAGCGCCGACGCGTAGCCCATCTTCAGGAACACGAACGCGTTCTGGTACACGTACATCCCGTAGGTCAGCAGGGAGTCGTCGGGGCCGCCGGCGGCCGCGTTGAGCCGGGTCTGCGCCAGCAGGTACGGCTGGGTGAACAGCTGCAGACTGGTGATCAGCCCGACGATCAGCTGGAAGAGGGTCACCGGGCTGATCGCCGGCCAGGTCACCGCGCGGAACCGCTGCCACGGGCCGGCCCCGTCGACCAGCGCCGCCTCGTAGGTCTCGCTCGGCACGTCCTTGAGCGCGGCCAGGTAGATGACGGTCGTACCGCCGACCATCCACAGCCCGATCAGAATGATCGCCGGCTTCGTGAACGTCGGGTCCGCCAGCCAGTTCGGCTGCGGCAGGTGCAGCAGGCCGAGGATCCGGTTGAAGTAGCCGTACTGGGCGTTGAGCAGCCAACGCCAGACGTAGACGCTGACCACGATCGGGATGATCGTCGGCAGGTAGACGATGGCCCGGTACAGCGGCAGGCCGCGTACCCGTGAATTGAGCGCCAGGGCGAACCCCAGCGACAGCGCCAGCGCGAGCGGTACGCCGAACACGGTCAGGTACAGCGTGTTGAACAGTGCCTTGGTGAACCGCTCGTCGCCGACCATGGTGCGGTAGTTGTCGACGCCGACGAAGGTCGGCGGCTGGAACAGATTGAAGTCGGTGAAGCTGTAGTACCCGGACGCGACGATCGGTCCGAGGATCAGCACCACGAAGCCGACCAGCCAGGGGCTCGCGAACGCCAGCCCCAACCGGAGCTGGCGTCGCGAGGTCGTGGACCTACGGGGCATAGGAGCTGGCCTTGTCCGCCACGTCGGCGAGTCCCTCGGCGGGCGACGTGCGTTGCTGGGCGATGTCGTCGAAGGCCTGACCGAGGTCGCTGGTGTACTCGGCGGACCACGGCGTGCTGGCCAGCGACTGGGCGTTCGGGCTGCGCAGGGCGTCCAGCCAGGTCGAGAACTGCGGCAGGGTGTCGTAGCGCGGGTCGTCGAGCAGCGAGATCCGGGCCGGCAGGTTGCCCAGCGCCAGGGTGAACCGGACCATGGCGTCCTCGGAGAGCAGGTACTTCATGAACTCCCACGCCTCCTCGGGGTGCTTGGCGTTGCGCGGGATGAACAGGGTGCTGGTGGTGACCTGGGTGGTGCCGGCGAGCTCCGGCTGCGCCGCCGGGTACGGCAGCGGGGCAACGCCCCAGTCCAGGTTGGGCGCGTACTGGTCGATGAACACCGACTGCCACTCGCCGTCGATGATGGTGGCCACCTTGTCGACGTAGAACGGGTTCTGCGCGGAGGCGTACTCGCCGAAGCCGGAGGTGAAGTCACGGACTTCCGCCACGCCGTACGTGCCGGGGATGTTCTCGGTGTAGAACTCCAGGCCGGCGACGTTGCCGGGGTCGGCCGGGGTGGGCCGGCCGGACTGGTCGTCCCAGGCGCCGCCGAACATGAACCCGAGCGTGGTGAACGATGTGTTGATCTCGGCGTTGGCGTAGCCGAGCTGGGTGATCGTGCCGTCGGCGTCCCGCTTGGTGAGCTTGGCGATCTGCTCCGCCCACTCCTCGGTGGTTTCCGGCGGACCGTCGATGCCAGCCTCGGCGTAGAGCTTCTTGTTGTACATCAGCAGCTGCGCGTGCAGGGCGATCGGCATCGAGTAGGTCTGGCCCTCGTACATCATCTGGGACATCGCCGCCGGCACGAAGTCGTCGGTGTCCAGCCCGTCGGCCTCGATGAAGTCGTCCAGCGGGGCCAGGATGCCCTTGCTGGCCCAGGCCCCGACGCCGTTGCCGAAGTGGTCGGAGATGTCGAAGCTGCCCTGCGCGCCGGACATCGACGTCAGCTGCTTCTGGAAGTCCGGGTTGGAGACCCCTCGGACCTCGATCTCGTCCTGGCTGGCGTTGAAGTCGGCGATGATTTCCTCGAGCGCCTCGGCCTCCGCACCGGCCCACAGGTAGGAGAAGACCACCTCGACCTTGTCGTCGTCGCCGCCGTCCGAGCCGCCACAGGCACCGAGCGCTGTGGCGAGTACGCCGGCCACCGCCGCGGCGGTGGCCCGCCGGAAAGATTCCCGTCTCACGTGCACCTCCGAAGATCATCTCTGGTCTAGTCCAATTGCCAGTGCGGGTAGCGTAGACCGGCAGGCAGCGTCGCGCTAGTATCATTTTGGTTTAGACCAGCCGCCCCCTGGAGCTGACACGTCGGATGACCGCGACCAAGCACGAGCTGCTCCGCAGCCACCTGCAGACCCTCATCGAGCGCGACCTCGCCCCGGATGAGCGGCTGCCCACCGAGCGGGACCTGGCCCAGGAGTTCGGCGTGAGCCGGATGACCGTGCGCCAGGCCCTCGAACGCCTGGAGAACGAACGGCTCGTCTACCGGGTACGCGGTGCCGGCACCTTCGTGGCCCGACCGGCCATCACCAAGAGCATCGAGCTCACATCTTTTAGTGATGACATGCGGCGACGTGGCCTGGCCCCAGGGTCACACCTACGTACCGCCGAGTCGATACCGGCCGGCGCGAGCGTCGGCTTCGCGCTGGGCCTGAGCCCGGCCGACGAGGTCGTGCACCTGGAACGGGTACGCACCGCCGACGGCGTACCGATGTGCATCGAACACACCTACCTCGCGGCCGCCCTCGTCCCGAAGCTGCTCGAGCGGCCGTTCGACAACTCGCTCTACGACCTGCTCCGGGACCACTACCACCTCCGGCTCGTCCGGGCGGAGCAGTCCATTCGCGCCACGGTCCTGGACGAGGCGACGGCCGCCCTGCTGCAGGTACCGGCCTTCAGCCCGGCGCTGCTGGTCGAGCGGACCGCCTACGACCAACGGAACCGCCCGGTGGAACGGGCCATGTCGACGTACCGGGGCGACCGCTACGCCTTCGAGATCGAGGTGGTCCGCCCCACCACGGACGGCGCGGTCTGACAGCCGTAGGTCGGGCCGACGGTCGGTTTCAGCTGTCGCTCAGCCCGTCGGTGGACCGGATCGGCGAACACCGCAGGGCTGTCCACGACACCGGCGGCAACACGATCCGCACACCGCCAGATCGCGTCGAGACCTGCCGGTTGGGACGCGGCACCACCCGGTCCGGGCGTTCCGCGGTGTTGGTGGCCCGGATGTCGTCGTCGTGCAGAGTCGTCGCCGCCACGCTCCAGGCTCCCGCGCCGAACCGACTCAGGTCGATGGTGAGCTCCACCGACCGGGTCTGGTCACGATTGACGACGAACACCGCTACGTCGTCCGTCGCCGCGTCGTAGGTGGCGACCGCGTCGACCACCGGGGCAGCGCCGTAACGGTCCGTCTGGTAGGCGGGTCCGTCCACCACGGTACGCAGAACGTCACCGCGGGCCAGCGCGGCCGTTCGGGCGAACGGATGGAAGATCGTCTGCCGCCAGGCCGGCCCGCCGGGTTCGGTGCGGATCGGGGCGATCACGTTGACCAGCTGGGCCTGACATGCGGCGGTCACCCGGTCGCTGTGGCGCAGCAGGGAGATGAGCAGGTTGCCCACCACCACGGCGTCGGCGACGTTGTACTCGTCCTCGATGACCCGCGGGGCGACCCGCCAGTCGTCGACGGGCGGCTGGCTCTGGAAACGGGAGAGATACCAGACGTTCCACTCGTCGAACGACAGTCGGATCTTCTTCTTGCTGCGCAGTCGGGCACCGATGCTGTCGGCGGTGGCGACGACGCTGTCGACGAAGTGGTCCATGTCGGTGGCGCAGGCGAGGAAGGACCCGACGTCACCGTCGTGTTCCTCGTAGTAGGCATGACACGACACGTAGTCCACCAGGTCATAGGTCTGTTCCAGGACAGTGGCTTCCCACGCGCCGAACGTCGGCATCATGGAACTGGAACTGCCGCAGACGATCAGTTCCAGGTCCGGTTCCGCCGCGCGCAGCGCCCGAGCGGTGGCGGCCGCGAGCTGCCCGTACGCCTCGGCGCTCTTGTGACCGAGCTGCCACGGGCCGTCGAGTTCGTTGCCCAGGCACCACATCCGGATGCCGTACGGCTTCTCCGCGCCGTTGGCCCGTCGCAGGTCCGCCAGGTGGGTGCCGCCGAAATGGTTGACGTACTCGTGGACGTCGAGGGCCTCCTGCACTCCCCTGGTGCCCAGGTTCACCGCGTACATGATCTCGACGTCCGCCTTGTCGGCCCAGCGGACGAACTCGTCGATGCCGATCTCGTTCGTCTCGATGCTGCGCCAGGCGAGGTCGCGCCGGCGGGGACGCTGGTCCCTCGGCCCGACACCATCCTCCCACCGGTACCCCGAGACGAAGTTGCCACCCGGGTAGCGGACCATCGTGACACCGAGTTCGCGGGTCAGGGCCAGAACGTCGGTCCGGAACCCGTCCGCGTCGGCGGACGGGTGGCCGGGCTCGTAGAGGCCGGTGTACACACACCGCCCCATGTGTTCGACGAATGTACCGAAGGTGCGGCGGTTGACCGGGGCCACGACGGCGGCCGGATCCAGGATGAGGTGAGCGAGGTGCATGGGTGTCCTTGTCGCAGCGGTGGTCGCGGTGTCACCGGCGCCCACGGTCGGCAGGTGCGTCATCTGAGTGCGCCGATGGTCAGGCCGCCGCGCCAGTAGCGCTGCAGCAGCAGAAACGCGGCGATGAGCGGAACGATCGCGACCAGCGAGCCGACGACGATGACGTTGAACAGAGCCGGTCCGCCGTTGCCGATGGTCGCCGACAGGTACCAGGACCGCAGACCGACGGTGAGCGGGTAGAGGCTCTGGTCGCTGAGCATCACCAGCGGCAGGAAGAAGTTGTTCCAGCTCGCCACCATGGTGAACAGCAGGACGGTGACCAGTGCCGGTCGCATGGCGGGCAGCGCGACGCTGCGGAACACCCGGAACTCCCCCGCGCCGTCGATGCGGGCGGCCTCAAGCATCTCGTCGGGCACCGAGTCGTGGGCGTAGACGCGTAGCAGGTAGACCCCGAACGGGTTGAGCAACGAGGGCAGGATCACCGCCCACACCGAGTCGACCAACCCGGCCTCGGCCATCAGCAGGTACGTCGGCAGGACCAGCGCCGTGGCCGGCACCATGATGAGGCCGAGCAGCAGCGCGAACAGCGCGTTGCGACCCGGAAAGCGCAGCTTGGCGAAGGCGTAGCCGGCCAGGGCGGCGATCGCGGTGGCCCCGACGCCACTGGCCACCGCGTACAACGCCGAGTTGCCCATCCACCGCAGGTAGAGCCCGTCGTCCTGGGTGAACAGCAGCCGGAGATTGTCGACCAGGTGCAGATCGGCGAACCAGAGCGGCTCCGAGCCGAACAGTCCGTCATTGTCCTTGGTCGCCGCGACGAGCAACCACCAGAACGGCAGCAGGAAGTACGCCACGAACAGCGCCATCACCAGGTGGGTGCCGACCGCACCTCGGCTGATCCGCGCCACCGGCGCGGCGGCCGTCGCGGGAGGCAGGCTCATCGCAGCGAACTCCTCTTACGCGTGGCGAACAGGAAGATGTAGGAACCGATGAAGACCACCGCGCCGAGCAGGAAGGAGATCGCCGCCGAGTAGTTGTACTGCTGGTACGAGAACGCCTGGTTGTAGGCGTATACGTTCGGCGTGTAGCTGTTGGTGATCGCGCCGGGGTTGAGTGGCTGCAAAATGAGCGGCTCGGTGAAGAACTGGAGGGTGCCGACGATCGTGAACACGGTGCACAGCACCAGGGCCGCGGAGATCATCGGGGTCTTGATCCGCAGCGCGATCTGCACCGCCCCCGCCCCGTCGATCCTCGCGGACTCGTAGATCTCCCGCGGTACACCCTGGAGCGCGGCGTACAGCACGATCATGTTGTAGCCCGCCCACTGCCAGACGACGAGGTTCCCCAGCGAGGCCAGGACGGTGTCGCCGGCGAGAAAGTCGATTCCAGTGAACCGGAACGGCCCGGTGTTCTGGCTGTAGAGGAATCCCCACATCAGCGTGCCGATGACCACCGGTACGGCGTACGGGACGAACGCCGCCAACCGCAGCATCCGGGCGAAGCGCGAGCCGACGCCGTCGACCAGCAGGGCCAGGACGAGGGCGAGACCGATCATCACCGGCGTCTGCACGAGCCCGAAGACGAGCACCCGCGCGACCCCCGAGCGAAATTCCGGATCGGCGAAGGCCTGACGGTAGTTGTCGAACGCGGCGAACACCTCGCCCTGCACCAGGGTCGAGCGGTACAGACTGAGCTTGAACGCGTACGCCATCGGTAGCAGCAGGAACACGACGAGCAGCGCCGCGAACGGTGCGACGAACAACCATCCGACCGCCGCCTGCCGGTCGAACCGGCGCCGGGCGTCACCGGGCCCACGGTGCCCGGTAGCGCCCGTGGCCGCCGGGTCGGCGGCCACGGGGGCAGGTCCGATCCGGGTCATCGGGAGACCTGGAATCCTTGATTCGACGCGTACGTGACAAGGTTCTGTTGGACCGTGTCAAGCGCGCCCGGCCAGGAGGTGTCCTCCTCCACCGCCTGTCCTACCGCGGTCGTCAGCTGACTGAAGCTGTAGCTGTTAAACGGGCTCCACTGAAGCTCTTCGATCCCGTTGTACGCCGGCACGAAGACCTCGTTGACCTTCTGCCCGCCGAAGAACTCGTACTCCTTGGTGAGAAAGTAGTCCCACTCCAGGATCGGCGTGGCGGTCGGGAACAGGAACGCCTCGTCGATCCCGATCTTCCAGGCGTCCTTGTCGGCTCCGAATATCTCCATGGCGACCCGGGTGGCCTCCTCGGGATGTTCCGTCTGGTCGGTCACGGCGAACGACGAGCCGCCCCAGTCTCCCTGGGCGTCCTCCCCGGCAACCCACTGGGGCAACGGGGCCGCGCGCCACGCGCCGGCCGTCGTCTTCGCCACACTCGCCAGGTAGCCGGGACCCCATCCCGCTGCCAGGTAGGTCGCGTACTTCCCGCTGCCCAACCCGTTGTAGAAGTCCGTCGTTCCGTACGCGGTGGTGTCGGCAAGACCGGCGTCGACCATGTCCTCCCAGTAGGACATGACCTTCTTCGCCGGTTCGCTGTTGACGTTGACGTCAATATGCTGCGGGTCGGCCACGTCGTATCCGAACGGCCGAGCACCGGCCTGCCACATCAGTCCGGTCATGAAACCACCGTCGTTCGCCCCGAAGTCCGTCATGTACCTGTCGGGGGCGGCGGCTTTCAGCTTCTCTGCCTGCTCCCTGAACTCGGTCCAGGTCGTCGGCACGGTCAGCCCGTACTGCTCGAAGATGTCCTGCCGGTACAACATCGCCATCGGCCCGGCGTCGACGGGAATCGCGTGGACGGCCGCACCGTTGCTGACCTGCTTCCACGCCCAGTCGACGTAGTCGTCCTTCAGATCGTTGGCCCCGTACGCGCCCATGTCGACCAGGTGCCCGGTGAGCTGGAAGGTCGGCAGTTCCTGGAACTCGAGCATCACCACATCGGGCGCACCCTTGCCAGCCTTCAACGCGGTCTGCAGTTTCGTGTACTGGTCCTGGCCGGTGCCCGCGTTCGTCCACTCGATCTTGATATCCGTGTGCGTACGGTTGAACAGGTCGACCACGCCCTGGAACGCCGGGTACCACGCCCACACGGTGATCGTGACCGGACCGTCCCGCTCCTCGCCGCCGTCCGAACCGCACCCTGCCAGCGACAGGGCGGTGACGACCGCCACCGTCGCGGCCAGGTGCCGGCGTCCTAGACTGAAACTCCTGGCACTCACTGAACTCCTCCGTCGGAGATCGACTGCTTTCGCGGCCGATGCGTGTGTGCCACCGGGCCGGTCGCGGTGCTGGCACACCGTGACCGGCCGCTCGAACCACGACGTGTCCCACATGCACACGTCGCGACGGGCACCGGTAGCACATTCGGTATCGTCTTTGCAGCGCTGCAAGACAGCATGCCCGGACCATCGATGGACGGCAAGGGGTAACCTGTTGGAAACCTGCGGCGGCCTTCGGGAACGAAAGGGAGGCCGACATGCGGCGGGACGTCACACTACGTGAGGTCGCCCAACTGGCCGGCGTCTCGAGCCGGACGGTCTCCAACGTCGTCAACGGGTACGCCAACGTCACCGAGCGCACCCGGGCGCGCGTCATGCAAGCCGTCGAGCAGCTCAACTACCGGCCCAACGTCCTGGCCCGCAACCTCGCCCAAGGCCGATCCGGACAGATCGCCCTCGTCGTGCCGTACCTCGACACACCGTACTTCTCGGAGCTGTTGCAGGGCGTCATCCGGGCCGCCCGCGTGCAGGGGTACAACGTACTCATCGACCAGACCGACGGCGACCCCGATCACGAGCGGATGCTCATCAGCCACGGCCGCAGCCGCCTGCTCTTCGACGGCGTCATCTTCAGCCCACTCGGTCTCGACCAGCAGGCTCTGGCCGACCACGATCCCAGCCTCCCGCTGGTGATCCTCGGCGAACGGACGAGTCAGGGTACGTTCGACCACGTCGGCATCGACGACGTCGAAGCGTCCCGGCAGGCCACCGAACATCTGCTCGACCTCGGCCGCAGACGCCTCGCCGCGATCGGGGACCAGCCCTACCCCACGGGGGAGGCCGCACAGCTGCGGACCCGCGGGTTCCGCGAAGCCCACGAGCGGCGCGGCGTGACCGTACGTGAGGAGCTCGTCATCTCGACTCCACGGTTCAACCGGGCCGACGGGGCCGGCGCGATGCGACACCTGCTCGACCTGCCGCAGCCACCCGATGCCGTGTTCTGCTACAGCGACCTCGTCGCACTGGGTGCCATGCACGTGCTCGCCTCGCGCGGACTGCGGGTGCCCGAGGACATCGCGGTGATCGGCTACGACGACATTGAGGACGGCGCCTACTCGAATCCGCCGGTGAGCACGATCTCCCCTAACAAGGAGTGGATCGCGACGACCGCCGTCGAGCGGCTGCTGCTGCGGATCGCCAGCCGCACACCGCTGCCCGGAATGGAGCTGCGCGCACCGCACCGACTCGTCGTACGTGAGAGCACGGTCGGGCCGGCGCGCCCGTCGGACCAACTGCCGACCACGACCAGCCGATAGCCTGCCCGCCATCACGCACCGTCATGAGATCACCGGCACGGTGTCGGTCCAGTCGGTCGACCCCGAGATCACAAATAATCGGCATCAGTCGATGACCGACGCCGATTGACCTGCATGAACACGGGTGGAGCCGAGGGGACTCGAACCCCTGACCCCCACACTGCCAGTATGGTAACAGTTCTGTCACGCAGTGCCGCAGGATACCGACAGGTGCCTTGAGCAGGGAAAACCCTTCTGGGCAAATGATGCCTCCTGCCGCCAAATAGCGCGCAATGATGGATTTTTGATCTTGTGCTGTGACCACCGATGTGACCCTGGTCGGTGTGGGAGGCTTCGTGCCGCCCCATCCAGACCGTTGCCGAACAGCCATTCGGGACACGCTGGCAACAGACCGGCTTCGCGTTTGGCCACGCCAGCGACTCTGCTGCTCAATTCGTGACTGCCGTCGAGATCGTTCTGGGTGGCTGGTGTCAACGGCGGCTGAAAATTGGATCTGGCCCACTTTCGTTGATCGAAACTGGTCCCTTTGGTCCGTGCTCATCCACTGTGTAGGGTGCTGCCGGTGCGCTGATCATGGCCTGGACATGTTGCTGCCCCACCTGGCCGGGGTAGCGGTTGAACGGATGGAGCAGACCCCGGATGAGGTGCGGATCTGGGCGCGGGTCAAGGCCGAACAGGCGGTCTGCCCGGGTTGCGCACTGCCCAGCGGCCGGGTGCACAGCCGCTACCAACGTCGACTCACTGACGTTGCGCTGAGCGGTCGGCGGGTAGTGCTCGTGCTACGGGTGCGCCGGTTCGTCTGCCAGGCCAGCGACTGCCAGATGCGCCGGTTCGCCGAGCAGATCGAGGGCCTGACCGAACGGTACGCCCGCCGCAGCAGCCTGCTACGGCGCATCCTGGAGTCACTCGGCTTGGCGTTGGCCGGCCGCCGGCTGGCCGCCCGCCTGGGCCTGTCGACCAGCCGCAACACCATCCTGCGGCTGGTCCGCGCCCTGCCTGACCCGCAGGTGAACACGGTGTCGGTGCTGGGAGTGGACGACTTCGCACTGCGTCGGGGCCACGTCTACGGCACCGTTCTGATCGACATGGACACCCACCGCCCCATCGATCTGCTACCCGACCGGGAATCCGAAACCTTCGCCGAATGGCTCCGGGCCCACCCCGGCACCCAGGTCATCTGCCGGGACCGCGCCGGTGCCTACGCCAACTCTCGGGAGGTGCATCAGACGGGCGATGAAGTCGCAGTTGGCGTGGTGGAGGCCGGGGCCTGGAGCTTAGCGAGCGCACGTTAGCGCACGGCTTTGACCTGCTCGTTTGGCGAGATGATCCCGTCTGATGCATGATCCTCCCGCTATCCGGGTGTTGAGGTGCCCCGAGGATTCCGGACAGGGAGCCAATAAGGTTACCCTGTAAGGAAAGTCGA
>NZ_JBHMIN010000064.1:0-30352 GCF_048060215.1 Micromonospora sp. LOL_021 | reverse complement strand
TGTACCTCGGCCGCCGGGCTGTCCGGCATGCCGGACAGCCCGGCGGCGGTGCTCGACTCGCTCCGAGCCGGTGTGTCCTCGGCGGCGGGGCCGAAGGTGGCGTCCGTTGCCGCCCCCGGTGGCGGCGTCGCCGATGCGCTCGTCTTGCAGCGGGCCGGTGAGCTGCTGGTCGGCGGTCGGTATCTCACCTCGGGTCAGCGGAGCGCCCTGTTCGCCGCGTTGGCTTCGCTGCCGGGGGTGACCGTCCGGCAGCAGGTGCGGGACCTTGCCAACCGCCCCGGGGTGGGGGTCGGCCTGGCCGACGGGACGACCCTCGTCTTCGACGCGACGTCGTACGCGTTCCTCGGCACCACCAACAGCGCCCTGCTCCGCCAGGCCACCGTCGACGGGTTAGGAGACATACCGTCCTAGATCGATATGAAACGGGTGCTCTGGCGAAGGACGGCCAGGGCGGCAACCGGGTCGGCCAGTCGGGCGGCGAGGGTGGCCGTCGCGAGCCGCGCCGGCAGGGCGGCGCTGAACTTGAGCCCGGCCAAAGCCTTCTCGTCGACGTCGGGCAAACAGATCCGTTCGGTGGCGTCTGCGGTGAGGGAACACCAGTCGGCGGGGGTCAGGTCGGCGCGCAGCCGGATCTGGCAGTCGTCGAAGCGCTGCACCGGGTCGACCACTTCGCTGAGGGTCGCGGCGAGGGTGGCGTTGGCCCGGTATCCGGCCCAGGTCCACCAGCGCAGGTCGCCGGAGCGGTCACGCAGGATGACGTTGCCACCGGGGTGCACCAGCGAGGAGCGCTCGTCGCGTACGCGGTGCAGCCGGTCGACCGCGCGGCGGGTGAGCCGTACCGGTGGATCGGTGCCGAGCAGGACATCACGCATGGCCCGGGTCAGTTCGTAGCCCAGCCCGGCGAGGCCGTCAGCCGTCCAACGAGCCTTCCCTCCGCCGTCGGCCGGTTCGACGAAGCAGCGTCGCCGCCGCCAGTCGATGTACGTGACCCGCCAACTCTGCCCGGTGAGCAGCAGCCGGCGGTCACCCCGGACCTCCTCCGTGAGCAGGCTCGGGTCGATCCGGCCGAGCTCGGATTGTCCGTAGAGGACGGTGAACTCGGGTGGACCGGTGAAGACCGCGGTCATCGACATGAAATGCCGGTGCCCGAACCGCTTTTCGGCTTCGGGGCCGATGAACAGCATGCCGCTGTCGGTGTCGAGGTATCCGCTGTCCACCAGGTGCCGCAGGATCGGCCGGGCGCTTTCGTCGAACGGTGCCAGCCCGTTCCACCACCCGATGCACTCCTGGTCACCGACCTGACCCTGCTGCAGGCTCAGGGCGAGGATCTGCTGGGCGACGATGTGCCGGGGCTCGGGTGGCGGGACGACCGGCTCCACCCAGCCACGGCCCCAGAGCGTCAGCAGTGCCGCCGCTTCGATCAGTGCGTCGCCGTCGCGGGCGAGGAACAGGCAGTTGCGGGTGGCACCGGGGCGGCGTCCGGTCCGGCCGAGTCGCTGCAGAAACGACGCGACGGTCGCCGGGGCGTCGATCTGGACCACCCGGTCGAGGTCACCGACGTCGATTCCCAGCTCCAGCGTGCTGGTGGAGACGATGACGCAGTCCCGGGCCTCGGCGAACGCCTGTTCGGAGCGGCGTCGTTCGTCGGCGGAAAGCGAGGCGTGCGACAGGAACGTGGTGATGTCGCGTTGGCGCAGCAGCTGGCCGAGCTCTTCGACGGTCTGCCGGGATTCGCAGAAGACCAGCCGTTTCTCGCCCGCGTGCAGCGCGGCGATCACGGTGGCGGCGTTGGACAGCGAGCCGACGAAGTCAAGCTCGACGTCGCCGGGCGGTGCCCGGTCCGCGACGGCTGCCCCCGCGACCGGGGCGGAAGCGGCAGCCGGGGCGGAAGCGGTGTCGGGGGCGACGACCCGGCTCGGGCGGCTGGCCGCGCCGGAGCCCTGCAGCCAGGTCAGCAGGGCGTCCGGGTTGCCGACGGTGGCCGACAGCCCGATCCGTTGCAGCGGTCGGCCGATCAGGTGGGTGAGCCGTTCCAGGACGGCCAGCAGATGCCAGCCACGGTCGTCGTCGGCGAAGGCATGCACCTCGTCGACGACCACGGCCCGCACCCCGGCGAAGAACGACCGGTGGTCTACGTTGGCGCTGACCAGCATCGCTTCCAGCGATTCCGGGGTGGTCAGCAGGATGTCGGGCCGGCTGGCGAGGATCGCCCGGCGGCGGGCCGGGGTGACGTCACCGTGCCAGAGGGCGGCCCGGCGGCCGAGCCAGTCGGCGTAGCGTTCCAGCCGGGGCAGCAGGTTGTTCAGCAGCGCCTTCAACGGGCACAGGTAGAGCACCGAGGTGCCGGGCCAGCCGGCGTCGGCCATCTTCGACAGCAGCGGAAAGACGGCGGCTTCGGTCTTGCCGCCGGCGGTGGGGGCCAGCAGCAGGGCGTCCGCACCGGCCAGGATAGGGCCGACCGCGGCCCGTTGCATCGGCCGCAGGTCCCGCCAGCCCAGGCTGTTGACCAGGTGGTACGTCAGGACCGGGTGCAGCTCGCCGGTGTCGGTCACGGCAGGTCCAACGGGACCTCGCCGGCGCTGGCCGCGTTGCGTTCGACCGGGGTCAGCTCGTCGGAGCGCACCGTCAGCTGGTAGTGCCGGCGCGGGTCCCAGTCGGTGAACTGGTCGGCCCGGTCGAGCACGTCGGCGACCAGCTTCTTCAGGTAGATCCGGGGCGCCATTCCGACGGTGCCGCCGAGTCTGCCGGTGACCGAAGTCGCCAGCTCGGTCAGGTACGCGTCGTCGACCCGGCCGGCGAGCCGTCCGCTGCCGTAGATCCGGCGGACCCGTACGCCCAGCTCGACGAGCGCCGGCACGGTGAAACCGGGCAGCCGCAGCTGCACCGCACGCGGGTTGTCCCAGCGGGGGTCGCCGCCGAAGTCGGTGGCGAGGCGTTGGGCCAGCGGGGCGAGGCGCTGCACCCCCTGTGCGCCGTCGTAGAAGGCGGGGGTACCGGTGATCACCAGGAACAGGCCGGGAAACCGTCCGCCGTGGACGTCGTCGACGAGTTGGCGCAGCGCGTTGAGGGCCTTGTCCCGGGAGTCGGAGCGGACCCGTTGCAGGGTCTCCACCTCGTCGAGGACGAGCAGCAGACCGGGGTGGCCGCTGTCGCGCAGCACGGTGAGCAGGCCACGCAGGAAGCTCAGCGCGGCGAAGTGGTCCAGGTCGCCTTTCACTCCGGCGGCCCGGCGGGCGGTGGCGGCGACGTGCGGCTGCCCGGCGAGCCAGGCGGCGAGCCCGTCGGCGGTGGGCTGGTCGCCGGCGGCGGTGGCGGCGCGGTAGCCGCGTAGCGCGGCGGCGAACCCGGGGGTGCTGCGGGAAATTTCGGCGAGGCGGCGTTCCAGCAGGTCGCTGACGGCCCGGTCGAGCCCGTCGCGGTCCGATTCACTGACGGTGCCCGACGCGAGTACGTCCTCCTCCAGCGCGAAGATCCAGCCGTCGAGGACGGGCCGTAGCGCGCTGGCGGCGAACTGTTCGGTGTTGAGGTGCTCGACGAGCCGGCGGTAGACGGTCTCCATCCGGTGCAGCGGGGTTTCCAACTCGGAGATCTGCACTTCGGCGGCGGCGAAGCCGCGCCGTTTGGCCCGTTCGGCCAGCCAGCGGGCGAAGAACGTCTTGCCGGCACCGTACTCGCCACGGACGGCTTTGAAGACGCTGCCGCCACCGGCGACCCGGTCGAGGTCGTCGTCGATGGCGGCGGCGAACCGGTCCAGCCCGACCGCGAGCGCGTCGAGGCCGTTGGCGGGCACGGCACCGCGCCGCAGCGCGTCGATGATGTCGCGGCGGCGACGCGGCGAGATTTCCGGTGGGCTGCCCGGCGGGGTCGGCACGGTCACGACGACTCGCCGAGGTCGAACTGCTCGACCAGCAGCGGCCTGTCGAGCACGACGGTCTGCCCGTCGGCGTCGATGGTCAGCACCGGGTACCCCTCGACCTGCAGCAGCCGACGCAACGCGGTCACCGTGCCCTGGATCCGATGGGCGGGCACCCCGGCCTGCGCGGCGAGGGTTTCCAGCCCGGCCCGGCCGTTGCCGGCCAGCAGCACCCGGAGCAGGGCGGCGACCCGGTCGTCGTCGAGCGGGGTACGCGGGTTGCGGCGCTGGGCGTACCGCTCGCTGGCGAGCAGCCGGTCGATCAGCGCCCGGTCCGCATCGGCCGGCGCGGCGACCGGCGGCGCGGCCGCCGTCGGCTGCTGCGGATCGGCGGGTACGTCGAACAGCTGCTCGGTCTGGACCGGCTTCGCCGACTGGCCGCCTTTGCCGGCCCGCCTGCCGCCCGTACCGGACCGGCCGCCGCCACCTCCGCCGGTGCCGGGCTGTGCTGTCGACGACACCGGTTCCCGCCACCAGTCAGGGCTGGCGACCGGAGCGGGCTGCCAGTCGGGCACCGACTCGTCGTTGCCGGCGGTGAACATCAGCAGCGGGATGACGGCTTCGGCCGGGGCGGCGCCGCCGTGGTAGCCGGCCTTGCGGGGGCCGTAGCGCAACTCCTCCCGCCACGGCAGCACGACGGTGCCGCCGCCGAGCAGCACCCGCCGCCCGGTGACCACGGTCTCGCCGTCACCGAGCCGGTCACTGGCGCTGTCGCCGCTGCTGTCCGCGGTGCTGTCGGTGGTGCTGCTGGTGACCGGTCGCCACCGGTTGTTCTGCCCGTCGCCGCCGGGCAGGGTGACCGCCTCGGGCCCCCGGTCGACGACGTGCCCGTGGTCGGAGACGATCACCACCACCCGGTGCCGGGCGACGGCGAGCAGGTCCCGTACGGCCGGGACGGTGTCCTGGCCCCAGACGGTGCTGCCGGGCTCGCCGTAGCCGAGGGAGTCGTCGATGGTGTTGACGACGGCGGCCACCACCGGCACGGCCGGGTCGTCGATCGCGGCCCGCACCTCGGGGTCGATGGCGGCACCCGCCCCCGCGCGCAGGGAGTTCTTGTGCAGCAGTCGACCGCCGGTGAACCGCCCTTCGAAGGCGCTCTGCTCGGTCTGCCGGTCGCCGACGGCGAGCTGGCCGCTGAGCAGGCTGCACCGGCTGGCCGCGGTCACCGTGGGCAGCGCGGCGAGGACACCGGCCCGGGGGCCGCCGGCCTGGGTCAGCTCGATCCAGCTGCCGTCGCGGGTGAGCGATTCGGCGAGTTCGGTGGCGGCGGCGACGCCCATGCCGTCCATGACCAGCAGCAGCGCCTGACGTCCGGCGTCGAGGATCGGGGCGACGACCCGGTCCAGGACGTCTTCGACGCGCAGCATCCGGCCGGGTTCGGCGTCGGCGCGGGTGGCTTCGGCGAGCAGGCCGGCGAACTGTTCGTCGTGGCGGGCGCGGCGGGCGTCGACGGCCCGGTGCAGCGCCTGGTACGCCTCGGCGACCTCGGGGTCGACGTCCCCGGCAAAGACGTCGAGCCGGGCCCGGTCCACCCAGCCGTCGACGGTGACCTGCCGTTGCAGGGCGGCGTACAGGGTCCGGGGTGGCTGGCCGGCCGGCCGGCTGAGCCAACGCAGCAGGCGCAGGGCCATGTGGGCGGTGGTCCGCCGGCCCTGGTCAGCGGCCCGGTGTTCGGTGAGCCGTTTGAACGCGGCTTCTGCTCGGCTGAGCCCGGCCGTGGTGACGGTGCCGGCGGCGGGTGCGCCGGGCGGCGGCAGGGCGGCGTGTACGGCTGCGGCGAAGGCGCGCAGCCGCCAGGTGACCCCGGCGGGCAGCAGGCTGGACGCCGCCAACTGGCTGGTCAGCTCGATGTCGGCGGCGATGGCCTCGGCCCGGCGGACCAGCCGAAGCCCTTGCTGGCGGACCATGTCGTCGTCGGAGTCGAGGGCACGGGCCACCCAGGCGTCGGCGGCGTCGTGCAGCGCCGCGGCCTGCACGGGGGTCATCCGCAGGGCACCGAAGCGGGGTTCGAGCCGGGTCCGGGCGACGGCGACTTCGACTCCGGCCGGTCCGCTGGCCGCCGCGCCGGCTGGCCTGCCGGCTGTGCCGCCGGCCGGCGTGGGCCAGAGCACCTCGGCGAGCAGCCCGATGGGGATGACGTCGACGCCGTGGCCGGCGCGGACCGCCGCCATCACCGGCTCTGCGATCGGCCCGGCGACGTCACGGAGATAGGCGGTGATGCCGTCGGCGACGTCGGCGGCGACCCTGTCGGTGAACCGCTGCTGCGCCTGCGCGTCGGTGGTCCACTGCAGCAGTCCGGAGGCGTCGAGCTGGTCACGGTCGACGCCGAGCAGTTCGGCGGTGAGGCAGCGCAGCGCGTGGTCGCGGGTGAGGATCGTGCCGGGCGGGGTGGGCCAGCCGTCGACGGGGGCGTGGTCGGCGAGCGCGGCGGGCAGCCAGCGGCGGTCGGTCGGCAGGCTCGGGTCGAGTCGCACGCCGCCGAACATCTGCCGGACGAGTTCCCAGGCGTTGACGCTGCGGACGGACTGCCGGCTGAGGTGGGCGAGCAGCCCGTCACCGAGGACGGCGTCGGGCAGGTCGGTGAGCAGCACCAGCTTCTCGTCGTCGGCTCGGTCGTGCAGGGCGGCGCGGGCGGCGAGCGGCGTCGGGCAGGCGACGACCCGCAGCCGGACACGACCGACGACGATCACCGCATCGCTGTCCCAGACCGGTGCGGCGCGCAGCGCGATGGCGTCGGTGCCGTCGTCCTCCTTCAGCCAGGCGGCGACTTTGCGGCGTACGGCATCGGGCCGTACGGCGTCCGGTCGGCCCGGCGGGGTCGGGGTCGCGGTCGACCGGGTGGGTGCCGCGGTCACTCGGTCTCCCAGGTGATCCGGACCCGTCTGCCCTGGGCGAGTTCGCCGCTGATTTCGTCGGTGAGTTCCTTGAGGCCGGCCTCGTCGACGATGGTCCGCTGGCGCGGCGGCTTCGCACCGGGCACGGCAGGCGAGCCGCCGCCGGTGTGGTCGTAGCCCATGGCCCGCGTACCGCTGGGGTCGGCGACGGTGACCGTGGCACCCCCGTCGGGCAGCTGCGGGTTCGGCCTCGGATCCGGAGCCGGGTCCGGGTCCGGCGGGGGCGACGGCGTCGAGGTGGGGCGGCGTTCGGCGAGCAGTGCCGCCGCCGCACCGAACACGGCGTGCAGCTCGCCGACCAGGTCGAGGGAGTGCTGGTGGTGGCCGGCGGCGGTGTGCAGCCGGTCGACCAATGCGCGGGCCCGCTCGTCGTCGGCGGCCATCGAGGTGATGGCGGTCAGCACCGCCCACTGGGTGTCCCGCAGGGCGCGGACCATCGTCGGCGCGCTGGCGATCGCCGTACCGGCGGTCGCGTCGTCGATGTCGCTGAGGTCGGCGCCGGCGAGTTGGGCGATCAGGACGACGTCGTCGCGTTCGTGGCGCAGGTCGGTGAGCAGCCGGGCGAGGCGGCGGGTGACGCCGATCCGGCCGGTGTCGGCGGCGGGGTCGAGGCCGAGGGTGCCGGCGTGCGCGGTGAGCTGGTCGAGCAGGTCGCTGACGGCCGGTCCAAGTTCGGTGGCGGCTTTCCGGACCTGGGCCGCCGCCTTGGCGAGGTTTGCTGGGATGAGCCAGGCCGGCAGCACCTGGCCGAACAGGTGCTGGGCGCGTTCGATTGCCCGTTGCCAGTCGGTGTCGCTCGGCATCGGCGGGAACTTCAGCTCGTGGGCGTCGGTGACGGCGTCGACCCGGTCGACGGTGACCTGGCCCTCGTTGAGGTACCAGGCGAGCTGGTGGTCGAGGGCGAAGACGCAGAGGATCAGGTTCTGCAGGCTGCGGTCGAAGCCTCGGGGCTCCGGCTGGTCGAGGTGGCCGCGCAGTCGGTGCACCGGGAAGCTGTCCCGGTGGCCGTCGGCGGCGGCCCGCTGCAGCAGGTGCCGGGTCCAGTAGCTGGTGCTGGTGGTGAGCACGTACCGGTGGTCGGCCAGCTCACCGAGTTGCAGGTTGTTGCAGATCCGCCGCAGGGTCCGCTGGTCGGTGGCCGGGACGGTGACGCCCCGGGTGGGGTCGGCGACGGCCTGCCGGGCGTAGGTAAGGACCTTGGCCAGCTCGGCGCTGGTCGGCGGTTTCTCGTCCTCGGGCAGCGCCGGCCGGCCCGGGTAGGTCGCGGCCAGCAGCTGTCCGGTGAGATTGTGGAACGCTTGGGCCAGGGTGCCGCCGCGAGGGTCGCCGAGTTCGCCGTCGACGGCATCGTCGAGGGTGTGCAGCACCCCGACGCTGTCCTCGACGACGTCGCCGGGCTGCGGGGCGGCGACGCCGTACGCCTGTTTGAGGGCGTTGGTCACGGTGCCGCGCAGCTGGCTCTGTCGCTGCTGAAGGTAGGCGCGGCCCTGCTGGCGTTCGCTCACCGACCAGTCCCGGACGGCGTCGTTGTACCGTTCGCCGGTGCCGCCCAGCAGGTAGTTGATTTTCGACAGTTGGGCGAGGTGGCCCATCATCTGGTCGCTGAAGTAGAGCGGCAGCCAGAAGACGCTGCGTTCGCCGCGCGGCAGGGCTTCGATCCGGGCCCGGTCGTCGCTGCGTGGGCGGCCCTGCGGGTCGAACGGGTAGTCGATGACGATGCGCCAGGCCTCCCCGGTGGGTAGCAGCGCGGCGACGGGCATGCTGTCGCCGTCGCGTACGTTGCCGAACTTGACCTGGACGGTGTGTCGCCGGCCGCGCCACTCGCGGGGGTGTTGCAGCTCGCCGAGCTGCCCGGTGGCACCGGTCAGCCCGATCTCGGTGCTGACCAGCTCGCGCAGCAGCTGCTGCAACGCGCCGCCGGTGGTCGCCTCTTCGGGCCGGACCCAGTCGAGGAGCTTGTCGTAGTCGACGGTGTGCAGCTCGATGGTGACGACCGGGTCGGCGCCGTCGGTGAGGTGCAGCTCGCCGGCCTCGTTGGCGACCTTGTTGAGCCGATTGAGCACGATCTGGTGCTCGTAGCCGGGGATCGGCGAGGTGATGGTGCCGAAATTGAGCGCGTGCAGTTTGCCGGCGGTGAGGTTGTGCAGGGCGGGCACCTCGGGCACCAGCGCCCCGAGCAGCACCGTCTTGATCAGCTTGTCGTCGAGCTCGAACTGGGTGTTTGCGGCCGCGTCGGCTTCGGTGATGCTGTTGAGCCGCAGCAGCAGCGGGCGCAGCTTCTTGCCGTACAGGTCGCGGGCGGCTTCGAAGCGCTGCCTGAGCTCGACCCGGTCAGGTAGTTCGCCGCGCAGCACCAGCGGCTCGAACAGCGCGGCCACCCCGATGAGGTCGTTGATCCGCAGGGTGTCGCGGCGTTCGACGAGCAGCTCGGTCATCACCTTGATCGCGGTCCGTTCCCGCTGCAACGCCTGGGAAAGGGCGACGAGGGTGGCGACCAGGGCTGGTGAGAAGGGGTAGAGCTTGCGGAAGGCGGTGGCGTCGGAGCCGATGCCGGCGTCGCCGTACTGGGCGCCGAGCAGCAGGATGTCCCAGACCTGCCGGTTGCCGCGGACCACGGCGAACGCCCGGTCGATTTCGGCCTTCGCTTCGTCGCTGCGCGGCTTGAGCAGCCGTTTCTCGGTGATTTCCGGCAGGTTGGTGTCGGCGAGCGGGATCTCCCCGAGCCGGCCCTGGACGCTGCGTAGGACCAGCGCGAGGACTTCGCGTTCGGTGCCGCCGACCTGCGGGCCGAGGAACTCCTCCAGGTTGCGTTGCCGGGCGACGAAGGAGATCAGCGGGATCGGCCGGTCGGCGTCGGCCGACTCGACCAGCTTGTTGAGCTTGGCGCCTTCGGTGTTGACGAAGACGTGGTCGCTCATCTTGGTGGACAGCCACAGGATCATCTCGTCGAGGAAGAGGACGATCCCGTCATAGCCGAGGTTGCTGGCGTGCCGGGTGATGACGGCGAGGCCGGTGTCGAGGTCGAGGTACTCGCCGCTGCGTACCGCGTTGGTGAAGAACGCGGTGGTGAGGGCGGTGACGAGCCGATCGCGGTCGGCGGTGCCCGGCGGCTCGGCGGCGGCAGCGGCGTACCGGTCTGCGGTCCAACCCTGTCGCTGGCTGTGTAGCACGGCCAGGCCGGGGGTTTCGTCGTCCGAGCTGACGGCGGAGGCGGATCCGGCGGCGCTGCCTGCGCCGCTGCTGGCCGACCCGGCGGCGACGCCGGGGTCGGCGTCACTGAGCGCGGCGAAGAACGCCTCGTCACCCATCCGGGCGCGCAGCCCGGCCGCGTCGGTCAGCAGCGCGTCGGACCGGTGTACGGCGGGCGTCGGCGCGTCGGGGTGCAGCGCGGTGATCTGGTTGAGGTAGCCCTCCAGCACGGCCTGTTCGACCGAGCGGGCGTCGAGCATGTGGAAGGTGAGGGTGAGCAGCCGCCGCCCGGTGAGCCACCTGTCGGCGGCGACCACCTGCTCGCCGAGGTTGCGCAGGGCGCGGGCCTCGGGGTTGCCGTGCAGGATCTCCCGCAGTACGGCCATGAAGTGCGACTTGCCGGAGCCGAAGGAGCCGTGCAGGAAGGTTGCCTGGGACCGGCCGGTGGTGACGGCGTGCTCGACCTTGGCGAGTGCCTTGGTGAAGCTGTCCCGGAGCTGGTCGGTCACGACGTAGTTGGCCAGGTCGGCACCGGCGGCGGCGCGTACGACGAAGTCGGAGTCGCCCACCGAGGTCGGGATGTTGATCAGATCCCGCAGCAGTGTCATCCCGCTCCCCTCCACCCGGTTGAGCACGTGTGAAGCCGTGACCGCCTCAGCCCGTCGATCCTAGGCGGCAAGCGCCGGCAAGCCCAGACACGTCGCCCACAGTTCGCCTCGTCCCGTAATGAAGCGCACGCGCCATACCTGGTAGCGCGGCGAAGATCGTGCAATCAGTTCGATGTAGGCAAACTCCCACTACATCCACGTTCATCAACGCCGCTAAGATTGAACACGATATCGACGTTGCGGTATCATCACCGTACGCACACCCCCGACAACCAAGGGTTGATCAAGAAAGTCAGATAGCCGACAGATGTGACCTCGCGAGCAAAGATCAACACTATCCGCACACCAATCACCACCAGCAGTTACCCATGATCATCAGCCAGATAACGGAGAGATGCGAAGAAGAGCCCAACAGCCCAGCTTGCCCGATTAGCTGTTTTTGCACGTCAAACTCAACAACACGAAAGCTCTTATGATCCTCAGTCATGCGGGAGAGCAACAAAGAGATCATGATGAGGTCAGCGAACACCCACAGAAGCAGATAGACGACCTCGAAAAAGAGAAACTACGGCTGCAAATCGATCGAGCAAACCTGCGAACTGAACGGACCGAGCAGGCACTCAAGCAGCTGAGGGAAGATAGCAGAAAGGGCCACAAGTTCCAGATTATTCAAGGGATTGTCGACGGCACGCGGTGGATCGCGGTCATCGCCGTAGCATGGATTCCACTTCAAGCGGTGCAGCCTATCGCCGCCGCCTTTGCCGGCGAGACAACAGCCGTCAATGCCGACATAAGAGTAAGCATAGCAGTTGCCTACTCCGTTGCATCCACCACCATCCTTGGCGTGACAGCAAATCAGAGTCGCCTGAGGAAGAAGAAAATCAAGCAACAGAGAGAGCGCCTTGACAAACTAGAGAAGGAGCTGGAGAGCGCGAATAGCCGACAGAAAGAGGAAGAGAATGCACATTGACTCGCTGGCATTCTTCATAATGCTGATCTCTGCAGCCCTGTCACCATTCCTGCTAATTTATCAGCTTACCCGCCTAGCGCACAGCCAATTTCGCAACGAGCTGTGGCTAATTCGAGACGGACTAGTCGACGACCTACGAACCGGGAGGATTCAACGCAGCCCCGCCGCAGAGCGCCTTCTCAAACTAGTGAAGACCCATATCAGCGTCGCCGGGCGACACACTTTGACCGATGCGCTGATCGCACTCGCCATCTTCAAACCTTCCAACAGCACCCCGATTGCGGACCAGATCCTAGGCGACGTGCCACCACGCGACCGTCCGATACTAGCCGAGTATCTACGGCGGCTGCAGGACGCGAGCCTGAGACACATCAGCCGCGCTTCTGCGGCCAGTTGGCTGATGGCGGTGTCCTTCAAAGCGCTCCGCCGAGCCGCGCGCACCTCCGGCAAACGGGAACGGGCCGAGAAGCACAGCATGCAGACGATCCGCGAGGATCTGGATCACGTCGAGGTACAGCTCATGCCACGGCTGATGCCATCACGGAGCGCCCGGAAAAGCAGAAGAAACCGGTCGGAGATGCCGACCCTCGTCGGCTGATTGTCACGGCAGCAGCTGCGCCAGGTCGTGCTGGTCGAGCAGGTTCCGCATGGGGAGGAAGAGTGGATCAGGCATCGTGGGCGGGGCGGTCCAGCGGAGGTCGACGAACTTGTCCGGCTCGCGGACCTGTGGACTGCCCCGTAGGTGGTCACTGATCATCCAGATCGTCACGTAGTGCCGGGCGGCGTCGAACACGTCGTTGGTTACCGCTCCGAAGCGTACGTTGGTGATCTCGACGCCGGTCTCCTCCTCGACCTCCCGCCGCGCGGTCTGCTCGAAGCTCTCCCCGTGTTCGAGGTGGCCGCCGGGCAGCGACCAGGTGCCGGCCCCGTGGGCACCTTTGCGGAAGCCCATCAGGAAGCGACCTTCGCTGAGCACGAATGCCGCCACACCGACCCTGGGTTGCTGCACGCCCACCACCTAAACGCCCAGCAACCCGAGCCGTCAACATCGTCAGGCAGAGGCTACCTCGGGTGGTCTGTGGTGCGGGTGTGGGTGCCGTCGGGGTGGAGGCGGACAGTGACAGGTTCGCCGGGCCGGGTGGCGGCGTGGCGGCGTACCTGGGTGATGCAGGTTGTGGTGTCGGGGAGGGTGCCGGCCGCTGCGGGCTGTTGCGGCACGGGGATCGGCGTGGTCGGGTCGGTGGGGATGGTGGCGCGCAGTGCGCCGTGTAGATAGCGGTAGCACAGCGCGACGGCTTCGGGCAGGGCGGCGCTGGTGGGCACGGGGTCGACGGCCAAGCGTGTGGCCGGGTCGACGACCCGGACCGACCAGGAGTGACCTTGGGACAGTTCGGGTCGGCCGGTGGTGTTGCGGTGGTCGATGACGGTGACGTCGAGGGCGAGGCCGAGGCCGCGAACCAGGGCGGCGAGTTCGTCGAGGGTGGGGCCGGGCCAACCGGTGGCGAGGACCATGACGCGGGCGCCGTCGTAGGTGGCGCCGACTTCACCGAGGTACGCGTCGAGTGGGTCGCCACCGGTGTGGGGGACCTGGCTGACGCCGTTGCGCAGGTGCTGGTCGATGACGTGTTCGCCGTCGATGTCGGTCAGGTCGGTCGGCTCGACGCCGAACTGCGCCGCGAGCGAGCCGATCTGGTAGTGCTCGTCGAGCTGCCACACGGTGGTGCCGGACGGTCGGTCGGTGAGCACCAGGGTGGGCGGTTGCGGGCCGACGGCGGCTTCCGGGTCGCCGGTCGGTTCGCTGTCGGGTCGCCAGTTGCGGTGCACGGTCCGGCCACGCAGGTCGGTGACGGTGAGCACCGCGCCGCGTCGCACCTGGCGGGTGCCGTAGCAGTCCAGGCAGTACGGCGGGTCGGGCCGGTCGGCGCACCGCGTGCAGGGGTGGGCGGGGATCGGCTCGCCCCAGTGTTTCGGTGCCGGCGGTTCCCAGCCGCGCACAAATGTGCCGGCGGTGTCGGCGGGCCGCAGGCTGGTGTGCCACCAGTGCCGGTTACGCCAGATGGCCTGCGCCCCACCGTGCTGCTCGGCATCGGCTGTCATGCGTCGTTCGACCTGGTCGAGGTCGTGGCCGCCGGGGTGCCCGTCCAACCCGACCGGCACCACACGCCCGGTGAGGGCGGCGTCGGTGAGGTAGTGGGCGGGCAGCTGCGGGTTGGCGACGGTCAGGCCGGTCACCGCCCGTTCGGCGGGGATGGTGGCGAGCGCGGTCGGCAGGTCGGCGATCCACCGGTGCTGGTAGTCGGGCACCGCACCGCCGGCATGCTCGAACCGGACGTCCCAGCTCAGCCCACGCCCGATGGAGCTGGGCCGGACTTCGAGGACCAGGTCGACGTGCAACTGGTCGGCGAGCGCGCACAGCCGGCCGAGCAGCCGGGCCGGGTCACCCGGTGGCGGCGGCTCGGTGCTGCGGCCGATCAGGACCAGCCACGGCGACACCAGCCGGTTGGTGAGCGCGACGGCTTCCCACCGCAGCCGGTCGCGTTGCGGAACGGTGGGCTGCCACTGCCGGGGCAGCGTCAACCCGGACGACGGCAGCCGGCCCGGTTCGTCGGGGAAGTCCGGGTCACGCAGCGTCGCCTCGACAACGCCCGCGCGGGCAGCGAGGTCGGCGACGATCGGCGCGTACGGCAACCACCACGTCCCACCCGGCGTCGGCAACGGCGTAAACGAGCCCGGAACGAGGCTGGTCGAGGCCACCTGCCCGGTGTCGAGGTTCGCCACGGTGAACACCCGTTGCGCCCGCCGCCGGTCCGCGCCGACCCCGACGATGTGCGGCGAGCCGGCCGGCACCTTGTTGACGCCGTTCACGCCGCCACCCCCGCCCCGAACCGGTGGGTCTGCTCGAACTGCTGCGACTGCCAGTCCCGCAACGCCTGCTTGAGCCGAGCGTTCTCCTCCTGGGTGGAGCCAAGTTCGGCGCGCAGCGCGGTCAACTCGTCGGCGACCAGATGCAGAAACGCCCGCACCTCGACCGGGTCGCAGCCACGCCGAACCCGGTCGCCGAACGAACGGTCGCGGACCAGGCCAGGGCTGATCGACGGCCGCACCGCCCGCCCGTACAAGTGACCGGCAGCGTTCGGGGCGGGCCGCACCGACGGACGCGGCCCGGCCGCGGCGTCGGTCGGCCGCCGGTTGTTGTGGCGGGCGATCTCAGCGAGCAACCGCCGGTTACGCCGACTCCGCACCGGAGCCCGGCGGAACAGGTCAAAGAACCTACGCACAGCAGGAACCACCTTTCACACAGTCGAAAAACCTTCAGAGGTACGGATAGAGCGCGCGGTTACGTCGCAGTTGTGCCGCCGCCCGGGTCAGCGGTGGGGCCGGCGCGGGCGCGGTGCCCAGCGGAGACCGTCGCGCTGGACGAAGATCTCCCGACGTTCACGCGCTTCACCGTCGGCTGCCAACACGTAGCCGGCCAACCAGACCCAGCCCTCGTACGTCAGCTTTTGGTCTACTGTCGTCACCCGGAACCGGAAACCCCGCCCGGCCGCGAACTGCACACTCGCCCGACCGTCGATGATCAACTCGTCACCGGGGCGGGGATCGGCCGGGGACCGGTCGGCCGGCACGCTACCGATCAGCGGCGGGCAGCGTCGTCCGACCGCAGTCGGGACACCACCGCGACTTGATCTTGAAACTGAACAACCCCACGAAGAACCCGAGCAGGATTCCGGAAACCAGGGCACCAAGCGCCACCATGATCAACCCTTCTGATTGGGCTGGGGATGACCGGGCGAGCCGTTACCTCAGCCTGCCCGATCACCTGGGACTTCAGCGAAACGCAGCGGGAAACGATCATGAACTCGCCGCTCCCCGCTACCCGGTAGCCGGCTAGTTGATCAACCGTCCACCTTCGATGCACCGCCTACGTTGGCACCAATAATGTGATCTTGCAACTCATCACTTCACAAAAATTTGCCGCCCGATGGGTACTCGTCAAACAGTGCTCGCATGGTGCACACTGTCCGCTGTGGCAGGAATCCAGACCATCCAGCGCCGTCGACTCGCAACGGAGCTCCGCGCACTTCGCGAAGCCGCCGATCTGACACTCGACCAGGTCATTCAGAAGGTGAAGATCGGCAAGTCGACGCTGTCTCGCGTCGAGAATGCCCAGGTCTCGGTGACGACTCGGAACGTCATGAAGTTGCTGCGCCTCTACGGCGCTCCCGCCGAGAAGGCCGCAGAGATCCTCCAGCTCGCTGGCGAGGCCCGTCAGCACAGCTGGTGGCTTGACTACTCGAAGACCTTGCCTGACTGGTTCGCCGAGTACGTGGCCTTCGAGAACGAGGCGACCCAGCACCGCATCTACGACGTCCAGCTCGTCAACGGTCTACTCCAGACTGCGGACTACGCTCGCACCATCATCAGCGCCGAGTTCCCGGACGCTCCGCCAGAGAAGATCGAGGACCGAATCGACGTCCGCGCCACGCGCCAGCGGATCATGGATCGCCCCGATCCGCCCCGGATGTGGTTCGTCCTCGACGAAGCAGTCCTACATCGGCCGATCGGTGGCCCACAGGTGATGGCAGCCCAGCTGGAGCACCTGATCACCATGGCGCAGCGGCCGGCGATCACCATCCAGGTGCTGCCGTTTCGCCAGGGCGCGCACATGGGCATGGGCGTGCCCTTCACGCTGCTCGACTTCAGCGACCATCCGACCGTGGTTTACCAGGAAAACCTGAGCGGTGCCGCAGTCCTCGACAAGGACTACCATGTAGAGACGCACGGGCTGGCGTTCGACCACCTCCGCGCGACCGCGCTCTCACCCGCCGACTCGCTTGCCTTCCTGCGGATGAGGGCCGAGGCGATGCTGGAGCAGGGAGCAAGGGAGAGCACCGAATGACCACCACCCCTCGTAGCCTGGATCTGGCAATCTGGCGCAAGAGTTCCCGCAGCAACGGGCAGGGTCAGTGCGTCGAGGTAGCCACCAACGTCCCCGTCACAGTCCTCGTACGCGACAGCAAAGACCCCGCTGGCCCGGCACTCACCTTCTCCCCCGCCGGCTGGACGTCCTTCCTCTCCACCCTCACCGACACCAACTGACCGAACAGCAGGTGGAACCAAGCGTCACCGCCGAGCAGCTTGCCGAGGCCCTACCCGCCAAGCTGCTCCGCGCGCACCGGGTTCAGGTCTTCGACCGCAAGGGCGAGATCCCCTGGCTCGCAAGCGGCGACACCGCGAGCGGCCGTCGTTACTCGCCAATGTCGTGAACGTTGACACCCTGGAAGCGCTCGCAGCGGCGCTACATCTGCAGCCCGAGTCTGGGCTCATGGACTGGATGTCCTGGCCCGATTGCTGGCTTAAGATCACCGACAGCGACGGCTCCGATCTGATCACGCTAGGCGTGATCGCGCCTGACTGGCTGCGCTGGGATCCGTACGGCGACCTCCAGCTGCACCACCCCGAGCTGCTGGCCGGCTGGCTACAGCACCACGGCGGCCAACGGCTGACGGACAGCCAGTAGCTCTCAGCGCGAGTGACGACTATCCGTCACTCAGGGTCGCACTCCCGCAACCGGTCGACTATGGTCGGACGATCGAAACGTGAACCATCCACGAGGAGCGTTCGCAGCCGTCCACGCCAGTCAGGACTTGGGGAGGCACTGATGGCGAGTATTCAAGAGGTGAAGGCCGGCTTGGCCCAGGCCGCCGAGCACGGCAACGCGACGCAGCAACAGATCGCCGCTGCGGTGAACGCGTTGGACAACATGCTCTCGCAGCTCCGCGCGGTCGCAGCAGGCACCGGGCACCCCTTGATCGGCGAAGCCATCGCCCGCTGCGAGCAGACCAAGACTCAGCTGGAGTCATCCGTCGGCCTCGTCCGAGCCGCCGGGGAAGCCACTCAGCGGTACGCCGGTATCCTCGGGTAGCAGCAGTGAGCGTTGACGAAGTCAAGGGCCGTCTGCGCGAGGGGACCGAGACATTGGAGTCGGCGGCGACGACCATCGGGGCCGTACGGGAGACCGTCCGGAGCTGTCATCTCGCTGCCATCGCAGTTCTCCAGGACAGCCAACACGATCACGTCACGGCCGCCCTCACCCTGCTCCGCGAGGCCGACACCGAAGGTGAGCTGGTTCAGCGCCGGGTCCGAAACAGCAGCGACAGCGCTGGCAAGTACATGAAGGCCCTCGGGTGAGCAGCAGCGTCGGCGACGTTATCGGACAACTGCGGCAGATCCTCAGAGATCTTGACGGTGCTGCGGTCGAGGCCAGCAACGCAGAGCAGGCAGCGGCCGAAGGACTCAAGCACTACGAGACCGCGACGGCGGGCGCCGACAACAGGCATGTCGATGCGATGCTGAGTGAAGCTGGCGAAGCCGCCGCGAAGTCCGGCAAGGTCGCCCGGCTGATCGCCAAGGCAGCCGCCGAGATCGCGAGCTACGCCGACCACATAGCCCCCGGCTCGATCCCGAGCCGGGGTTCCAGTACCGGGGGGATGCCAACTGGCGAGAGCCTCGCAGTGCCCCAGTACAGCAAGGCACCCAAGGCGATCAAAGCTCTCGCCCGGATCGGGCAGGTCAGAGCCGCTGACGACGGACTTCAACACATCAAGAAGGCTGTGGACTGGTTCCACGATGCAGCGAACCCACCCGGAGGAACTACGGTCAGCAGGCCTCCGGACTTCGCCTTCGAGCCGGCGCATCAACCGAGCGGAACAGCAGGCGAAGCGCTTTTGGCCGCACTGACTCTCGCTGTCCTCGGCGCAAAGGGATCAGAGATCGCTTCCGGAATCCGCAAGCGAGCAAAGAACCGAAAGTCAATCCATAAGGATGATACTGATGGATGAAGAAACGAAGTTCGTTCGCACTATCCTGATTCAGGACTGGGAAGCATACGATTCTTTCGTCCGACAGTTTGAAGAGCAGGGTAAGGGCACGCCCGTGGCCATCATCGGGTACGCCTTCTTCGTCGCGGTTCAGCGACGATTCGGCCAAAGTCTCGACCCGGGCGAGGTCATGAGGTTCGTCGCCGACGCTCGGGCCAACCTCACCGAGGGGCACAAACTACCAGCGAAAGAGGCTGAAGCTCTCATCTTCGCCATGCTCGGCATGGATATCGCGGGCGCCGAAGAAACAGTAGACAAGCTTGACATCGGCGAAATGGCAGAAATCCAGGCCCAACTGCTGTTCAGGCTCATCGAGGACGCACAGTTGAGCGAGGAACAGCTTGACGCCTTCCTCCTGGAAGCCGAAGGGCTGCTCCACGAGGCTCACCCCGAGCAACGCAAAGCTTGATCTGCACATACGACGCACACAATCAAAAGAAAGCATTAGATGGACAGTCAAGAATACGACGAATACAAGGCCACCATTCGAGTACCAAAAGGCGCGCACCTCTCTTCGTCACGAAAGACCGCCGGCGCCCACCGTGGTTTTGCGCATGACCCTGAAGCAAAGACACTGAGACATGCCGAAATTTTCCTAAAGGACGAAAGTCTAGAAGAATCGATTGAGTACTACTCACCGCCGCCCTTCACCTACATCGACTACGATCTCACACCAAACTCCAAGGAAGAGGACCTCCCGGACGCCAGAGCGGTACTCGGCTTTCTAGTCCTGCTTGCAGCCATCAAGGCTACGGAGAAGGCTGCGCCACACGTCAGGCGATGGTGGATCAATAGGGCAAGTCCGACCATCAGGTCGGCGTGGGAAAGACTTGCAAAATCCCGCAAGGCTGACGGCGATGCCGTGGACACCGCTCCAAACTTCCCACAGGCGGCGATCGCCTCGTCGGACGAGAATCAAATCAGCATGAGCAGCGTCGAGGCCATGGAACGCTTTGTCGCAGCCCTGACCGCCAGGCTGTTGAGCGAGGATGCGAAGCGGTTCAGTGAAGAGCAGATCGAGGTCCTACGCAATGCCAGGATCGAGAATCTTGAACTGCCCGACTCAAGCGGAATGCTTACACCCGAGGAGGTGCGAGACGGCATCAAGCTGATGCTTGAACAGAACCCGTCCTTGCTCGATGACGTCAGAAAACTCGTTGGTGAGGGGCGAGCCGACGTCAGGCAGGCTGCGCTGCCAGACAAAGTTATCAAGGTTGCACAACCGCCAGGCGTATCGGGTTGAACCTGTCGGGTCCTACTCGGGGAGGCCGCGGAGCAGGGACAGGGCGGTGCGGTCGGAGCTGAGGGTGGACAGCTCGGTGTCGATGAAGTCGGTGTAGAACTGTGCCGGCGAGCCGGGATAGCCGGGGCGTTCGGCGGCGTACCACTGGTGTAGCCACGGCTCCAGCTCCAGCAGGCCGGCGAGCAGCGGCAGCAGGCGGTGCGCCTCCCACGCCTCCTGACTGCGCCGATTCACGTACACCGTGGCCAGCGCCTGCGCCTGCGCCAGGTGGTCCCAGCCGGCCCAGCCGAGCAGCAGACTGGAGTCGGTGTCGCGGCCCATTTCCGGGTACGAGATAAAGCGCTCCTTTGGCACGTCGAGCTTGCCCCGCGCCTTCGCGTACGACGGCCGGACGAAGTCCGCCGAGGTGTACTTCGGCGGCACGTCGATCTCGACCATCTCCCCGGCGTCCTCGCGCCGCTGCTTCTCCCAGGTCTGCTCCCACAACACCCGCTTACGCAGCCCGGACGGCTTGTAGCGCTGCTTCGGCAGGAACGGCACATGCTCGGTGGCGACCAGCTTGTCGAGCGCGACGACCAGGCTCATGCCCTCGTACTCCGGCAGCAGCGCCAACACCTGCTGGAAGTCGGCGTCGCCGGCCACCCGGTCGGCGAGCTGCGCCACCGACAGCGGCTCCGGCGTGCCGCCCCACAACTCCGGGGCCTCCAGCCGCTCCAACAGCCAGTCCCGCAGCGCCGCCGCCTGCATCTTGTCCCAGCCGTCAGTGGCCCAGCGCCGCTTGCACTCCGGACGCTCGATCAGCTGAAGGTGCCGGTTGCCGGCCATGGCAGCGATCCGTCGTTCGACCAGGTCGCGGTAATCCGCCGGCCAGTCGGGGTTCGGCTTGTCCACCGGTACGGAGTCGTGCCGCACGAACCAGGCCGTCTCCACCTTCTGCTGCACCATCGTGATCTCGAACGCCCGCTCACCAAGGCTCAGCCCTGGCGGGTCCGGATGGGTCAGATCCTCATCCATCAGCCCGTAGAGCCGGTAGACCTCCCAGTCCAGCTCCTCCTGAAGCGCGATCATCCGCGCCCGGACCAGGTCGTACTCGACTCTCGCCTGCGCCAGCCGCTCCACAGTCGGCACCCCCGACCCGGCCACCGCCGCTGGAGTCAACTCCCCCAACCGCTGCGCCAACGTATCCAGCTCACGCGCCCGCTCCAACGGATACTCCGCCGGCAACGGCAGTTGCTCGACGTTCGTCGCGTTGAAGGCGAACCGCTCCATCCAATCTTCGGGCTGGATTCCCCTTCCCACGCCACTGCCACCCTTTGGAAAACAGGTCTGCTTCAACCAGAAACCTGCGGTAGAGCTATTGAGCACACCAAGCAATTCCAGATGACGATCCTCCGCAGCCCCCAAGGGCAACTTGATCACGGGAGCCGTCTGCTTGAAGACCTTTCCACCTCGATCCAGAACGAAATTGTTATGCGTCGCCACCTCGGCAAACGCAATCGACAACGGCACCTGGTAGCGCTTTACGAAGAACATAGAATACTCGAACCACTCCAACCCTCGTTCGAGCTGAGTCAGGCCATAAGCGCTTCGTTGCACGAGGACCGGCTTGGTAGGCCAGAGCAGCCGCATAACCGCTTCATCGCACTCAGCCTTCAAGCTTTCGATGCTGTAAGGCCATACAGATTCCACAGGCGCCTCAATCACCCAATCGCGAGTCACCTCACCCTCCACCAATGCGCGACGATGGGCGGCAACACCTCGTCTGCGCATCGGCATCCGATGCTGACGGGCCACCCGCTCCCGGTACGGCCCCAGGTATCGGATCAGACCTGGGCGCACCTGGCGGAACAGGTCGTCCAGGTCCGGCAGTTGCCCGGCGGCAGGCAGCAGGCCCGCGAAACGCACCTGCCTCGTCCGGGTCGGCTCGCCACTGATGCGGATGTCGTACTCGTCGAGCCCGTCGACCGAAGGCTCAGGAAGCGTCGACAGCTCGACGCCGTCGATGTCCGAGGTATCCGGCATCGGGGCGGTGAATCGGCTCGACACCAACTCAACGGTGCCGACCGGGTCGGCGCTGTCATCTGTGTCGACCCGAAGCGCCGCCACTACCGCGTTGCGTAGTCTGGCTGAATACTCCAGATCCACCCGCAGTGTGAACGGCAGCGGACCGTCGACGGTCACGCCCAACGTCAGCGGCCGCACATCGAGCTGATCGAAGTAGAGCTCGCGCACGTCATCGGCCGCGTCCGGGCCCAGCCGTTCCAAATCCAGTGGGGACGGTGAGGTGGTGTCGAAGCCGGTGGCGATCACCAGCGGTGCACGGGTCAGAGCGCTCTTGCCGGAGTTGTTCTTGCCGAGCACCACCGTGATCGGTGCCAGCTCGATCTCCTGCCGGTTACGGAACCCTCGGTAGTTCTCCAGAAGCAGCCGTCGGATGGGCATGGTGGATAGTCCTACCAGATCTGGCGTTCAGCCATTGCCCCGGAATCCACAGCGACTGACTCGCCGGTGACGTCAACGGCAACTGGTAACCGTCCAACATGGCCGGCTCCGGTTTGCGGGCCGGCACCAGCAGCAGTCGCGCCGCCGGCCGGGGCCGGGTCAGATCCGCCAACTCCGCCAACAGCTCCACCTGGCCGTACCGGGCCAGCGGCGCCGCCTCGGTCAACAGCACCGGCGCGTCCGTGGCCAGCGCCGCCCGAATCGCCGGCACCACCTCGTGCCGGACCAGATCCACCAGGCTGCGGAAGTTCGCGTCAGTGGCCGAACCGGAATCCGCCGCCACCAGCGCCTGCCACGGGTAGCCGAGCGCCCGCAGCCGATCCAGCAGGATCCCCGTCACGTCCACCTCGGTCAGCCCGAGCCGGGCCAGCAGCTCCCGCCGGGCGGCGGCCAGCTCCCGCAACGGGGTCAGCACCGCCAGGAACGCCCGCCGGTCGATCGCCCCGGCCAGCTTCGCCGTCACCTCGTCGGCCTGCCACAGCGGCGCGGCGAACCCGCCCGTGACCGTGGCACCCCTGGTGCCGCTGAACACCGACGGCAGCGGCGGCGGGGCGTACACCCGCTGCTCAGAATCCCATTCGATCCCGGCGACGGTGCGGACCAGCGTGTCGAGCTGCGGCCGGCCCGGCAGCTGCTGCGCGCGTGGGAAACGGGCCCGGACCCGGCCGATGATCTCGTCCTCCCGTAGCCGCTGCCCGGCGATGCTGCCAGCGGCCAACCGCAACGCCCGCTCGGCCGGCATGTCCACCGGGTAGAGCTGGCCCTGCCCGTTGACGTCGGCCCGGCCGTTACTGCCGGCCGCCGCCAACTGCAGCAGCCGCAGCTCCGGCACCACCGGCATCGTCGGCGGCGGCGTGACCGCGGCCAGCTCCGCCACCGCCCGCTGCCGGGTCGGCAGCGGATCGGACTCCACCAACTCGGTTGCCCGGCCGCCGAGCGCCACCACGTACGACAGCAGGTCGGCGGCGGTGGTCGTCGCCGCCGGATCCACCGGTTCCCGGCCCACCAGCACCGTCGACGAGGCACGGAACCGCTGGATCGCCAACCGGGCGTCCCCGCCGGTGGCCAGCTCCGTCTCCACCGCCGCCCGGACCAGGCCGACCGCCTGGGCGGTGCGTTTCGGCTCCGACGTGAACGAGCCGTGCGTGGCGATCAGCGCGTCGGCCAGCTCCGCGGCCGACATCACCGCACCCCGGCTCTCCACCAGGGCGACGATCTCGTCGCGTACCGCCGACACGAGCTCGTTGCCCGACCAGACCTGCACCTGCTTGCGCAACAGGGTCGAAATCTGCGGCTGGGTCTGGCCGGTTCGGCGCGCCACCTCCCCCTGGGTCGGCCAGTGCAGCCACGTGTCGTCGCCCGGTGCCGGCTCCTGGCCCAGCAGCACCGCCAACGTCGTCCGACGCTTGCTCGTGCGGCCCGTCTCCGCCGGCAGCAGCGCGGCGCAGAGCGTCTCCATGCCCCGCGTCGCCACCCCGGCTGTCTGCTGGCCGTCGCCGCCCTGTTCCGCCCCGTCGGCCGCACCAACACGGTCGGGTGGGTCGGCCGCCAGCAGCGGGCGCAGCGACCGGGCGTACGACAGGATCTCCTTGCGGGTCGCGTCCGGCACGCCCTGCGCGGTGACCAACCTGGACGGTTTGGCCTGGAGCAGATCCCGCACGGTGACCAACCCGAGCCGGCGCACCGCCGAACGGGCCCGCTCCGTCAGCGGCGACTGCTCCAACACGGTGTCCAGGCTCGCCACCGACACCGCCGCCGGCGACGCCAGCCCGCCGCCGGCCACCGGCACCTTACGGAAAATGTCCCGCCAGGCGTCGAGCATCTCCTCGGCCGTGTCGAACCGGTCGGCCGTCTCCCGGGCCAACGCCCGGCCGAAGAAGTCGACCAGCCGGTCCGCGACCGCCGGCTCGAACATCGCCGGATCCAGGGTCACCTCGTCGCTGACCGCCGCCGGATTGGCCCCGCCCCACTCCGGCAGCGACCCCGTCGCCATCTCGAACAACGTCACCGCGGCGGCGAACCGCTCCGCCGCCCGGTCGTAGCGCAGCCGCTTCGGTGGGCCGAGGAACGGATCCAGGTAGCCGGCGGTGCCGGCGGTCAGCTGGTCCGTTGGGGTCGCGGAGAGCGAAAAGTCGAAAACGCACAGATGCGGCCGCCGGTCCTTGGAATTCAGCGGTCGGGCAGCAAGGTTCGCCGGCTTCAGATCCCGGTGCCAGATCCCCACCTCGTCGAGGTAGACGACGATCTCCAGCAGGTCCCGGCCGTACCGCTCCAGCAGGTCCAGCGTCAGCCGGCCGCCCTGCAGCTCCTCGGCGAGGGTCCGCTCCCCCGCGCTCTCCATCAGCAGTGCCGTCCGGCCACCGACCGTGATCGGCCCCTGCACCAACGCGGCCACCCGCCGGTCCCGCAGCTTGCCCAGCGTCTCCGCCTCCACCTCCAGTCGGGCGGCGTGCTGCTCGTCGCGGGCCACCTTCAACACCAGCCGCCGGCCGTCCTTGCCGTCGACCGCCGGTTCGCTGACCAGCAGTGCCAACGCCGTCGAACCGGCACCCAGGCGGCTCAGCACGGTGTAGCCGATGTCGAGCACGTCGCCCTTGCGGGCGACGAGCGGATCGACCACCGGCTCCGGCTCCGGTGCCGTCAGCTCATCCCACACCCGCTCCAGGCGAGACCGGAACGCGGCGACACTCGCCGACCGGCGCGTCGGATCCCCCCGGGTCGCGTCGTAAACCGCGTCGACCAACGCCGCCGGCATCCCGTCGACCGCCGCCGCCAGGTTCACCCCACTGTCGCGTACGGCCGTCGCCAGCTCCTCGGCGCTGCCCGCCGGCGGCTGACCGGCGAAGATCCGGTAGCCGACCGCGCCGAGCGCGAAAACGTCCAACTGGTGGCCGGGCGGACGACCCGGCATCGCCGCCTCCGGCGCCTGGTAGCGCCGCACCTCGTCGTCGTGCAGCAACGTCAGACTGCCCGGGTCCGTCGACGAACCACCGGTACGGGTCAACCGGGTGTCCGCCAACCGGCCACCGGTCTGCCAGTTCGTCACCACCAGCTGCGGACGCGACGACTCCGGATCGCAGACGTACACCGCGCCCGGATGCAGCGCCCGGTGCGCCAGCCGACGCGAATGCGCGTAGTCGACGATCTCCGCCAGGTCGCCGAGCAGGTGCAGCCGCTGCGCCAACGTCAGCCGGTCACCCCGCTCCACCAGATACTGGTCCAGGCGTACCCACTGCTGCTGATGGTCGAAGATCAGCGCCGGGCCCAGCGGATGATCGACCAGGTCGTGCGCCTGGGCGATCCCCGGATGGTGGATGCCCTGCAGCAGCCGGAACTCCCGCTCGGCGGCGGCCCGGATCGCCGGGATCTCCTCCTCCGGCGCCCGGCTGGTCAGATAGAACCGCACCCGGCGCAGCAGCGCGGTGTCCATCACATGCCCGGCGATGAAATCCTGCCAGCCGACGCCCTCAGCGAACGGACGCGGATGCAGCAGCAGCTGCCCCACCTTGCGGTCCGCCACCGACGGGCGGATCTTCGCCCCCTTGACCAGGGCCACGATCTCCTGCCCCCGAACCTCGTCGATCAGATGCGCCGGATTACGCGGCGGGGCCGTCAACATCTCCCGCAGACTCGGCAGACCCGACTCGGACGCATCGTGCAGGCCGTACACGTGCTGGCGGCCGATCGCATCCAGCTGCGACCGCAACGACCGGGCGTGCAGGAACACCGCCGCCCCGATGAACGGCGTACGGGCATGTTTGCGCTGCTGGCGGGCGTAGTGGTCGATCAGGCTCGCCAGCCGCTTCGCCTTACGGTTGGCCAGGATCGTCGGATTGTCCCGCGGGATCAGCCGCGACGTCTTCGTCGCCCGGTGCACCCACTGGCTGCCGTCGCCGTGCAGCTCACCCTGCCAGTGCTTGAGCTCCACGACGTACAGCCCGCTGGGGGTGAGCACCAGCGCGTCGACCTCGTTGATCGAGCCGTCGGACGCGACGAACTCGATGTTGGCCCAGACGTGGTACGGGTCGACATCCGGCAGGTACGAGGCCAGCTCCCGCAGGCCCTCCCGCTCCCACTCGTACCCACTGGGGTTGATCTGCTCCCACCTCGGCGAGTCCTGGCGCACCGACCGACGGTAGCAACGATCCGCCCGTACGCCGATCGCCCGCCCGGCCGTGCCGTCGCGACTTCGCAGCAACCAGACAGGCTGTTCCGGTTGCCTACCCAGCCCGCTTTGGCTGAGGCTGACCAATCTCACGAAGTCGAGCTGCCCAACTGATGGTGCCGGGGTTCGTCAGGCAAGGATGCCTCCGTTACCCACTACGTCGACCGGCAGCATACAGTGAACGGCATGCCGCGTAGTGAGTCAGGTAGCCCACATCTGTATTCCACCACAGGACTTCGGTGGACAGCTCCGCCAAATTGGACCGAGATGCCACCGGGATGGACACCTACCGCAGATTGGCACCCAAATCCCGATTGGGGGCCGCCGCCGCCAGGTTGGGCGTTCCTCAGGCTGAGCGACTGCGCCGCAGACGCAAACCTACCACTCGCGTACCGCGACGCACCAATAGACGAGAAATTCAGAATTTACATCGACAACCCAAATCACCCTGCCAAGTCATTCGTAGAATACCTCGGGAGCATTCGCGACATCATTGAAACCACCTTCAGAGTCAGCAACGAAGCGGCGCGCGCCGGCAGGATCTACCGCGAGATCGCACTGAGGTCGTTGATCGACGCAACAGAGATAATCGAACGGTCCCTACGCACGGAGACCCCTACGCCGTTCGTATTTTTCGCCTGCGTTCAGGGCGCAATGAGCGCCATCAAGATGTTCTCCGCAGCAGTCGACCTGGCCCTTGGCAACCCCCCGCAAAGGGATAGCCATACAACAATCAACTCTGACACCAAGTCGGCAAACGATTCCCCACTCTCTGCAATGGCCGACCTGGAGAAGGATGCCAGCGACCAGTTCCAAATCGTGTTCGACTCCACAGCCAAGCGCGTGATTGCCGTTCTCCGGGAAGCCCTACACGAATCCCAGTTCGGGGGACGACGGGGGGCTGCAGCCAGGAAGGCTCTTGAGAATTCCGGCGAGGCAAAGCGACTTATCGAACAGGTCGGCAGTGGGAGAATAGAGCTCAGCGAGGGATTGCGGATCATTGACAAACTGGAGAGCATCGGCCGCCGAGTCGCCGCCGCAGTCGGCACCCGATTTTGATCGGGCAACTCCTGCGCTGGCTCACCGACAGCGGATGGCGGAGGAAGCGTGGCACAGCTCCAGCGATCCGATCGTGGTCTGCTCGCGTGGCTCCCTGGTGGAGTTGGCCGCAGTGCTTCCGGCGTCCGGCAGATTCGTGGTGGCCCGCCTTGACGGCATGAGGTTCACGGATGCCAACCAGGTCTTTTACGACTTCTCGGATGCCCTATTCTTTCCCCGCTACTTCGGCTGGAACTGGGACGCGCTGTCCGACTGTCTGAGAGATCTGCACTGGCTACCGGCGGACGGCTACCTGGTGATCGTCGACAACGCGCACCAGCTGCTGCCGGACAGCGCCCCGGACCAGCGCACACTCTTCCGCATCCTCGCCCAGGCAGTTCGCCATTGGTCCGGCGCGGGCGGCCCACCGGAGGGGACGGTCGTCCCATTCACCGTGCTGCTGCTCTGTGACCACGACGACGAGGCAGTACACCTGCGGCAGGCCGTCGACCAGGCACTTCACGAGACGCGCTGACGACCCCGGCGGTAGGCCATGATTGGCGTCCATGGGCACCGGCGATCCGTACATTACCATCACCGAGCCGACGTTCGTGGCACGGTTTCTGCTCGATCCAGGAACGGACATCGTGGACGCTGTGACCTCTGTCGACGCGTTCGTCGACCTTCCCGACGGCTCCACCTGGTCGTTGACGATCTTCACCGTCGACGAGGTCGGCCGCCTGTTGGCGCGGTGGAAGAATACCGGAGAGGTTGCGAACGGCAGCTACTTCTGGGCAGTTGACCAGCTCATCGTGCCGGAGCCCGGCATACCAGCGATGACCGCGGCGATCCGGGAGCTGGTGCGCAGCGGAGACATCACCAGTGCTGGCTCCCGATGCAAGGTCTAGCTAAGACCGCCAGCTCATGGTGCGTTCGCTGGTGCCGATCGAGGCCAGGTCGATGCGAGGAGTGAACACTGGCTAGGGTTCTCTGCGTGGATGACGATCCCCGAAGCATCGTGGCTGGCCTCGCCGAGTCGGGCGACGTAACGGGGGTTAAGGAGTTCGCCGAGAAGCATCTCCAGGCCGGCGACGCACGCTTCGTCGCGGATCTCGGCATCGCGATGTGGCGCAGGTTCGGAGGCGATACGACGGCACCGTGGCAGTACCGCAGCGTGTTCAATCGGACGCTGCGGCTGCTGACTCTGACGCCGGGGGTGACCGACCAGGCCGTTCGGTTGATCTCCGTCGTGCAGGACCGTCGCCAGGTCCGGTACGCCGCGTCGCTGCTCGCTTCGGCCCATACCGTCACCGATCTGGGCGTCGTGTTCGATGCAGGCAGATCGGAGGAGCTGCGGGCCTGTCTGCTGCAGGAGCTGGTATTGCGCGGAGCTAAGGTGCATCACCGGTGGGCCGAATCGCCGCACTGGCGCCATCATCCGCTCGGCTGGCTACCGCTGTCGTTGACTCCGATCGAAGGACGCCCCAGCCTTCCCGAGTACCACATCGACGGTGGCAGCCATGAGCTACCAGACATGGCAGCGAAACCTGTTCAGGGGCACGGCCCTGTTCCTCGTTGGCGGGAGACGACCACGTCCGGCGAGGCGGTCCCGCTGAGCGCAGCGGTCGACAACTGGGCCGAGGGATCCAACGGCCGTATCGAGGCACGGACTTTCGCGTTCGACGACGACCTCCCGCCGGACGCCGTCGGCGATGCGCTGGTGAGCGTCGGCCTGGAATGCGCCCAGGGCATGACAACCGGGCTCGGCGCATGCTCGGCGCTGCAGGCGTGGCAGCAGTTGTTCTCGGCAGCGTCGACCGGCGGCGCGTACAACCGCGGCGCGTATGGAGCGTACGGACGGTTGCTGGCGTGGCGGTCGGTTGCGGCGCTGGTCGGCGCTCCGCATGGCGCACCGGTCGGTGACGTCGAGGCGCTGGCGCATCGCTGTTCGTGGTATTCGTTCGCCGGCTCCACCGCATGGTTCGACCGCATTGCCTGGGATATCGGTCTGGCAGTGGTGTCACCGGACCGGCGAGGGCTGGCGGTCCTGGCTGCCAGCGACACCGACTGATCCAGCTACCCGAGGCAACCTTTCAGGTAGCGACAGAGGCACCTGTCACACTTGATGTATGGACCTCGTGTACCCATGTGTGTGTTGCGGCTACCAGACGATGACCGAACCACCAGGATCTCACGATATTTGTCCAATATGCCATTGGGAAGACGATGTCTACCAGTTGCGCCGGCCCTACCGAGCGCGAGGCGCGAACATATTATCGCTGATCGAGGCGCAACGGGATTTTTACCTGAAGGGACCTGGCAGCGAAGGCGAATCGAATGAGCGGTGGGCCGACCCCGCTGATTACGGCCGAGAACCACACTGGCGGAAGATCGACCTCCAGCGGGACCACTTCGAGCCAGGCAGTCGCGCCCTCGGAGGGTGGCCGGAGGATCGGACCGTCCTGTACTGGTGGCGCCGGCGCCGAGGCCAGACATGGTGGGAGGATCCGCAGGCCATCGAGCCCCAAGAACATCCAACGGAAGCAGCCGATCCGACCGCGTTCGCCGCAGCGGTCCGCGCAGTCGCATCTGTAGCACCTCCCGCCGATCCGGACAATCTCTCGGGAATGTCGACCGACTTCGACCACTACTTGCTCCGATGTCCTTCGATCCGAGAGGTGGCCGTAAACACGACACCCGAATCTGCCCAGCAGATCACGGCCTTCTGTCTCGCCGAACCAGCAGCATCACCTATGCGTGTCGCCCTGGAGGTCGAGCAGATCTGGCTCAGCGACCTGAGATATTCGTACTGGGAAGTGCACCGACTGGAAATTCTGGCCACCTACGTCAATCTCGAAGTTGCCACCCAAATCGACGAGGACGGTTACTGAGCTGATCTCAGCGACTTGCCGTCAGGTATTTGTATTCGAAGTGGGTCAGGTGGAGTGC
>NZ_JBHMIN010000063.1:0-31088 GCF_048060215.1 Micromonospora sp. LOL_021 | reverse complement strand
GCGTGGTCGGCGGGGCGGTCGTCGGCGGCGCCGTGGTCGGCGGGGCAGTCGTCGGCGGCGCGGTGGTGACCGGCGGCGGGGTGGTGCCGCCGACCTCGCCGGTGCAGGCGACGCCGTTGAGGCGGAACACCGTAGGAGCGGTGTTGGTGCCGGAGTAGCTCGCGTTGAAGCCGGGGTTGACGCTGGCGTTGGTGCCCAGCGAGCCGTTCCACGGGGCATTACGCAGAGTCACCCGATTGCCGCTCTGGGTGAATTCACTGTTCCACGCCTGGGTGATTTGCTGGTTGCCGGAGTAATCCCACTCCAGGGTCCAGCCACTCAGCGGGTCACCAAGGTTGGTGACGGTCAGGTTGGCGGTAAATCCGGTGTTCCACTGGTTGACCGAGTAGTCGACACGACACCCGGCGGCGGCGCTGGCCTGGGTGGCCGCGACGACGAGCACACCGGAGCCGAGTACGACCGCGGCGGCCGCGGACAGCCCGCGACGCATCCGCGAGCGCCCAGCGCCGCGTAGTGGGTTCAGGTTCATGCGGAGTTGTCTCCTCGCGACATAACTGGTCACCGGCACATCGGCCGGGACCCTGGTGAGGTCGATGCACCACCTGTCGTCGGATGGACGACTTGGCGGTCGAATCGCCGGCCGGAAGATCCGGTTGCCCTCGGCGAAACAGGTGTGCTTGGCTGGCTCCGCAGCGCCAATCGATCATCATCATGTCATGGGAACGCTCCCACCGCAACCGCCCGGAAACCTGCCGGTGACGAACCCGCCCGGCACGGCTCAGCGCACACGCCCGGCACCACCCTGATGCCGGCCCTGGTCGGACCGACTACGCCACGTCGGATGTGACCCAGCCAACCGACCTGCGCGACGCCCGAAATAACCGGCATATCAGGTTGTTGACCCCCGGTGATGGACCGCTAGTCAGTCCGGGCGGCTCGCGAACGGCCCCGCGTCGCCTGGTGTCCCGCGCCCCTCCCCCACCCCCCGGAGGACACCGGCATGTCCGTCTACGCCAACACCCGCGTACACCCGACACCGCCAGCGCCGCGCCCGACCCCGCCGCCGACCCGGCCCGGCGCGCACCTGCCGTCGGTGACCGTCGTCATCCCCACCATCAACGAGGAACGGAACCTGCCGCACGTCTTCGCCCGGCTCCCCCGGGACGTCGACGAGGTCGTCGTCGTCGACGGCGGCTCGGTCGACCGTACGGTGCAGGTCGCCCGCGAACTCTGGCCTGGGGTGCGGATCGTCCAGCAGACCCGTACCGGCAAGGGCAACGCCCTCGCCTGCGGGTTCGCCGCCGCGACCAGCGACATCGTGGTGATGATCGACGCCGACGGGTCGACCGACCCGGCCGAGATCCCACGCTTCGTCGCCGCGCTGCTCGCCGGAGCCGACTTCGCCAAGGGTTCCCGCTTCCGCGCCGGTGGCGGCAGCCACGACATCACCCCGCTGCGTCGGCTCGGCAACGAAAGCCTCAACGGCATGGTCAACCTGCTGTTCGGCACCCGGTTCACGGACCTGTGCTACGGCTACAACGCCTTCTGGCGGCGGGTGGTCCCGGCGCTGGACCTGCCGGACCCGACCATCCCCCGGCCCGCCGACGGCGGCAAGCTGTGGGGCGACGGCTTCGAGATCGAAACGTTGATCAACGTACGGGTCGCCGCCCACGGGCTGCGGATCACCGAGGTGCCGAGCATCGAGCACCTGCGAATCCACGGCGAGAGCAACCTCGACACGGTGCGCGACGGCACCCGGGTGCTGCGCACCATCCTCAGTGAGTTCGGCCGCGAACGCCGACTGCGCCGGACCCGCCGGCAGCGGACCGCCGCCGTACCGGTGACCGCCGAGGAGGGCTGAGCGATGCGTCGACCGACCGTCAGCGTGGTGGTACCGACCCACCACCCGGACCGGCTCGCCGGGCTGCGTACCGCCGTCGAGTCCGTTCGCCGGCAGGACCTCGAGCCGGCCGAGATCATCGTGGTGGTCGACCATCACCCGACGCTCGCCGACCGGATCCGCCGGGAGCTGCCCACGGTGACCGTACTTGACAACGCGTACCAGCGGGGTGTCTCCGGTAACCGCAACACCGGTGCCCAGCATGCCGGCAGCGACCTGGTGGTGTTTCTCGACGACGACGTCGTCGCCCACCCCGGCTGGCTGGCCGGACTGGTCGCCGCGTTCACCGACCAGAAGGTGGTCGGGGCCGGCGGCGCCATCGAACCCGCCTGGGAACGGCACCAGCCCGGCTGGTTCCCCGCCGAGTTCCGGTGGGCGGTCGGCGGCTCGTACGCCGGCCAGCCGGTCCGACCCGGACCGGTGCGCAACGTCTGGTCGGCCAGCATGGCGGTACGCCGCGACGCGTTTCTCGCCGCCGGCGGTTTCCGCACCGGCTTCGGCAAGGTCGGCAACCGGGCACGGCCCGAGGACACCGAACTCTGCCTGCGGATGGCCGCGGTCACCGGCGGGCAATGGTGGTACGTGCCGCAGGCAGTCATCTCGCACGGCGTACCCGTCAGGCACAGCACCTTCCGCTACTTCCTGCGCCGCTGTCACGCTGAAGGCCGCGGCAAGATCATGATGGCCGGGCTGCTCGACGGCGCGCCCAGCCTCGGCGCCGAGCAGGACTACCTGCGCCGTACGCTGCCCGCCGCACTGCGCCGGGAGATCGGCGCCGCCCTACGCGGGCTCGGCTACCGGCACGCCGCCCGGGCCGGCGCCATCCTCGCCGGCACCGCCGCCGCGGCCACCGGCGCACTGACCGAGTTCGCCGGCCGCACCGTACCGGCCCGCCAGCGACCGACCTGCGGGCCCACCGCCGGCAGCCCGACTCCGTCCCCACCCCCACCGATCGGAGCCGCCTGATGAACCCGCGTACCTCCGTGCACTTCCCGGCCGGCACCGCAGACCGGATCCCGGCCACCGTCATCGACCTGGAAGTCACCGACCGGCTCCCGGACATCCCTGGGACCGACCCGGCCGGCCGCCGGGTGGAACGCGCCTGGCTGCTGGTCCGGCAGTTCACCCAGCCGATCGGCGCGCTGCTGCTCGACGTACCGCCGCACGGGCTGACCGGCGCGGACCTCGCCGCCGCCGTCGACCGGGAGATCCCCCCGGCCGACCGGCCCGAACCCGGCTACCTGACCCGGCGGGCCGAGGTGCTCGACGACGCGCCGCACATCACCGTGGTCGTCTGTACCCGGGAACGGCCTGTCGGGCTGGCCCGCACGCTGGACAGCGTGCTGGCCCAGCAGTACCCCCGGTTCCGGGTGCTGGTGGTGGACAACGCGCCGGTCAGCGACGCCACCGTCCGGGTGGTCGCCCGCGCTGCCGCTGGCGGCGGGGCACCGGTCGACTACATCCGTGAACCCCGGCCCGGGCTGTCGCACGCCCGCAACCGGGCGCTACGCGCCACCGTCGGCGAGATCGTCGCCTGGATCGACGACGACGAGGCGGCCGACCCGCACTGGCTCGCCGAGATCGCCCGCGCCCTAGCCGACCACCCGCAGGCCGACGCGGTCACCGGGGCCATCGTGCCGGCCGAACTGGCCACTGACGCGCAGCTGTGGTTCGAACAGTACGGCGGGCACAGCAAGGGCCGTGGCTTCACGCCGGACGTGTTCTCCCCGGCCACCGCGCACCGGCAGAGCCCGCTCTACCCGCTGCCGCCGTTCGGCGCCGGCGGCAACATGGCCTTCCGACCCGGCGTGCTGGAGCGCGTCGGCGGCTTCGACACCGCGCTCGGCGCCGGCACCCCCGCGATGGGCTCCGAGGACACTCTGGCCCTGATGCAGGTGCTGGTAGGCGACGGCACCGTCGCCTACCAGCCCAGCGCCCTGGTCTGGCACCACCACCGCCGCGACCTGGCCGGGCTGCGCAACCAGCTGGTCGGCTACGGCACCGGGCTGACCGCCGCCTACACCAGCCTGCTGCTGCGCGAACCGCGGCTGCTCGGGCCGCTGCTGCGGCTGGCCCCGACCGCGCTGCGCGACACGTTCGGCGGCGGTGGCGGGCAGCGGCTGGCCGGACTGCGCGACGACTTCCCCCGCGAGCTGGTCGGCGCCAACCGGCGCGGGCTGCTCGCCGGGCCGGTCGCGTACCTGCGCAGCCGGATGGCCGACCGGCGGCTGCGCCGTCGGATGCGGGGCTGGCCGTGACCGCCGCCGGCACGACCGTCCCGCCGCCGGCCATGGTGGTCCGCCGCCCGGCGCTGCTGCGCAGCGCGGCGGCGCTGATGACCTCCACGGTGGCCAGCGCCGCGCTGGGGTTCGTGTTCTGGGTGGTGGCCGCCCGCTGGTTCGCGCCGGAGGCGGTCGGCCGGGCGTCGGCGGCGGTGTCGGCGATGACGCTGCTGGCCGGGCTCGCCCAACTCAACCTGATCAACCTGTACGCCCGGTTCCTGCCCGGCGCCGGTCGGCACACCCGCCGGCTGGTGCTTGCCGGATACGCCGCTTCAGCGGCGATGTCACTACTGCTCAGCGGCGGTTTCCTGGCCCTCGGCATGGGCACCGGCATCATCGGCCCGGCACCGACGCAGCGGCTGTTCTTCGTCGCCGCCGTGGTCGGCACGGCGATCTTCTTCATCACCGACGGGGTGCTGACCGCGCTGCGGCGGGCCGGCAGCGTACCGGCGAAGAACGTGATCGCGTCCACCGCCAAGGTGGCGCTGCTGCCGCTGCTGGCCGGCACCGCCGCCGGCGACGGCATGCTGGTCGCCTGGTCGGTGCCGATGCTGGCGACCATGCTCGGGGTCAACTGGTGGGTGCTGGCCCGGCTCGCCCCGGCGCACGCCCGCACCGCACCAGCGGCCCCGGCCCCGGCCCGGCGGGAGCTGCTCGGCTTCGCCTCCGCCGAGTACGTCAACGGGCTGCTCACCAACGCGGTCGCGTACCTGCCCCCAGTGCTGGTGGCCAGCGTGCTGGGCGCCACCGCCAGCGCCTACTTCTACATCCCGTGGGTGATCGGGGTGGCCGGTAGCACCCTGCTGTGGAACGTCGTCACCTCGTTCGTGGTCACCGCGTCGAGCGACGCGGCGGCGGCCCGGGCACATGTCGACCGGGCGGTCCTGCTGGTCGCGGCGGTGGTGCTGCCGGGTGCGGCCGTGCTCGCCGGGGCGGCCGGGCCGCTGCTGCGGCTACTCGGCGGGCAGTACGCCGCCGAGGGCGCCGACACGCTGCGGCTGATCGGGCTGTCGCTGCCGTTCACCGGGGTGATCCTGCTCTACTGCGCGTTCGCGATGATGGAGAAGCGGATGTGGCCGGTGGTGACCGTGCAGTCGGTCGGCATCGCCGCGTTCCTGCTGGTCAGCTGGGTCGGGTTGCCCCGGGTCGGAATCATCGCGCCGGCCGCCGCGCTGTGTATGGCACAGGCCGCGGTCGCGATCGTGCTGCTTCCCGGGCTGATCCGCCGCTACCGGGCCACCGGCGACGCGACGGACGCCCCGGCCTGGGCCCGACGTACCGCCGAGTCCGAGACCGCTACCGCCGACACCGGAGGTGCCGGATGACCGATCTCGCCCTGCGTCCCGTCCGCCCGTTCCCCGAGCCAGCGGCCGGGCCGGCCACCGCGGCCGCCGAGACCGCCCCGGCCGGCGACACCGCGCCCGACCCGCGTGCTGGCCGGACCGGTCAGGCGTACACCGGTCTGATCGTCGCGGTCCTGGCGCTGCTCGGCCTGGCCGCTGGCGCCCCGTGGCAGGCCCCGACCGCGGTCGCGTTCGCCGCCCTCGGCCCCGGTGCCGCGCTGCTCAGCCACCTGACCGTCCGGCCGGCGGCGACCCGGTGGGCGACGACCGTGCTGGCCAGCCTGGCCGGGTACGCGGCCGTGGCCACCGGGTCGGTCTGGGCCGGCTGGTGGCAGCCCAGGCTGGCCGTCGCCGCGATGGCGGTGGCGGTGGCGGCCGTCAGCGCCGTCGGCCTGCTCCGGGTCGCGCGAGCGGGTCGCGGCCCCGGTTCCCGCCCCGGACCGGTCCGACGGTGGCCCCTCGTCCGGCGGCCGGGCCTCGCCCGGCGGTCGCTGCTGGCGCATACCGTAGTGATCGGCGTGGCGTTGGCGCTGTGGTGGATCGCGGTGTCCCGCACCGATGTGGCAGCGGTGGGCGGTTTCGGGCTGCTCGGCACCGTCAGTCCGTTCTTCCTGGCCGCGCTGGCGCTCACCGTCACCGGCTTCGTCGCCGCGCTGGCCGGGCTGCGGCCCACCGCCGACCGGGCGACCGGGCGCGGGCTGGCCGCCGCCGGCTACCTGGTGCTGCTGGTCGTGCTGCTGCACGGCACCACCCCGCTGCTGCTCGACCAGCCGCAGTACGCCTGGACGTACAAGCACCTCGGGGTGATCGACTTCATCACGGCCGGCAACCCGGTCGACGCGGCGACCGACATCTACCAGCAGTGGCCGGCGCTGTTCGCCGGTGCCGCTCAGCTCGGCGCGGCCGGTGCCATCGCCCCGGCGACGCTGGCTGACTGGTCGCCGGTCTTCTTCAACCTGGCCGCCGCCCCGGTGCTGTACGCCATCGCCCGTACCCTCGCCGACGACCGGCGGGTGGCGTACCTGACCATGTTCGGGTTCTTCGCGGTCAACTGGGTGGAAGAGGACTACCTGTCCCCGCAGGCGTTCGGTTTCCTGCTCAGCCTCGGGGTGCTGCTGATCGTGCTGACCTGGCTGCGCTCGCCGGCCGGTGCCAGCGCACCGGACCGCCGCGGGGTCCGGGGCTGGGCGACGGTGGCGGCGTTGGCGCTGCTGGCCGTGCTCACCGCCGCCCACCAGCTGTCGCCGTACCTGGTGGTGGCGCAGGTGGCCGTGCTGGCCGCGCTGCGGCTGGTCCGGCCCCGCTGGCTGCCGCTGGCGATGGGCGCGGTCGTGCTCGGCTACCTGCTGCCCCGGTTCGGGTTCGTGTCGGAGGCGTTCGGCGTCTTCGACGGATTCGACATCTTCTCCAACGCCGCCGGCAACGCCGAGAGCTGGGGTTCGACCGGGCAGGCGTTCTCGGCGATCGTGGTCCGTACGCTCGCGCTGACCGTCTGGGCGCTGACCGTGCTGGCGGTGCTGGCGTACCGTCGCCGGCTGCGTACCGTGCTGGTGCCGGCGTTGCTGGCCGCCACGCCGTTCGTCCTGCTCGCGGCGCAGAGCTACGGCGGCGAGGCGATCTACCGGGTGTTTCTGTTCTCCGCGCCGTGGTGCGCCTTCCTGATCGCCCGCGCGGTGGTCGACTGGGCCGACCGACGTCTCGACCGGGCCGACCAGCGTCAGGTTGGCCGGCGTCGGCGTCGGCGTCGGCTGGGGCCGGCCGCGGCGGTGGCGGTGGCGGTGGCGCTCGGCGGCTTCGCCCTCGGTACGGTGCAGGGCCGGCACGGGCAGTTGGCCGTGGACCGGCAGACCGCCGACGAGGTGGCCGCCGCCCGCCAGCTGTACGCGACCGCCGAGCCCGGTGCCACCATCGCGGTCGCCACGTCCAATTTTCCCAGTCGGCTGACGGCGGCGTACCCGCAGTTCAACACCGACGTGCCGGCCGGCGAGCCGGACCTGGTGGTCGGTGCGCAGTTGCGCGGCGCCGCGCTCGACGGCGAGCACCTGCCGGCGATCGAGGAGTTCCTCGGCTCGTTCACCGGCGACCCGGCGTACCTGGTGGTCAGCGACGGGATGCGGCGGCAGTCCGACTACTTCGGCTACTTCCCGCCCGGCTCGTTGGACCGCCTGCAACAGTTGCTCGACGGCCGGGACGGCTGGTCGGTCTTTCAACGCAGCGACGACGTCACCGTCTACCGGTACGCCGGGTGACGGGCCGTCCGGCGGGATGCTCCGCCGGACGGCGTCAGGCCGGATGCTCCGATGCTCCGCCGGGCGTCAGGCCGGAGCGTAGATGGCGACCCAGTCGATCTGCAGGTTCACCACGTCCGGTGTGGTCTCGTCCGGGCAGGCCTCCCAGGTGTGCCCGCAGTACCACGCCTGGCTCTGCAGAGCCAACGCCATCGGCTCGTCCGGCACCTGGTCGCCGGTGATCGTCGCCCACGGCTCGCCGTCCAGGGTGTAGACCAGCCGATCCGGCGTCCATTCCAGACCGGCGGTGTGCCAGCGGGTGAAGTCGCCACCGACGTCGTGCCCGATCAGGTCGCCGGTCACCGGATGCAGCACCCCGTACATCCGGTCCCGGCCCTTGCCGTTGTCCTCGGCGATGTCGATCTCCGGCGGGTAGACGTTGTCGCCCGGCCAGAGCAGCAGCGCGTACGCGATCCCGGTGCCCTGGTCCATCCGGAACCGGATGTCGTACCGGCCGTAGCTGCGGGTCACCGCCCGCCGGTTGGACACCCCGCCGGTGACGTAGATGTTGTCCCGGCTGGCCTCCCGCCAGCCGCCGATGGTGAGCATGCCGGCTCCGACCGACACGTGGCCGGGGTCGAACCAGCCGCCCGGATCCCAGTCCGGCTGGCCGGAGTAGGCGAACCAGTCGTCGCTCAGCTCGGTGCCGTCGAAGTCGTCGACGAAGATCTGCCGCCAGCCGGGCAGATCGCCGGTGGGCAGGGCGATGCCGGACGGGTTCGTCGTCCGGTCGCCGCCGGCCGTGGTGGGTGGCGGCCCGGCCGGGGGCGGTCCGCCGCCGGAATCCGGCTGGCCGGTCCCGTCAGGCTGGTCGGGCTGACTGGTCTGGTCGGGCTGGTCCGGCTGGTCGGCACGGTGCTGCAGCAACGGGACCAGCACACCGAGGGTCAGTACCAGCGCGGCGAGGCCGGCGGCGACCGCGAAGGGGCCGCTGCGCCGCCGCCAACGGCGGGCCGTCACGTCAGCTGCCGGCCGGCCCGCCGGGCCACCCGCCGGGTGAGCCGCCAGGCGGGCTGGGCCAGTCGCTTCGCCTGCGGCACCATCCGGGGTCCGCCGGTGCGGACCAGGTCGAGCAGCGCGGCGCCGTCGTGGTCGTCGGTCGGCAGCAGCCGGGGTACGGCGAGCCGCCGGTCGCCCGGCCGGTACCGCCGTCGGCCCACCTCGCACGCGTTGTCGTGCCCGGCCCGGCGGACCGCCGCCCGGACCCGCCAGTCGTGGTAGCCGTGCGGATAGCAGAACGACCGGACCGGGGTGCCGAACCGCTGTTCGAGACGGTCCCGGGCGACGATGATCTCGTCCGCCGCCCGCTGCGGCGGCAGGACGTCGAGTGGATGGTGCAGCAGACCGTGCGAGCCGATCTCGACCCGGCCCGACCCGGCCACCGCGTCCAGCTGGGTCCAGTCCAGCAGTGGGCCGAACTCCTCGGCCCACTGGCCCAGCCAGTCGGCGTACTGCCCGAGGTGCCCGACCGACGGGTAGAGGGTGGCCCGGGCGTTCGCGGCGTCGAGCAGCGGCAGGGCGCGGGTGAGGAAATCGGCGTACCCGTCGTCGAAGGTTAGCGCGACCATCGACGGAGCCGGCCGGTTGCGGTCGATCGCCGCGTCGTCGAGCAGGTCGAGCGCCTCGCTGAGGCCGACCATCCGGTAGCCGGCGTCGGCGAGCGCGGCGAGTTGCTCGGCGAACCGGGTTGGTCCGACGGCGAGTGACCGCAGCGGCCCTCGGGCCGCCGTAGAGACCGAGTGGTACATCAGCACGGGCAGCACCGGTCGCACGGCGCTCGGGCGTGCCGCGGAGCTGTACGCCGGAGGCTCGGACCCGGTCATCCGGGCTGTCTACCCGACCTACGCGGGGCAAACCTGCTTCTCGCCCCTGCTCCTTGTCGCCGGCCGTGCTCGGCGTGACCGCCAAACCGGCCGTGGCTGAACTGGCTGGGGTCGGAGTTCGCCAGGGCAGCCACGGCCGGTGGTCGTTGGTCCGGCACTGGGGAGCATTGGACCAGCTGGAACAGCAGTGAAACTTCCGGGATCTGTCCGGTATTTTCGGCTGTCCTGTCGGTCAGGCTACGGCCGGACGGTACAGCGGTCAATCAATGCCGATGGTTACCAGGGTGCTGTCCAGTGGACGGTCTCGTGGCGTCATCGGCGCGGCGGCACGGCGAGGCCGAGGGTCGCCCGGACCGCGTCGTATGCCGGCTTCGGCTGGTACTCCTCGTCCAGGATGTTCGCCGCGCCTTCGCCGTCGAACCAGTCCGGGACCCAGGAGTACTTGTCGGTGAAGCCCCAGAAGGTGAACGAGTTGCACCGGTCCGCCAGCAGACAACCCTGCAGCAGGGTGTTGTAGCCCTGTGCCTGCGACTGCAGCTTGATCACGTCGGTCGGCATCGGCATCCGGACGTCCGCCTCGGTGACCGCGGTCTCCAACCCGAGCGCCTCGAACCGGCGCAGGTTCTCGGCGACGGCGTTCGCCGACCAGAAGCCGTACTGGATCCCGAGATGGCCCTGGATCCCCATGCCGTGCACCGGTACCCGTTGCCGGCGCAGTTCCCGCACCAGGTCGTAGTAGGCGGTGCTCTTCGCGCTGATGCCCTCTACGTTGTAGTCGTTGAGGAACAGTTCCGCGGTGGGGTCGGCCCGGTGCGCCCAGCGGAACGCGTCGGCGATGTAGGACGGACCGAGCTCCCGCAGCCAGATGGAGTCCCGCAGCTCGGCGTTGTCGTCGAAGATCTCGTTGGCCACGTCCCACTGGTGGATCCGGCCCCTGAAGTGGCGGACCGTCTCGGTGACGTGCTCGCGCAGGATCTGCCGCAGCTCGGCGGCGTCGATCTCACCGGACTCGACGCCCTCGGTCAGCCAGGCCGGGTTCTGGTTGTGCCAGACCAGAACGTGCCCACGGACGACCTGCTTGTTGCGGCGGGCGAAGTCGACCAGTTCGTCGGCCGGCCCGTAGTCGCGCTCGCCCCGGACCGGCTCCAGCGTCTCCCACTTCATCACGTTTTCGGCGGTGACGCTGGAGAACTCGGTGGCGATCCGGTCACGGTAGGTCTCGTCCTCGGCCAACGCGGTCATGTTGACAGCGGTGCCGATCTGCAGCTTGTTCCACTTGGCCAGGCCGCGCAGGGACTGGTCGGTGACGGGTGGCCCGCCAGCGGGCGGGCCGCCGACCGGCGGGCGGCCGGAGTGGGAGGTCGCGGAGGCGCTGGCACCAACCGTAGCCATCATGGCTACGGAGAGCACACAAGCGACGAGTATGCGGGTCGCCTTCATGGCATCCTTCCGGGGACGGTGCGGCGGAAGCACCCGGGACGACAAGGCCGAAAAGCGCCCGAAACCAGGACGGTGGTTTCCGGAATACTTCCGTAAGTTGATTGGAACCTATGGCCGTCGGAGGCCATAGTCAACCCTGGATGCGAAGGTGGCAGGCCGGGCAGGCCGGACAGGCCTGGAGGACGCCGTCAGGCGACGGAGTGCGACCAGATGGTCAGTCGACCCAGCCACACTTGCGGGAGAACCGCAGCAGGTGTCCGCGCAACTCGACGATCTGCGCACCGGTGAGGTACGGCGCGTCGGACAGCAGCAGCTCGGTGATCCGCTGCAGGTACTCCGGCTCGGAAAAGATCTCGCAGAGTTCGTCGTCGCCGCCCTCGCCGGAGGTGCCCGCCACCCGGCTGACCGCGCCGCTGGCGGAGCCGGAGGCGTCGTCGATGATCTCGACGTCGTACGCCTTGGGACCACGGCCGCCGTCGATCACCTTGAATGACACCCGGGTGCCGGTCGCTACCCGGATGCCCCGTTGCGTGAGCTCACCGGCGTGCACGAAAACGTCGTCGCCACCGTCATCCGGGGCGATGAAACCGTACCCACGCCCCTCGTCGAACCGCACTACCCGACCGACACCCATGCCACAGCCTCCTCACCGACCCCGTCGCGACCGCTACGGCACCCAACCACTGGGCACCCCCAGACCACGGCGCCCCCGGACCGCCACTACCACGACCGCAACCGACACGTACCCGGCACCATACCAAGCGCAGGCATGGATGCCGGGTACGTGTCGTCACACGTGCCGGCTTGGTCAGCTCGCCGTGCAACTCACCGCGGGTGTGCCGTTGGCGCCGTTCCACGAACCCAGAAAGCCGAAGCTGGTGCTCGCTCCGGGGCCGAGCGCCCCGTTGTAGGCCACGTTCCGGGCGGTGACCGAGGCCCCCTGGCTGGTGACGGTGGCGTTCCACGCCTGGCTGACCGTCTGACCGTTGGTGAAGGTCCAGCTCACCGTCCAGTTGCTGATCGGTGCGGACCCGGCGGTCACCCGCACCTCACCCTGGAAACCGCCCGGCCACTGGCTGGTCACCGAGTACGTCGCCGTACAGGCTGATCCCGGGGGCGCCGTGGTCGGCGGCGGCGCGGTCGTGGGCGGCGGTGGGGTGGTCGGGGGTGGCGTCGTCGGCGGTGGGGTGGTCGGCGGCGGAGTGGTCGGGGGTGCGGTCGTTGGAGGAGGTGTGGTGGTCGGTCCACCCCAGCCGGCCGTGGAGTCCAACCAGGCCGCCCGCTGCAGCATCCAGTCCCGCATGTAATCGACCTGACCCTGCCAGGTCGGCGCGGTCGGGGTGAAGAAGAACCCGATCATCGGGGTGGTCAGGTTCGGCCACCGCTGGAAGTTGCGTTGCGCGCCGTTGGTCAGCGGTGCGGCCAAGGCGTCGATCCGGGCCCGCAGCGACGCGTCGGAGAGCAGACCACGCCGCAGCGACTGCCAGCGCAGCCGGACCTCGTTGACGAACGCCGGGTCGCGCATCAACTGGTTGAACCAGTCGTTCGCCACCGGCTGACGGGTCTGCTGGTACTGCCAGCCGGCAATCTGGTCGTTCTCGAAGAATCCGCCGACGCCGAAGGTCAGGTCGTAGTCCCACAGCGGTCCGGCGAAGATCTTCGTGTCCCGGTCCTTGTAGAAGTAGGCGCTGCGGATGTACGCATCCATCTCCCGACTGAGCTCGTTGAGGATCATCTGGTCGATGAACGTGTCGACCTCGATGTACGCCCGGTACCCCGTCTCCGGGTCGGCGAAGTTGGGTGCCCGCAGCACATCGTGGAACTCCTGCAGATAGCCGCGCAACCAGTCGGCCTGCTCGGGCTGCAGCGGGTCAGGGTCGGCGACCTCCAGGTAGTTCCAGCAGGTGGCGGCCGGCCCGGTGCAGGGCAGTGTCGGCTCCTCGGCGGCCATCCACTCGAACTTCCAGATGTAGCCTCCGGTGATCTTCGGCAGCGTACGGTCGTCCTCGTCGAGTTGCTTGAGGTCGAGCCGGGCTTTCGAGTTCTTGATCGTCTCGACGATCATGTAGACGCCCATGTAGTCGTCGTCGCCGACCGAGGTGGCGTCGGTGTTCCGGTAAAACTCCACGAATCGGTAGCGCGGGGCGTACAGGCCCATCTCCCGGCCCAGGTCGTAGACGAGCGCCTCGCGGATCAGCGACTTGTCCGGGAAGGGGCCGCGCAGCACCCAGTCCGACTGGGCGGGCATGCCGAGCACCGGGTAGTCGGCGTCATCGTCGTCGTTGTCCCAGAACTCGAGCCGGTACGGGGTCTTCTCGAACGTCGACGACGACTGGCCACGCAGCTTGAACCCGGCCCGGGTGGCGACCGCCGGGGCACCGTCCAACGCCGTCGTGCCGGCGCCCGGGTCGAAGATCATCAGGGACGAGTCAAAGTATTCTCGGGCAGGCCGGCCGGCGCCGTACGTGTCGACGACGACCACCGGCAGGTCGTGGTTGGTGGTGACGGCGCGGGCGACGTACATCGCGGTGCCAGGCTCGCCGGAGGCCGCACCGCCGACGAACGCCTGGGCCCGCAGTTGGGTGGTGCCGGTGAAACGCAACGCGGTCCCGGAGTAGAGCGTGGACTGGGCGGTCGGCAGCTGGCCGTCCGTGGTGTACCGGATCTGCGCGCCGCTGACCGTGGTGCTCAGCGACACCGCGACTTCGCCCTGGAAGGTGCCGCTGGGCACCGAGAACTGGATGTCGCCGACCAGGTCGTCGGCCGCGTCGGCGGCGGCGATCTGGTCGGGCGCAGCGAGCGGTCCGCTGCCGGCGACCGGCTCGGCACCGGCCGGCGGTGAGTGGGACACGAGCAGCCCGGCGACCAGGGTGGCCGCGACCGCGACTCCCACGGCGCGGACGGCCGCCGTCGCGGCCCCGGTGCTATGGACGGTTAGACGCACGATGCCTCCTGTTCGGTGTGGCGGACGATGCTCGGCACCACCTGCGTCGCCGGGCCCGACGGCCGACCCGACGGGGCAGGGATGCCGCAGAAGTGCCGACGCAGGGTGCGCCGCCACGGGCCGTCCGGCAGGTCCGGCCGCAGCGCGGCCAGGCCGGTGGCGTACTTGGAGATGCGCATCGGTCGGATGCCGCCGCGCCACAGCAGCCGGTCGGCGGCCGCGGCCGCCGCGCTCGACTTCGTCTCGACGACGGCGATCTGTGGCAGGGTCAGGTTCGCCGACCCGCACTGCCAGCGCAGCTCGGTGTCGATGGTGACCCGGCTGGAGCTCCGACTGGTGGTGGCCGGCAGCAGCAGCGTGCTGCGCCGATAGCTGGTGACCAGGGTCGGGGCGAAGTCGCCGTCCGCCGGGATGGCTTCCCGGCAGAGCACCTCGTCAACGAACTCGCGGCCGGGACCGACCGTGCCGCGGTCCTGCGGCCGGTACGGCAGCCGGTGCTTGGTGATGCTGTCCCGGGCGCCGTTGATCTTGACTTCGAGCCAGCAGTCGCCGGAGTCGACATAGGTTCGGGTGCGTACCTTGAACCGTCGACGGCGGCGGTAGGCAGCACAGTGGTAGCTGGCCAGCCAGGGCGTGTCGAAGTAGACCGACTCGTAGCGGAACGTCCGCTCCGCGTCGATGTCCAGCACCCGGGTGCCGGCGGGCAGTTGGCTAAGCAAGGCCGGCAGTGCGGTCAGGGGCACGACGTACTTGCGGTCCACCCTGGTTTGCAGCGCGGCGCACTCGATCAGCTCGGCCAGGTCGACCGGAGGCATCTCGCCGAGCGCGGCGGCGATCGCGAGCGTCGTCATCGGCCCGCTCCCGCCGCAGCCGGAGCACCCGCCGTGGCCGGAGCGGCCCGCCGCCCGGCCAGCGAGTACCGTACGTCCACGATGGTCGTCTCGTTGACCAGGTCGAGCCGTTGGATGGTGGCGCCGTGCACCCGGGCGCCGAGCAGTTGCTCCAGCTGCGCGATCAGGGCGACCTGGTCGGTGACCGCCGAGTCGAGCACCATGATCTGGTGGCGGTAGTGCCGCAGCAGCCGTGGGTGGTCGCCGAGGAACATCACCGCCAGGATGAGGGCCATCAGTCCGGCGCTGAGCCAGACCGAGGTGGTACTCAACGCGCCGAGGATGCCCAGGGCCAGGGCGGAGAAGTAGTAGGCGACCTCGTGCTGGTCCAGCTCCGTCGAGCGCAGGCGGATGATCGACAGTACGCCGAACAGCGCGAGCCCGAGGCCGAGCCCGGCGCCGACGTTGCTGGCGCTCAACGCGCTCGCCACCGCCAGGACACCGACGTTGACCCCGAGGTAGGCCACGACGAGGTCCCGACGGCGGTGGCGCGGGAAGTAGAGCCCGAAGACAAGCAGCGCCACGGCGCCGATGTCGATCGCGAACAGGACGAGCTGCGTCATCTCGTTCGTTCCTCCTGGGTCGCTGTCGGACGCCGACGCGTCCTGCCGGCCGCACCGCCCGGCCGGGCAGGTATGGACGACAGACGAACGGCGCCGGAACTTCCGGTAAACTTTCGGGAACTCTCTCGAAACGGTAGCCATCCCATCGATTAACGTCAATGCCTGTTGAGGTGGTCTGGGTGGAAAATCACCACCCGCACCCCGGCCAGGCTGCGTAACCATCGGCCCAGGGTCAGCTCTGTGGCAGCGCGGCGAAGAACTCCTCGACGTCCCGGCTGAGCGCATCCGGGGCGAGATGCGCGGCGTAGTGGCCGCCGTCGCCGGACCCGGTCCACCGGACGATCCGCCGGTGGCTGCGCTCGGCGAACGTCCGGATCGAGACGAAGTCACCGACGAACATCGCCAACCCGATCGGCATGGTCGCCGGCCCGGCGGAGTCGGAAGAGTCGGCCCCGTCGGCGGAGTCGGCCTTCGCGTCCTCGTAGTAGAAGCGGGTGGCCGACGTGGCCGTGCCGGTCAGCAGTAGAGCATCACGTTAATCAGCACGAAGTCCGGGTCGAGTTCCTGGACTTCACCGTCACCGAACCGCTGGAACTGGCCACCCGCCACGCCCGCGCTGCCGCTGCCCCCGCCCCCCGGCACGGGCACCGCCGCCCCGCAGTGAGCCGGCATCCCACTTACCGGACCGGGCGTCAGGACCGGCATCCACCGGACCGCTGGTTCACGCGGTACCTCGCGCCAACTAACGGGCGGGCGTACGGCCAGGGCGCCTAGCCCGATCAGGTCTATCCGCCGGCCGGGCACAGACCGCGCAGTGGCCATGTGATCACGCGCTGAACTGGGCGGACCTGCCGATCGGCGCCGACATCGACGAGCTTACTGTCGGCTTGGCGACTTCTGCCCGGCGTTGACGACGAAGCGTGCATATAGGAACATTCGGTTTCGCTTGACAGCAAACGCCAATCACGGCATCGGCAGCAGTTCGATCATGGACGGTCATGGTCGTGCGCCCTTTGCGTCAGCGCCCGCCGCCCGTCCGGACGCGAGGAGCTCGCTGTGGATCACGATAGCGTTGCCGGTCGCTTCCACCTGGACGGCTACATCGGCTCCGGCAGCATGGGAGAGGTCCACCGGGCCCGCGACCTGCGGGTGGCGGAGACAGACCCGAACCGGCTCGTCGCCGTCAAGCTTCTATTGCGGACCCGGACCGGTGCGGCTCTCGACTCGGCGGCCTCCCGCAATGCGGTCGGCCGGTTCGTCCGTGAGGTCGCGATCATGCGCCGGCTCAGCCACCCGAACCTGCCCCGGATTATCGACGGTGGCCTCGACGACCGGGGTATTCCGTACCTCGCCATGGAGCTGCTCGACGGGCGGACGGTGCAGGATCTGATCGCGGAGGTGCCGCAGCTGCCGGTCTCCTGGGCAGCCGCGTTGGCCGCCGAGATCGCCGACGGACTCGCCGCCGCGCATGCGGTGAACGTCGTACACCGTGATCTCAAACCGGCGAACGTGATGCTGCTGCGCGGCGGCCACGTCAAGGTGCTCGACTTCGGGATGAGCCGTATCGTCGACGACGCCGACGTCAGCCGGCTGACCAGCAGTGGCGTCACCCTCGGCACTGCCCGCTACATGGCGCCGGAGCAGTTCACCTCGGCTGCGGTAACTCGGGCCGCCGACCTGTACGCACTCGGCTGCGTGCTGTTCGAGCTCCTCAGCGGCATGCCCCCGTTCGACAGTCCGTCCGCCTACGAGCTGGGCGAGCACCATCGCAACGACCCGCCGCCGGCACTGCGACTGCTGCGCCCCGAGGTCGATGCCGATCTGGCTAAGCTGGTCGACCGGCTGCTGGCGAAGGATCCGGCGGAGCGACCGGTCGACGCGGTCACCGTCCGGGACGAACTGATGCGGTTCGCCGTCGGCCGGGTCGCCGTCGCTGGCTGGGACGGCTTCGACCCGGCGCTCTGGCACACCGCGCCTTCGGTCGGCGGCCAACCCGCCGGTTCCGCGCCCTCGGGACAGCAGAAGGCCGCCGATGAGCCTCAGCCGGGTTCGGCGATGGACGTGTTCGCCGTGCACCAGCAGCTGATTGCCGACTACCGGGCGTTCACCGAGGGCGGCACGGTTATCCGGGACGAACGGATCGCCGACTTCGTCGCCGCCGATCTGGACGCCAAGTCACAGTGGCCGGTCCCCTGGGTCTCGCTGAATCCGTCCTTCGCCTCCGGCGGGTCGGTGGACGAGCTTGCCGCGTCCGGCACACTGCATCCTGAATGCGCGCGGATCTTCCAGATCGACAAGACCTCCGGCGGGACCGCCTGCGACGGCAGGGGGATCGTCCTACACCGACATCAGCGGGACGCAATCGACGTCGCCCGTTCCGGTGCCTCGTACGTGATCACGACCGGCACGGGGTCGGGAAAGTCGCTCGGCTACATCGTGCCGATCGTCGACCAGGTCCTGCGGGCCCGCGCCGCCGAGCCACCCACCGCCCGCCGCCGGGTCCGGGCGATCATCGTCTATCCGATGAATGCACTGGCCAACAGCCAGATCAAGGAGCTCGACAAGTTCCTGCGGGACGGATACGGCGAGGGCCGCGAACCGGTCCGATATGCCCGATATACCGGTCAAGAGAGTGACGAGCGCCGCCAGCAGATCCGCCGCAACCCACCGGACATCCTGCTCACCAACTACGTGATGCTGGAGCTGATGCTGACTCGGCCAGCTGACCGCAGCTCGCTGATCAGCATGGCGACCGGGTTGGAGTTCCTCGTCTTTGACGAGCTACACACCTATCGTGGCCGGCAGGGCGCGGACGTTGCGCTGCTGATTCGTCGGGTACGGCAGGCCTGCCAGGCCGACCGGCTGCAGTGCATCGGCACCTCAGCGACGATGTCCAGCGAGGGCAGCGCATCCGATCGACGATCGGTGATCGCCTCGGTGGCAAGCACCCTGTTCGGAGCCGAGGTGGCACCGGATGACGTGATCGGCGAGACCCTGCAGCGGGCCACCGGGCCGGCTCCGGCCACCGTGCCCGCGCAGCGGATCACCGCCGACCCGCCCCGCGACTACGCCGGCCTAGCGCAGGACCTCCTCGCCCGGTGGATCGAAGCCCGGTTCGGCCTGGAGCCCGCACCCGACGGCGAGAGCCAGTTGGTCCGACGTCCGCCGACCCGGATCGAGGACGCGGCCCAGGAGCTGGCCCGCGACAGCGGCCGGACCGACGACGAATGCGCGCAGGCCATCCGCCGCACTCTGCAGGCCGGCTCGCAGGCGCGGCACCCGAAGACCGGCCGACCGTTGTTCGCCTTCCGCCTGCACCAGTTCCTGTCCAAGGGCGACACCGTCTACGTCACTATCGAGGACCCGCAGACCCGGCATCGGACCCGCGACTACCAGCTGGTCCAACCCGGCACGGACGGCAAGATCCTGCTGCCGCTGGCGTTCTGCCGGGAATGCGGCCAGGAGTACCTGACGGTGTCGCGCACCGAGGACTCCGCCGGCCGGGTGCGCTATGGCCAACGCCGCGACACCGACGGGTCGGCGGGCACCGACACCGACGGCTACCTCTACATCGCCCCCGACCGGCCGTGGCCGGCGACCCTCGCCGAGCTGCTCGACAGCCGCCGGCTGCCGGAGTCGTGGCTGGTCGACGAGCACGGGCAGGAGACGGTACGGGAGAGCTTCCGGCCCCGGCTGCCCCGACCGGTGACCGTCGACGCGTACGGGGTGGAGGGCGACACCGGTGTGCCGGCCGCGTTCATCCCGGCGCCGTTCCTGTTCTGCCTACACTGCGGCGTCGCCTACGAGCAGAAGAAGGCGCGCGACTTCGCCCGGTTGGCGACTCTCGACCACGAAGGCCGGTCGTCGGCGACGTCGTTGGTCTCCGCGTCGATCGTTCGTTCGCTGCGGGAGATCCCGGCCGACGCGCTGGACCGCCGGGCCCGCAAGCTGCTGACCTTTGTCGACAACCGGCAGGATGCCTCGCTGCAGGCCGGCCATTTCAACGACTTCGCCCAGGTCGTGCAGCTGCGTGGCGCGCTGTACCGGGCCGTGGTCGATTCCGGTGACGACGGCATCGGCCACGAGGATCTGGCCGGCCGGGTCGCCAACGCGCTGAATCTGGAGCTGGCCGACTACGCCGGCTCCGCCGACCTCGCCCCGCCGCTGGCCCGCAGCGCCGCCCGGACGCTACGCGACGTGGTGGCGTTCCGGTTGTACGTCGATCTGGAACGCGGCTGGCGGGTCACCATGCCGAACCTGGAACAGACCGGGTTGCTGCGCATCGGCTACGACGGCCTCGACTGGCTAGCCGGACAGCAGGACCGCTGGTCGGACACGCACCAGGAGCTGCGTGAGGCGACACCTGGCGTCCGTGCGGAGATCATGCGGGTGCTACTCGACGAGATGCGCCGGGCGCTGGCGATCGACGTGCAGCACTTCCGCGACGACAGCTTCGACTCGCTGCAGCGGGCAAGCGAGGAACGCCTGGTTGACCCGTGGGTGCTCAGCTCCGGCGACAAACCCCGGGTCGGTACGGCGTACCCGCAGAGCTCCGTGCCGGGCATGGACCGGTCGGCGCTGTTCATCTCCGGGCGGGGAAAGGTGGGCAAGTACCTGCGCCGCGTCCACTTCCGGACCGTGTCGGTCGACGACACGCAGCAGATCATCACCCACTTGTTGACGGTGCTCACCGGTGCCGGGCTGGTGACCCGGATCGAGGCGCGTCCACACCGGGCCGGCCGGTTCCGGGCCCCAGCGGGCCCCACGGTCACCGGATACCAGGTCGCGGCGGCCTGCCTGGTCTGGCAGGCCGGCACCGGCGAGACCGGTGCCCACGATCCGCTGACCCGCACCTACGCCAGCGGCGACGGGCCTCGGGTCAACCCGTTCTTCCGGGACCTCTACCGGTCGACGGCGTCGTCGCTGAGCGGCCTGGTGGCCCGGGAACACACCGCCCAGGTCGCCCCGGAGGAGCGGGAGCGACGCGAGGAGGCGTTCCGGTCCGCGGAGCTGAAGCTGCTCTACTGCTCCCCCACGCTGGAGCTGGGCGTCGACATCGCCGAGCTCAACGCGGTGATGATGCGCAACGTGCCGCCGACGCCGGCGAACTACGCGCAGCGCAGCGGGCGGGCCGGCCGGTCCGGGCAGCCGGCGCTGGTCACCACCTACTGCGCCACCGGCAACAGCCACGACCGGTACTACTTCCGCCGCTCGGAGCAGATGGTCGCCGGCGTGGTCAGCCCACCCCGGCTGGATCTGGCCAACGAGGACCTGGTCTGTTCGCATGCCCAGGCGATCTGGCTCGCCGAGGTCGGGACCAAGCTGGGGCAGGCCGTCCCTGAGGTCATCGACATCAGCTACCCGGAAGGCACCCGCAACCCGACACCCCGGCTCGCGCTGCACGACCACGTCGCGGCCGCGCTGCACGACCCCGCCGCGCAGAGACGGGCGGTGGCGGCGGCCAATCAGGTGTTCGCCGGGCTGATCGACGACCTGCGGCAGACGACCTGGTGGTACGAGACCTGGTTCGAGGACCGGATCCGGCTCGCGCCACGGCAGTTCGACCGCAGCTTCGACCGGTGGCGGGACCTGTTCCGGGCAGCGCTGCTGGACCAGGCCGAGCAGAACCGCCGGGTGCTGGACCACACCCTGGCCCAGCGGGACCGCGACCATGCGACCCGACGCCGCCGGGAGGCGGAGACCCAGCTCAACCTGTTGAAGAACGAATCGGTGGACAGCAAGTCGATCCTGTCGGACTTCAACCCGTACCGGTATCTGGCCAGTGAGGGTTTCCTGCCGGGCTACTCGTTCCCCCGGCTGCCGCTGGCCGCGTACGTGCCGGTGTCGGGTCGACGATTCCACGACGGCGACTACCTGCAACGACCCCGGTTCCTGGCGATCAACGAGTTCGGGCCGGGTGCGCTGATCTACCACGAGGGTGCCCGCTACCAGGTGCACCGGGTCCAGCTGCCGCCGGACGCCTCCGGCGACGTGGCCACCGGCACGGCGTACCGGTGTGCCCACTGCGGCTACCACCACGAGGAGCGGCACAACGCCGACCGGTGCGAGATGTGCGACGCGCCGTTGACCGAGAGCGCGAAACTCGTCGGCCTGCTGCACCTGCGCACGGTGTACACGATCCGGCGGGAGCGGATCTCCTCCGACGAGGAGGAGCGGCGGCGGGCCGGGTTCCGGCTGGTCACCTCGTACCGGTTTCAGGACCACGGACCACGGCAGGGTCGGCAGGACGCGATCATCGCGGACCCGGGTGGTCGGCTGGGTCGGGTCGCGTACGGCGACTCGGCCACGGTGCGGATCACCAACCTGCGCCGGGCCCGGTCGAAACTCACCGACTCGGACGGCTTCTGGCTGGATCCGACCGACGGGCGGTGGCTCAACGAGCGGGACGCGGCCAAGGCCACCGGCGACTCCCACGAACTGCCGCTGATCGAGGCGGACGGCCAGGAACGGGGTCGCCGCAAGCGGGTCATCCCGTACGTCGAGGACCGGCGCAACATCGCGGTGCTCACCCTCGACGAACCGCTGCCGCAGCCGGCGGCGGTGTCGCTGATGTACGCCCTGGAGCGCGGTGTCGAGGCGGCGTTCGAGTTGGAGGACGTGGAGCTGGCCAGCGAGCTGCTCCCGCCGGAGGAGTCAACCCGCGACCGGATGTTGTTCATCGAGGCCGCCGAGGGCGGCGCCGGGGTGCTGCGGCTGCTGCAGTCTGACCCGGATGCGCTGGCCAAGGCGGCACGGAAGGCGCTGGAGATCTGCCATTTCGCGCCGGACGGCACCGACCTGGGCGGCCCGCACCCGGACCGGCCGTGCGCCCGGGGCTGCTACGAATGTCTGCTCACCTACGGCAACCAGGGCTACCACTCACAGATCGACCGGCACGCGGTCCGGGATCTGCTGCTGCGGTTCGCCGCCGGCCGGGCCCGGACCACCGGCGCGGGCGTGTCCCGATCAGAGCAGTTGACCCTGCTGGCCGACCAGTCCGACACCACGCTGGAGAAGCGGTTCGTCACCTGGTTGAAGGAACGCGGGTTGCGGCTGCCCGACGAGGGGCAGGCGTTCCTCACCGAGGCGTTGGCCAAGCCGGACTTCGTCTACCGGCTGTCGGGGGCAAACGTGGCGGTGTTCGTCGACGGGCCGGTGCACGACTATCCGGTGGTCGCCGACCGGGACCGCGACGCCGAGGGTCGGCTGATCGACGCCGGCTGGGAGGTGGTCCGCTTCCCGCACGACGCCGACTGGGCGGCCATCGTCGACAAGCACCGCAGCTATTTCGGGTCCGCGATGGACGGCTGACGCCTCCCGTTGCCCGTCCCACCCCGTCTCCTCCCCCGCCGACGACAGGACTCGCCCCCGATGACCACCGCCACCGCCGCCACCGCCGCCACCGCTGTCGCGTACGCCCCTGGTTCATTGGTCCATGCCCGCGGCCGTGACTGGGTCGTGCTGCCCGACAGCGCGCCGGACATGCTGGTGCTGCGCCCGTTGGGCGGCAGCGACGACGACATCGCCGCCGTGTTTCCCGCATTCGAGCCGGTCCGCGGCGCCGAGTTCGCCGCGCCGACCCCGGCGGATCTGGGCAACGCGCAGGCGGCCGGGTTGCTGCGGTCGGCGCTGCGGATCGGCTTCCGGGCCGGGGCGGGGCCGTTCCGGTCGCTGGCCGGCATCGCCGTGGAGCCACGTGCCTACCAGCTGGTGCCGCTGATGATGGCGCTGCGGCAGCCGACCGTACGGATGCTGATCTGCGACGACGTCGGCATCGGCAAGACCGTCGAAGCTGGACTGATCGCGTCGGAGTTGCTGGCCCAGGGCAGCGCACGCGGGCTGGCGGTGCTGTGCTCGCCGGCGCTGGCCGAGCAGTGGCAGGTCGAGCTGCGCACCAAGTTCGGCATCGACGCCGAGTTGGTGCTGGCGTCGACGGTGTCGCGGCTGGAACGCAACCTGGATCTGGGCCAGTCGCTGTTCGCCCGGCACCCGAACGTGATCGTGTCGACCGACTTCATCAAGTCGCCCCGGCACCGTGACGACTTCGTCCGGCACTGCCCGGATTTAGTTATTTGCGACGAGGCACATGCCTGCGTCGTCGCCGACGACACCACGTCGACGCAGACGCAGCTGCGCTTCGAGCTGCTGCAACGGATCGCCGCCGACGCCGACCGGCATCTGCTGCTGGTCACCGCCACCCCGCACAGCGGCAAGCCGACGGCGTTCCACCACCTGCTGGGGCTGGTCAAACCGGAGCTGGCCAACCTCGATCTGACCACCGACGCCGGCCGACGGGCCCTGGCCCCGTACTTCGTGCAGCGCAAACGCGCCGACGTGCGCAAGTACCTCACCAAAGAGGACGGCCTACGCGACGACAGCATGGTCGAGCAGACCGCGTTCCCCGCCGACCGCGAGTTCAAAGACGAGACGTACGCGTTGAGCCCGGCGTACCGGTCGCTGCTCTACGACGCCCTCGACTACGCCAGCGAACGGGTCGACGCCGCCAGCCAGCGCGGCAAACGGGAGACCCGGATCGCCTGGTGGTCGGCGATCGCGCTGCTGCGGTCGCTGGTGTCGTCGCCACGGGCGGCGGCGCAGACGCTGCGTACCCGGTCGGCGACGGCGGTGGCCGCGACGGCCGCCGAGGCCGACCGGCTCGGTGCCCCGCTGCTGCAGGATTCCGGTGAGGACGACGCCCTGGAAGGGCTGGACGTGGCACCGGGGGCGACCGCCGACGACGTCGACCGAGTCGTGTCGGGCGATCCGGCCGGACGGCTGGCCGACCTGGCAGCACGGGCCGAGCAGCTGGAAGGCTCCGACGGCGACCGCAAACTCGCCCTGCTGGTGCGGCAGCTGAAGAAGCTGCTCGCCGAGGGCTACCACCCGATCGTGTTCTGCCGCTACATCCCGACCGCCGAGTACGTCGCCGAGCAGCTCGACGGCAAACTCGGCCGCAAGACGATCATCCGGGCGGTGACCGGGACGCTGTCGCCTCAGCAGCGGCTGCAGCGCATCGAGGAGCTGGCGACGGCGGCCGGTGACGACCCGGCCGCCCGCCGGGTACTGGTCGCCACCGACTGTCTGTCCGAAGGGGTCAATCTTCAACATCACTTCGACGCGGTCGTCCACTATGACCTCGCGTGGAACCCGACCCGGCACGACCAGCGGGAGGGCCGGGTCGACCGCTTCGGCCAGCAGCGGTCCGTAGTCCGGGTGATTACCTTGTACGGCAGCGACAACGGCATCGACGGCAAGGTCCTCGACGTGCTGATCCGCAAACACCGACAGATCCGCAAGGACCTGGGCATCTCGGTGTCGGTGCCGGACGAGGCGTCGACCGGCGTCACCAACGCGATCATCGAATGGCTGGTGCTGCGCGACGGGCGCACCGAGCAGGGCAGCCTGTTCGAGGTCACCGACTACCAGCCGCTCGACGAGCAGGCCGCCGAGCTGGACAAGCAGTGGCAGTCGGCGATCGAACGGGAGAAGACGTCCCGGTCCCGGTTCGCCCAGCACGCCATCCACGCCGAAGAGGTGGCCCGGGAGGTGACCGCGATCCGCGACACTCTGGGCCGGGCCGACGAGATCCGCGGCTTCGTCCGCTCCGCGCTGCGGTCCCTCGACGGGGTGCTGCGCGACGACCCGACCAGCCCTGGCGGCTTCACCGCCGAACTGGGCGGCACTCCGGCGGGGCTGCGGGACGCGCTCGCCCCGGTGCTCGGCGGCGACGCCGTCGACGGCACCCGGCAGGTGCCGGTGCGGGACACCGCCGCCGTCGCCCGGGGCGAGGTGGCGCTGGTGCGCACCGACCCGGCAGTCGTCGCACTCGCCGGCTACCTACTCAACGCGGCGCTCGACGCCGACGTGCCCGGTCCGCGTCCGGCCCGCCGCTGCGGGGTGGCCCGTACCCGGTCGGTGTCGACCCGGACCACGCTGCTGCTGGTCCGCTACCGCTTCCACCTGACGTTGCCGTCCCGGACCGGCACCCGGGAGCTGGTTGCCGAGGACGCCCGGCTGCTGGCGTTCCGGGGCGCACCGGGCAGCGCCGACTGGCTGCCGGCCGACGAGGCGCTGCGGATGCTGGACGCCGGGGCCGACGCCAACACCGACCCGACGCTCGCCGAGAACACCATGCGGCGGGTGATCGACGACCTGCCGGCGGTCGACGAACGGCTCACCGCGTACGGCCGGGAGCTGGCCGGCGAACTGCTGGCCGCGCACCGCCGGGTGCGCAGCGCCGCTGGCGAGATCGTGCGCGGGTTGACCGTCACCGCCCAGGACGGCGCCGACGTGCTCGGCACGTACGTCTATCTGCCGCTCGGCTGAGCACTCCCCCTCGCCCCCGCCCGTCCGCCCTTCGTTACCCCCGCCGGAGGCTGCAGTGTCCGCGATCGCCCGCAACCAGGTCTTCTCCGCCGTCCACACGATCGGCGGGTTGCTCCCCGCCGACATGCTGGTCCGGATCTCCGAAGGCCGCGACGTGCCCGGCGGCAAACCCGCCGACTACCGGGTGGTCGGCTCCCGGTCGGTGCGCGACGCCGCCGAACGGCACTGGGACTATCTGCGCTCCGTCTGGGCCGAGCTGCGCGGTCGGCTTCCGGTGGCACCGGCGGCGGCCACCCCGGCGGACCCCACCGGGTACGCGGTGAGCCAGTGGTTGGAGCCGCTGCTCGACGAGTTGGGCTTCGGCCGACTCACCCCGATCGGGGCCAGCGGCATCACCGCCGACGACGGCGGCAAGACGTTCCCGGTGTCGCACCGCTGGCAGCACGTACCGGTGCATCTGATCGGCTGGAACGCAGACTTGGACAAACCGGCGGCGGCCGGCGGGGTCCGGGCGCAGTCGATGGTGCAGGAGTGCCTGAACCGCTCCGACGCCCACCTGTGGGGGGTGCTCAGCAACGGCCGGCAGTTGCGGCTGCTGCGGGACTCCAACGCCCTGGCCACCGCCGCGTACGTCGAATTCGACCTGGAGGCGATCTTCGACGGCGAACTGTTCAGCGAGTTCGTGCTGCTGTACCGGCTGCTGCACGTGTCCCGCTTCGACGTCGCCGAAGGTGCCGCACCGTCGACCTGCTGGCTGGAACGCTGGCGCACCGACGCGATCAGCACCGGCGTCCGCGCGTTGGAATACCACCGGGAGGCGGTCAAGAAGGCCCTGCAGACCCTCGGTACGGGCTTCCTCAAGCACCCGGCGAACGGACAGCTGCGGCGCGAGCTGGATGTGGACGAGCTGCACGCGGCGCTGCTGCGGCTGGTGTACCGGCTGATCTTCCTCTTCGCCGCCGAGGACCGCGACGCGCTGCACCCGCCCGGCACCAGCGACCTGATCCGGGAACGGTACGCGGCGTACTTCTCGTCGGCGCGGCTACGCCGGCACGCGAACCGCCGCCGGGGCACCGCGCACACCGACCTGTACCAGGCGCTGCGGATCGTCCTGGACGCGCTCGGCGATGAGCGGGGCCGCCCGGAGCTGGGCCTGCCCGGCCTGGGCGGCATCTTCGACGACGGCGACGCGGACACGCCGCTGCGCGGCTGTGCCCTGGCCAACGCGGACCTGCTGACGGCGGTGCGTCAGCTGAGCCGGGTGTGGGATCCGAAGTCGGGTCGCTGGCGGGCGACGGACTACCGCAACATGGGCTCCGAGGAGCTGGGATCGATCTACGAGTCGCTGCTGGAGCTGGTGCCCAAGCACAGCGCGTTGGACAGCAGCTTCACCCTGGTCGACCGGGCCGGCAACAACCGCAAGAAGACCGGCTCCTACTACACGCCGTCGTCGCTGATCGAGCGGCTGCTCGACTCCACTCTCGACCCGGTGATCGACGACGCGCAGAAACGCGGCGAGGTCGCCGCGACAGCCGCCGGGCAGCCCGACGCCACCCAGTCGATCGTCGACGAGCTGCTGTCGATCACGGTCTGCGACCCGGCGTGCGGCTCCGGGCACTTCCTGGTCGCGGCGGCCCGGCGGATCGCGAAACGGGTCGCGGCGGTGCGGGAACGCAACCCGGAGCCGACCGTCGAGGCGGTCGGGCACGCGCTGCACGAGGTGATCGCCCGCTGCGTCTACGGCGTGGATCTCAACCCGATGGCGGTCGAGCTGGCCAAGGTGTCGCTGTGGCTGGAAGCCCTGGAGCCGGGCACGCCGCTGAGCTTCCTCGACGCGCACATCAAGCACGGCAACGGCCTGATCGGCGCGCTGCCGGCGCTGCGCCGCGACGGCATCCCCACCAGGGCGTTCAAGGCGATCGAAGGTGACGATCCGAAGCACGCCCGGCTGCTGGAGCGGCTCAACGACGAGGAACGCGCCGGCCAGTTCGGGCTGTTCGACCTGGTCGCCGAGGTCAAGGTGGCCAACGCCGACCTCGCCGAGCGGGTCGAGCGGATCACCAACGCCCCGGCCGGTGACCTTTCCGACGTACGCCGGCAGGCCGCCGCCTACCAGGAGCTGGTCAGCTCGGCCGACTACACCCGACGCAGGCACCTGGCGGACGCCTGGTGCGCGGCGTTCGTGTGGCGCAAGGCGGCCGACGCTCCGCCGCCGGTCACCGACCGCGTCTTCCGGGCCATGCAGGACCCGGCCGCCGCAGCGGCGTCCCAGGCAACCTACGACGAGATCGAGCGGCTGGCAGACGAGTTCCGCTTCTTCCACTGGGATCTGGAGTTCCCCGAGATCTTCCACACCTCGGACGACGCCGCCCTGGCCGACGTCGACTCGGCGACCGGCTGGGCCGGCGGCTTCTCCTGCGTGCTCGGCAACCCACCGTGGGACAAGGTCGACTTCGAGGACAAGAAGTACTTCAGCGTGGTCGACCCGTCGATCGCGGAGCTGGCCGGCGCGACCCGCCGGGCGCGGATCGTCGAGTGGGTCGAGGAGTATCCTGAGGCAGGCGAGCGCTACCACGCCGAACGCCGCCGGGTGAAGGCGACGTTCCACTTCGCCGGTGGCTCGGGCACCTTCCCGCTGTGTGCAAAAGGGCTCAGCGTCAAGGGCGTCAACTCGCTGCAGACCGATCAGCTCTTCACCGAGCGCTTCACCACCCTCATCGCGCCGCAGGGACGGACCGGTGTAATCGTCCCCACGGCGATCGCAACCGGTGCCGGTGCGCAGCACCTGTTCAGCGACCTCGCCCGGCGAGGTGCGATCACCACGCTGCTCGACTTCGAAAACCGCAAGCCGCTCTTCCTGGGCGTGCACTCCAGCTACAAGTTCTGCCTGCTGGCGCTGACCGGCCGGGCCGGGCGCGAACCGGAGGCGCGCTACGCGTTCTTCCTGGAGGACCCGGTCGACCTCGACGACCCCGAGCGGGCCTTCAGCCTCAGCCCGGAAGAGATCGCGCTGATCAACCCGAACACCGGCAATCTGCCCATTTTCCGCACCCGCCGCGACGCCGATCTAACTGTCTCGATCTACCGCCGCGTTCCTATTCTAAAAGGGGAATCGCCAAGCAAGAATCGATGGCCAATTCAGTACAAGCGAATGTTTGACATAACAGACGACTCGACCCTCTTCCACTCCAAAGAGCTTCTTGAACGCGACGAGTGGACCCTGGAAGGCAATATCTTTTTCCGCGACGGAAGCCGCATGCTCCCCTTGCATGAAGGGCGAATGGGTCACCAGTTCTCGCACCGATTTTCCCATTCACTAGAATCATCTAGCGCAACACCAGTCAACCCCGCAGATCCAAGCTTCGCACCGCTCCCCGAACACTGGATAGCGGAAGATGTTGTTGAAGCGCGCTTGGCAAAACTAGGAATAGACAACAGAAAATGTCTTCTCGGGCACCGGAGGATTGCACGCAACACAGACGAGCGAACTATGATTTCAGCCATCCTACCGCTAGGCCCAGCATCCTACGGGTGGATTCTTTCCGTTGGACTAGAAGACGTCGACGTCCCCTTACTTGCAGCCACCTACAATTCCTTTGCATTCGATTACCTGCTCCGCAGCAGCTTGACTCAACCAAGCATCCCACAGAGCACAAGCGAGCAGATACCAGTCCCAGAACCGAAAACCCTAAGAACACATGCCGACTTCATCACTCCTCGCGTCATGGAGCTTGCGTTCACCTCATTTGACCTACAAGAGTTCGCAGTGTCGATCGGCGACACAAACCCCCCGTTCATATGGAATCCTGGTCGCCAGCAGGTTATACGCGCCGAGATCGACGCACTATTCTTTTGCATCTATGCTATACCACGGGAAGAAGTTGAACATATTCTGGACTCATTTCCAATCATCAAAAAGAAGGACCTGGAGACCCATGGAGCATTTCGAACAAAGAGCATGATCCTTGCCGAGTACGATCGGATGACTGCCACTAAGTCTAGCGCAACGACCACACTCACGGACGGCGTCAACTACACATCCACCCTGAATCCACCGCCAGGATACGGACCTCGCCACCGAACACGCTGATATCCGCACCTGCTGGGCGAAAAATAGGCGGACCAGCATCTATGACTAAACGCCACAATGCCACCCTTCCGATCGACGGTATCCAGGAGACACCGGATTCAATAGCGAGTACATTCCAGTAGCAGCCACTTTACAAGCGAATCCCGCGCCCCACTTTGTTCCGCACGACGGGCAAGAATCGACGCTACCTCGATGCTGTCAATCAAATCGAGTCGGCCACTCGCTCAACTACTACAGGCTGACGCGGGTGCGGTCGGCGGCGTACAGCTCGGTTGAGCCGTCAGCGCGGCTGATCACGAGGATGGGTACGCCTTCCGACAGGTCAAGGTCACGACGCTCAGTCGGGCTCGGCATGCGGGCAGAGGCAGTGTCGCCCTTGCGAAGCGTCACGGTGTCGGTGAACTCAGCCTCCCGAACGAAGGTGCCGCGTGGTCGCTGGACGCTGACCAGACCTTCGGACCGCAGGATCGAGACAGCCTGCCGGACACTCGTGCGGCTCAACCCGTACTCCTGAGCCATCCGCAGCTCGCTGGGCAACGACGCGCCGGGCTGAAGCTCGCCGGACAATATCCGGTTCCGCAGCAGGTCCGCGAGCTGGCGAAACACCGCCCGGTCGGCGTTGGGGTCGATCACAACGCCACGCTACGTAGCAGATGACCCTACGTCTTATTGTATCTACGTACCTACATTGGTATCTTGACCGCCAAGCGAGCTTCAGCTCGGCGCAAAGGCACATGACGGTCAACCCACAAGGAGAAGTCGTGGAGCAGCGGAGCAGGCGGGGGCGGGTGGTGCCTCGGCAGGGTGTACTCGTGGAGCCGTGGCAGGTCAGGGCGATGCAGTTCGACACCCGGTGGCGTGGGCTGGACCCGGCGGCGGTGTACGCGTACCTGCGGCAGGTCGCCGACGAGCTGGACCGGCTCACCCGGCAGGCCGCCGTCGACCGGGCCGAGGCCGACCGGCTACGCGAAGGGCTGCGCCAGTGGCGGCAACGGCACGTCGGCTGCCGGTTCAACGCCCCGCCCGCCGGCGTCTACCAGTCGGAGCACCAGCGCCAGACCGGCGGCAACGGAGGCCACTGGTGAGCGACGAACCGCGCTGGACCATCCACCTGCCGACCCGGCTCACCAGCATCGAAGCCGCCGCCCGGTTCGCCGCCGCGCTGCGGGACTCACTCGCCCACCTCGACGTCGTCGACT
>NZ_JBHMIN010000062.1:0-31496 GCF_048060215.1 Micromonospora sp. LOL_021 | reverse complement strand
CGTGCCGGCCCAGTCCGCCCACCAGCACCGGCGGGTACTCCCAGGACAGCATCAGAATCCGCTGCGACCGTGGTGCGCGGATGTCGATCACGTCGGCGGCAGGTGACATCGACAGACCCCCCTCAATTCAAATCGGCACCGGACATGCGCGATCAGGCACCTAATGCGGGTGCTGACGCGTCTTTGGGTTGCCGACGATACTGCCGGCAATGGGATAACCAGGGAAGACATTCGCGTTGCGCTGATGTAACGGCAACTGATCAGACTTGTCGGACCCGGAGTAGTTCGGCCACCGACCACGCCTGGAACGGGCAGCCGGTGGCACCGTGCGGCGGATCCCCGTCGGCCGTTTCGCTGACCGAGCCGAGTCCGTACTCGCTCAGGTGGGCGGTCAGCCCGAGGAACACGTCGGAGACGTCCAGACCCGCCCGCCGGGCCGCCGACACGTACGGGCCGATCAGCCACGGCCAGACCGTGCCTTGGTGGTAGGCGCCGTCACGGCGGGCCGGCCCGCCCCGGTGCTGCCCGAGGTAGCCGGCCGAGTCCGGCGCCAGGCTGCGCAGACCCAGCGGGGTCAGTAGCGCCGCGCCGATCGCCCGCAGCGGTGCCGGGTCCGGCTCCAACGGGGCGTACGGCAGCGACCAGGCGAGCAGCTGGTTCGGGCGCAGCGCGTCGTCGTCGGCGTGCGGATCCCCGCCCAGCGGGTACTGCGCCGGAGTGTCCAGCACGTCGTAGAGCCATCCCGACGGGGCCGGGTAGCGGGCCCGGAACGACTCCTGCGCCTTCGGGTACAGGCTCGTCGCCGCCCCCGGATCACCGTCCACCAGCTGCGCCAGCTCGCTCACCGCCGCCAGCCCGTTGACCCACAGGGCGTTCACCTCGACCGGCTTGCCCTCCCGGGAGGTGATCGGCACCCCGTACACCCGGGCGTCCATCCAGGTCAGTGCCTCGCCGCCGGCGCCGCCGGTGAGCAGCCCGTCGGCGTCGTCCACCCGGATGCCGTATCGGGTGCCGCGCAGATGCGCCGCGACCACCTCGCGCAGCGCCGGCAGCAGCTCGGCCGCCAGGTCGATGTCGCTGGTCGCGGTGACGTGCCGGTCCACCGCGTGCAGGAGCCACAGGGTGCCGTCGACGGTGTTGTACTCCACGTGCCCGGTGTCGGCGGTGTTCGCCAGCATCCCCTCGGACAACGTCGCCGCGTAGCCGCGCAGCAGCTCCCGGCCCTCGTCGGCCCGCCCGGTCGCCAGGAACAGCCCCTCGTACGACGTCAGCGTGTCCCGTGACCACGCCCCGAACCACGGGTAGCCGGCCACCACGTCCGGCCCGGAGCCGGTGCGCACCACGAAAGCGTCGGCGGCCAGGGCCAGCGTGGCGTCGACGGCGTCGGCCGGTTTCGCGGCCGCCACCACCGCCCGGTTGCGGGTCCGGGCGGCGGCGACGATCGTGGCCGCCCGGGCCGGCACCTGTTCCAGCTGCTCCGCCCACGCGGTCACCTCGGCCACCGCGCCGGGGCCGTCGAGGGTGGCGGTGAAGCTGCCCGCGTACCACAGGTCCTCCTCGGCCCGCAGCCCACGCGCCGCCTCCTCGCGGTGGTACACGCCGTCCCACCAGTTGCCCGCCGGCACCCAGTCCGGGCCGTGTATCCGGAACGCGCCCTCGATCACCGTCCCGCCGTCGACGTTGTCCATCCGCGGTGGGGGAGCCTGCCCGTCCCGTTCGCCGTGCGCGTCCCGCCAGGTGGTGACGGCGGCCAGGGTGAGGGTGACCGGTCCGCCGCTGACCAGCCGGTGGGTGACCGCCACGCACGGCGAGCCGTGCGTCATCGCGATCTCCCGTTCGATCACCACGTCGCCGATCCGCCACCGCCAGCGCGGCACCCCGTCGGTCAGGTCGAAGCGCTCCAGCAAGGTGTGGCCGGGCGGGTCGACCACGCCGGACGCCCATTCGTGTACGCCGAGGCGGACCTGCGCGCCGGACGGCAGGGTGACCGCCGGGTCGAGGCTGACCAGCCCGACCCGCCGGGCCGCCGGGGTGGCCCCGGCGACCACCAGCAGGCCGTGGTAACGGCGGGTACGCAGACCGCTGACCGTGCCCATCGCGTAGCCGCCCCGACCGTCGGTGACCAGCCACTCCCGGCTGGCTCCGGCGGCCAGGTCGCCGCAGACCTGCGGTCCGAAGCTGATGTCGAGCAATGTTCCTCCATGGCTGGTCGACCGGCGAGAGGGCAGCGGGCCGGTGGCGGGCGGTGTGGGCGGGGCGGTGGCGGTGTGGGGCGCGGCGGTGACAGGCCGGCGAAACGGTGCTGGGGTGCCGGCAAGGTGACGGTCCGACAAGTGCCGGAAACACGTCCCAGGAAGAATGACCGTCATGGTCAACTCCAGGCGGACGTATCGTGATCCGGAGCGCACCCGGTTGGTGGAAGCCGACGCGGGTGAGCATCCGTGGCGGGCATGGGGGCCCTACGTGTCAGAGCGGGCATGGGGAACGGTACGGGAGGACTACAGCGAGCACGGTACGGCGTGGGACTACTTTCCGCATGATCATGCCCGATCCCGGGCGTACCGTTGGAACGAGGATGGCATGGCCGGCGTCTGTGACGACCGGCAGACGTTCTGCTTCGGCCTGGCGCTGTGGAACGGCGAGGACCCGATCCTCAAGGAGCGCATGTTCGGCCTGGGCGGCGACGGCGGCAACCACGGCGAGGACGCGAAGGACTACTGGTGGTACGAGGATTCCACGCCCACCCACTCCTGGATGCGTTGGCGCTACCACTATCCGCAGGCCGCCTTTCCGTACGACGGTCTCGTCGCGGTCAACGGTATGCGCGGCCGCGACGAGACCGAGTATGAACTGGTCGACACCGGCATCTTCGACGACGACCGGTACTGGGCGGTAACCGTCGACTACGCCAAAGCGGGGCCGACCGACATGTGCATCGAGATCACCGTGGCCAACCGGGGCGACACCGATGCCCGCCTGCACGTCCTACCCAGCCTGTGGTTCCGCAACACCTGGGCGTGGGGGCTGCCCGGCCGCGACCAGATCCCGGTGCTCACCGGCGACGGCGACCGCCTGGTCGGCCACCACTGGGTGCTCGGGCAGCTGGTGCTGCAGGGCGACGGCGATCCCACCCCGCTGCTGTGCGACAACGACAGCAACGCCGAACGGCTCTGGGGGCTGCCGTCGCGTACCCCGTACCCGAAGGACGGCATCAACGACCACGTCGTCGACGGCGCCGACACGGTCAACCCGGAGTCGACCGGCACCAAGGGCGCACTGCACTACGTGCTGAACGTGCCGGCCGGCGGCGAGGACCGGATCCGGCTGCGGCTGACGTTGACCGCGCCGCCGCCGGGTAACACCCCGCCGCCCCGGCTCAACCTCGGTGCCGGGCACGCCGCGACGCTGGCCGCCCGGCACGCCGAGGCCGACCGCTACTACGACACCGTCATTCCGGCCGCCGCCACCGACGACGAACGTCTCGTCGCCCGTCGGGCATTCGCCGGTGTGCTCTGGGGCAAGCAGTTCTACCACTTCGACGTCGCCCAGTGGCTGGCCGGCGACCCGGCCAGCCCACCGCCGCCGGACGGGCGCGGCCACGGCCGCAACGCCGCCTGGTGGCACATGAACAGCTTCGACGTCATCTCCATGCCGGACCCCTGGGAGTATCCCTGGTACGCCGCCTGGGACCTGGCGTTCCACTGCTCGACGCTGGCCCGCGTCGACCCGCAGTTCGCCAAGGACCAGCTGCTGTTGCTGCTGCGCGAGTGGTACATGCACCCCAACGGGCAGATTCCGGCGTACGAGTGGGCGTTCGCCGACGTCAACCCGCCGGTGCACGCCTGGGCGGCGCTGCGGGTGTTCGACATCGACGGCCGGCGCGACTTCGAGTTCCTCGCCCGGATCATGCACAAGCTGCTGCTCAACTTCACCTGGTGGGTCAACCGCAAGGACATCAACGGCAACAACGTCTTCGAGGGCGGCTTCCTCGGGCTGGACAACGTCGGGCCGTTCGACCGGTCCGCCGCGCTGCCGGTGGCCGGGGTGCTGGAACAGTCCGACGGCACCGGCTGGATGGCGACGTACGCGCTGAACATGCTGGACATGGCGTTGACCCTGGCGGTGCACGACCACACCTACACCGACATCGCCACCAAGTTCCTGGAACACTTCGCCTACATCGCCGCCGCCGCCTACGACCAGGGGCTGTGGGACGAGGAGGACTCGTTCTTCTACGACCAGCTGCGGCTGCCCGACGGCGACACTCTGCCGCTGAAGGTGCGGTCGGTGGTCGGCCTGCTGCCGTTGGCGGCCACCACCACGCTGCACTCCGGCACCCTGGCCAGGCTGCCCGAGCTGGCGGCCCGGCTGCGCTGGTTCCTGACCAACAAGCCGGAGTACGCCGACGTGATCGGTGCCCGCCGGCTGGCCGGCGACGGCCGGCAGCACCGGCTGCTGTCCATGGTCGGCCCGGAGCAGATCGTGCGGATCCTCGCCCCGATGCTCGACGAGGAGGAGTTCCTTTCCCCGTACGGGCTGCGCACCCTGTCCCGGCGGCACCTCGACGAGCCGTTCACCGTATCCCTCGGCGGACAGGACTTCACCGTCGGCTACGAGCCGGCCGAGTCGGCCAGCGGGCTGTTCGGCGGCAACTCCAACTGGCGGGGCCCGATCTGGATGCCCACCAACTACCTGCTGGTCTGCGCGTTGCGGGACTTCGCCACCTTTTTCGGCGACGACCTGCTGATCGAGTACCCGACCCGGTCCGGCTCCAAGCGCACCCTCAACGCGATCGCCGACGACCTGTCGCACCGGCTGATCTCGCTGTTCCTGCGCGACGGGTACGGCCGGCGGCCGATCTACGGCGCCGCCGAGACGTTCCAGCAGCACCCCGACTGGCGGGACCTGATCGCCTTCCCGGAGTACTTCCACGGCGACAACGGCGCCGGCCTGGGCGCCTGGCACCAGACCGGCTGGACGGCGCTGGTCGCCGACCTGATCCTGACGGTGCGGGCCGACCGCCCCGACGACGGCCGGACCCGCTGATCCTGCCCAGGGCGGCCCGGTCCGGTGCCGACCGGTGGGTTCAGCCTGGCTGACCCCACCGGCGGGCGTACTCCGGTGCGTGCTCGGGACGCGGTCCGATGCCGATCAGGTAGGCGGGCAGCAGCGACGCCGCTGGGAACCGGCGCATCAGGGCCAGCAGCGGGGCCGGCGGGCCGACCCGCCGACCGTCCAGGATCGGCTGGACGATGGTGCGGTGCAGATTCTGCTGCAGGGTCTGCACCACGACGGTCGGCAGGGCCCGGCGGGCCCGTACCGTGGCCAGCTCCGCCGGGGTGATCCGGCCCCGGCGCAGCGGCTCGGCCAGCCGGGTCGCCGCCGCGACGGCGTCGGCGACGGCGAGGTTGATGCCGACCCCGCCCACCGGGCTCATCGCGTGCGCGGCGTCGCCGATGCAGAGCAGGCCGTCGCGGTGCCAGCGGCGCAGCCGGTTCACCCGTACGTCCAGATGTTTGACGTCGTCCATGCTGGTCAGCGCGTCGAGCCGGTCGGCGAGCCGGGGCGCGACGGTGGCCACCTGGCGCTGGAACGCCGCCAGCCCGCGGCTACGCAGCTCGGCGTCGGTCCCCTTGCGGGCGATGTAGGCGACCTGCAGGTGGCCCTCCCGGGGGAACACCACGACCATCGCGCCGTGGCCGGCGGCCGGTACCAGGCCCGGCAGATCGTCGGTGTCCCGTCGGGGCAGCCGGAACCACCAGGCGTCGATCGGCACCGGGAACTCGCGGGGCCGCAGCCCGGCCGCGCGCCGTACCGCCGACCAGCGTCCGTCGCAGGCCAAGGTCAACGCCGAGCGGATCTCGCCGGTCACACCGTCCGCAGTCCGGTAGCGCACCCCGGCGACCCGGTCACCGTCGTGCAGCAGGCCGGTCACCTCGGTCCCCATCCGCAGGGTGAACGTCGGCTCGGCCGACGCCGCCCCGGCCAGCAGGTTGAGCAGGTCCCACTGCGGCACCATCGCGATGTACGGGTGCGGGGTGTGCAACCGGCGTAGGTCCCCGACGACGATCTGCCGGCCCTCGCCGGTCGGAAAGGCGACCTGGTGGATCCGGGTCTGCGGCAGGGCGGCGAACTGGTCGCCGAGGCCGAGCTCGTCGAGCAGCCGCAACGTCGACGGGTGGACGGTGTCGCCACGGAAGTCCCGCAGGAAGTCCTCGTGCTTCTCGCAGACGACGACCCGCACCCCGGCTCGGGCCAGCAGCAGGCCGAGCATCATGCCGGCCGGTCCACCACCGGCGACCACACAGTCGGCAGTGTCAGTGTCCATCGCGCCCACCTCCATCAATTTCATCACGCGTTGAATAAATCGACGATAGCGTGACCACGGCGATCCGTCCGACCCACCGGACGGGGTGTGGGCAACGACACCGCTCGACTGAACGCGGGCGGGTCAGCCGTCGAACATCAGCACCACCGCGACCGTGTCGGCCAGCGGACCGGTGCCGACCCGGTGGGTATGCATCGCCGCGTACAGCAGTGCGGCTGCGGTGATCGCCGGCCAGCGAAGGTCAGCAGCATCGCCGTGAGCAGGACCATCGGGTCGTACGCCCGGTAGCCGGACAGGTCGGACGGTCCGGTCAGCGGGCTGTGGTACGCCAACCAGGCCCAGCCGACGACCGCAGGCACCGGCCCCAGCCAGTACCAGCGCCCCGGGACCGCCCGTCGATGCTCCTGGCCGCCGGGCGGTGCCGCCGGCCAGTTCCGCAGCACCCACCAGGCGCCGCCGAGCAGCAGCGCGACCTTCACCGGGCCGTACCAGACGCTCCCCGGCCCGAGGAGCAGCGCCAGCCCGGCGAACGCCACCGCGACCGTGCTCAGCCCGGCCACCTGCCGGGTGAGCGCCGCCCGCGCGTCGGCAACCGCCGGCTGCAACGCCGGCAGTCGCGGCGGCACCAGCCTGGCCAGCGGCGACCCGGCGACCAACGGCACCACGACCGCAGGGATCGTCACCGGGGACGCCTCGACGTCCGCCGAGGTCGTCACTTCGGTACGCCCGGTGGCGAGCAGCCACAGCGGTGCGCCGCCGATCATCGCCAGCCCGAACCCGGTCAACAGCCGGTCCGGTGCGACGACGCGTGACGCCCATGGCGCCGAGGGTGGCCAGCGGTCGCATCCCGACGTACGCGCTCACCGCGTGGGTAGGGTGGCGGGTATGGCTGTCACCTCAGAGATGGTGCCGTTGGGCACCCCCGCGCCTGACTTCGCGCTGGCGGACGTCTCGGGTCACGTGGTCCGCCGCGACGACTTCGCCGACGCGCCGGCGCTGCTCGTCGCCTTCATCTGCAACCACTGCCCGTACGTGAAGCACGTCGAGGTCGGACTGGCCAAGGTGCTCGCCGAGTTCCCGACCCTGGCCGTCGTCGGCATCTGCACCAACGACGCCGAGGCGTACCCCGACGACGCCCCCGCGCAGCTCGCCGCGCAGGCCCAGCGGGCCGGCTGGACGTTCCCGTACCTCATCGACGCCAGCCAGCAGGTGGGCCGCGCCTACCAGGCGGTGTGCACTCCGGACTTCTTCCTGTACGGCGCCGACCGCACCCTGGCCTACCGGGGCGCGTTCGACGACTCCACCCCGGGCAACGGCAAGCCGGTCACCGGGGCGGCGCTGCGGGCCGCGATCGAACTGGTGCTGGCCGGGCAGCCGGTGCCCGAGCCACACCAGCCGAGCATGGGCTGCTCGATCAAGTGGCGGTCCTGACCGGACCGTCGGTGCGGGCCGGATCCGGCCGCTGGTAAACCCCGATCGGCGGCCGCGCGTCAGTCCGGTATGACCCATCTGCGCGTACCGATGATCGTCAGCCTCGCCGTACTGCTGGCCGCCGCCGGCTGCACCACGGCCGAACCGACGGGAGCCGCCACCGGCCAGCCACCGGACGGAACCGGTGCCGGGACCCTGGCACCGCCCGGACCGGCAGCGGGCCAGCGGGAGTCGCCCGTGGTGGGCCTCGGCCGCAGCGGCCCGGACGGACCGCCCGGCCCCGGCCCGGGCGAGTACCAGGTGCGGTACGGCTGGGCGGTGCCGTCGCAGACCGTCGTCATCCGCAACGACGTCCGTCCGCCGGTCGCACCCCGGCCGGCTCCACCGCTGCCGTACCTGGTGGAGATCGAGGCCACCGACCACGCCGACACCGACCCGGCGTACAGCCGGATCTCGTTCGTGTTCCGGTCCGGATTCCCGTCCTACGAGGTCGGCTACCAGCCGCGGATCGTCTTCGACGGCACGGGGGAGCCGGTCGACCTGGCGGGCGACTGCTTCCTGCAGATCCGGTTCGTCTCCGCGCAGGCACACGACGCGTACGGCCGGATGTCGGTCCAGCGATCGCCCGCCCCGCAGCTGCGGCTGGGCAGCCTGCGTGGCTACGGGTTCGCCGGCGACTACGAGGGCCGGGTCACCTACGGTCTGGGTATCGACCCGGTTGACGGGCCGGACCAGCCGCCGCCGGTACGGGTCGCCGAGGTCGGCCTCGGCGACCGGTTCATCGTCGCCGTCGATGTCCGGTACTGACCGCCGACCGCTGCGGCTGGCCGCCGGCGCGGGGACCGCTGCGGTTGGGGTCGTCGCACGGGAGGGTGACCCGGTCCGGCAGGATGTGGCCCGGCGGGTACGGGTACCGCCCGGAGCGGACCGGCCGGGCGGACGGGACGGACAGGAGAGACGGTGTCTGACGCGGTGGTGGTCGGAGCCGGCATCATCGGGCTCAGCTGTGCCATCCGGCTGCAGCAAAGGGGACTACGGGTGACCGTGGTCACCGCCCACCCCGTCGAGCAGACCGTGTCGGCGGTGGCCGCCGCGGTCTGGTACCCGACCCGGACCGACGGCACGTCCCGGGTGCTCGACTGGGCCCGTCACACCTTCGACGAACTGGCCGACCAGGCCCGGCAGCCGGTCCCGGGGGTGGTGATGCGACCGACCCGGATGCTGCTGCGAACCCCGGTCGACGATCCACCATGGTGGGCAGCGGCCGTACCCGACCTGCGATACTGCCCGGTCACCCCGGTGGTGCCGGCCACCGGCACCGGTCCGGCCGGTGGCGTGGTGGCCGAGTGGCGGTGCACGGTGCCCACCGTGGAGATGCGGCCGTACCTGGACTGGCTCACCCGACGGTTCGGCGCCGCCGGCGGCGTGCTGCGCCAGCGTGACCTGTCCAATCTGGCCGAGGCAGGCCAGCTGGCGCCGGTGGTGGTGAACGCCACCGGCTTGGCCGCCGGGCGGCTGGCCGCCGATCCGGCGGTGCATCCGATCCGCGGCCAGGTGGTGCTGGTGGCCAATCCCGGCATCGCCACCTCGGTACGCGACGAACACCACCCCGACGGCTCCACGTACGTGCACCCCCGGCGGCGCGACGTCGTGCTCGGCGGCACGTTCGAGCCGGACGTCGACGGCGAACTGCCCGATCCGGCGACGAGCCGGGCGATCCGGGCCCGCTGCGCCGCCCTCGTTCCCGAGCTGGCCGGTGCGGCGGTCCTCGCCCAGCGGGTCGGGCTGCGGCCCGGGCGGCACGGCGGTGCCCGGGTGGAGGCCGATCCCGCGCCGCCGTCCGGGGTCACCCAACTGATCCACTGCTATGGCCACGGCGGCGCCGGCGTGACGCTGAGCTGGGGCTGCGCCGACGAGGTGGCATCGCTGGTCAGCGCGGAACCGTGACCCGCCCCAGCCGTACCGACAGCTGAAAGCACGGCCGGAGTCGGCAGTTCTACGATCCGCGCGTACACCATGCGACCCGTCGTTACGGTCCTCCGGCCTTCCACGCCGTTACGAGGGTCACGTCGTGGCCCAGGGACGTCTGCTCAACGGTGGCGAAGCCCGCGTCGGTCAACCAGCGCCGGCAGTCCTCGATGTGGTAGCCGCCGCCGGTGGGTGTCATCAGTTGCAAGTTGATGCTGCGGATGAGATTGCGCAGGTAGCTGTCAACGCCCGGCACGATGATGGGATCCCAGATCAGCAGCGCGCCGCCGGGGCGTACCGCCGGGAAGATCCGCCGGACGAGGGTCTGCCGTTGCTTGTCGTCCCAGTCCACCAGCGCGTGTCCGATCATCACCACGTCTGCCGGAGGCAGCGGATCGGTGAAGAAGTCGGCGGCGTGGAATCGCACGGCACCGGTCATGCTCAGATCGGCCATGTGGGCGTCGAAGGCGGGCTGTAGCTGCGGCAGATCGAGGACTGCGGCGTCCAGGTGCCGGTGCGCCCGCACGATGCCGGCCAGTACGTTGCCCCGGCAGCCGCCCAGTTCGAGTACCGACTTCTGCGTAGACCAGTCGAACCTGTCGGTGAGCGCGGGTATCAGTGGTCGGCTCGCGTCCTCAGCCATCCGGACCAGCTGATCCTGCTTGCTCTGATCGCTGTACAGCTCGTCGAACATGTCTCGGCCACGGTAGGTCTCCGCCTGCGGTGCGCCGGTGCGCAGCGCCTCAGCAAGCCGGGACCAGGCCGGATACATGACCCGGTCAGCCATCCGCAGGAAACCGTCCAGCGCGGCCGGGCCACCCCGGACCAGCGCGGTGACGGTGGGCGAGTTCTGGAAGCGTCCTCGCGACTCGGTGAGCACGCCGAGCGCCACCAGTGCGCGCAGGAAGTCGCGCGTACCGCGTGGATGCAGGTCGAGTCTCTCGCGCAGTTCCTGCTCGCTGGCCGGGGCCTGTGCGAGAGACTCGATCACGCCCAGGTCGACTGCGGTCAGCAACAGCTTCGCCGGCTGAAACGCCATCGCGGTGGCCATCGGATCGCTGCCGATCGCTTCGGAAATCGTCGTGGTCATGTCATCTCTCCCGGTGTTGTCTGGTCAGCCGGCAACCGGTGTCGGCTGCGCGGCGAGCCCTGCCGACCGGCTGAGTGCGTCGCGCAGTTGGCCGGCGATGTCTGCGGCCGGTGCGTTGGCCCGCCAGGCGACGAAGGCATCCGGGCGCACCAGCACGGCACCTGCGTCGCTCACTCCGTAGGTCTGTGTCCAGGTACCGTCCACCGCGCGCAAGGTTCCGTCGGGGGTGATGCGGTGCACCCGCAGCGGCACCCCGAGCTCTGCGGACACTGCGGCTGCTGGTTCCGTCCAGGCGCTACCAGCTGCACCGGTCAGCAGCACGTACGAGTCCCAAAAAAGGTCGATGGTGGAGATTCTGGTGCCTCCCTGGTCCAGCCACAGGTGCGGCGCGCGAGTGCCCGGCTGGCCGGTGAGACGCAGCCGCGGCGTCAGCACGCTGCGGTCGCCGGCATTCTCGCCAAGCACCGCCGTGGAGTGGTAGCGGTATCCGAGGGTGATGATGATGTCGTCCACCATCGACTCGTGATCCTGCTGAGTAGCGTAGCCGTGCCGGATCCGATTGCGGACCAGTGCCTGCTCCGCCATCGCCTTGCCGAGCGGGCGCCGTTCCTCGTCATAGGTTCCGAGCAGATGCGGACCCGCCCATCGCTTTAGCGTGGCGGCCAACTTCCAGGCCAGGTTGTGCGCGTCGTGAATGCCGGTATTGGCCCCGAAGCCGCCCGCTGGCGGGTGTACGTGCGCCGCGTCGCCGGCCAGGAACACCCGGCCGACGCGGAAGCGTTCCGCGACCAGCTGCGCGCCTTCCCACGGCACCTTGGCCATGATCTCCACCGGCATGTCGTCCTTGCCGGCCGCAGAACGGACGATCTCGACACAGCGTTCGTCGGTGAAATCGGCTGGAGACTCGCCCCGGTCGGGGTGGTAGATCGGGGCGGCCAGCCACGGGTCGCACCCGTGCAGGCGCGACAAGCCCATCATGGTTCCCCGAGCGGTCGCGTAGCAGAGGATGAACTTGCGGTCCTTGAGCAGTTCCTCGAGCTGTGGCGCGCGGAAGTAGATGCTCAGCGCGTTGAACACCGTTCCCCGCCCGGTCCGGTGCACGCCCAGGGCCTCGCGCGTGCGGCTCCGCGCACCGTCGGCGCCGACCAGGTAGGTTGCGCGGATGCGACGCTGTTCGCCGGTGCTGTTCACCTCGACGGTGGCGGTGACGCCCTCGTCGTCCTGCTCGAACGACAGCAGACGGGTCCCGAACCGGATCTCCGCGCCGCCGTCACGGGCCCGGTCGAGCAGGACCCGCTCGTACCGGTCCTGGCCACAGCCCATCACCCTTTCCGGGCTGATCGTCGGGCCGTCGAGTGAGGGCGACTCCAGCACCACCGCGTCGTCGATCTCCGCGTACGTGTTGACCCGCAGGATGCCACCTTCGAAGTAGGCGTGCGAGTCGCCCATCTCCAGGGCCCGGATGTCGGCGCCGATGCCGGCGGCCCGCATCAGCTCCAATGTGCGTGCCTGCAGGCCCGGCGCCCGCGGCAGGAGGGAGGTACCGTCGCGCCGTTCGATCAGGATGGTGCGAACTCCGTGGCGTCCCAGAAAGAGGGCGGTGGACAGGCCGACGGGCCCGCCTCCCACGATCAGGACGGGGGTCGTCTCGTCATACATTCCAGTTCCTCTGCTCGGCAGACTTTCCGGTCTGCACCCAGACGAAGCCATCGGGGCGAACCGGTCGTGCGGCGGGGTTCCGCCGTGAGGCAAGAGGTACTGGTCCTTCCTCGAGGAACCCTGGCGGCTGGGTGAGGCTGCGACAGGGCCGGTGGTGGACCCTGCTTCGAGCCGTCCTCAATCCAGTACTGGGATCGTCCGGCTCGATCGTCGTGATGGTCACGGCGATCGCTGAGAAGGGAGCGGATGATGACCGAACACGCGCCGGATACGACCACGGCTGCGGGGATCATCCGGCTGGGTAACGCCTTTTGCGACGCGAAGGCGTTGCTCACCGCGGTGGAATTGGGATTGTTCACCAAGCTGCACGCCGGTCCGGCCACGGTGCAGGAACTGGCAAGGGATCTCGAACTGCACGGCCGGGGCCTCAGCGACCTGCTGGACCTGCTGGTCGCGCTCGGCCTGCTGAAACGCGACGGGAAGCAGTACGGTAACGCCACCGGCGCCGCGCAGTACCTCGTCCGGGGACAGGAGTCGTATGTCGGCGGCTTCCTCGAGCGGGCGAACCGCAATCTCTACCCGGCCTGGGGCCGGCTGTCCGAGGCGTTGCGTACCGGGAAGCCGCAGTCGGGCAGCGACTTCACCGAAATGATTTCCGATCAGGGACGGCTGCGGCAGTTCGTCGGCATGATGGACGCGCTCACCCAGATGATCGGTCCGCAGCTCGTGGCCGCTGTTGACTGGTCGAGCACCCGCGACGTCCTCGACGTCGGGGGTGCCCGGGGCAAACTGGCCGCGCAGATCGTGTCGGCCAACTCGCACCTGTCCGGGCACGTGTTCGATCTGCCGCCGATGCAGCCGCTGTTCGAGCAGCACCGTGCCGACCTGGGTCTCGAAGGGCGGCTGACCTTCCACCCGGGGGACTTCTTCGCCGACGAGCTGCCCGCAGCCGACGCCGTCGTGCTCGGACACGTGTTGCACGACTGGGATCCGGAGCAGCGCCGAGCCCTGACGATCAAGGCGTACGACGCCGTCCGTCCGGGCGGCATGCTACTCGTGTACGACCGAATGCTCACCGATCAGCCGGACGTGGAGAACCTGGTGATCAGCTTGGACATGTTGCTGGTCACCGACGGCGGTTCGGAGTACCCGATCACCGCGGTGTACGAGAACGCCCGCACCGCCGGGTTCGAGACGATCACCCACCAACCTCTCGGCGAGTACGACACCCTGGTCGTCTGCCGCCGGGCCGCATGAAGGAGGGATCAGTGCCCACGTACGACGAGGAGGTACCAGTTCTGATCGTCGGTGGTGCCGTCACCGGCTTGTCCGCCGCAGTGTTCCTGAGCTCGCAGGGAACGCCCGCCATGGTGGTGGAACGCCACCCGGACACGCTGAGCCACCCACGCTCGCGCGGGATCAACCCCCGGACGGTGGAGCTGTACCGGCAGGTGGGACTGGAGGCGGCGTTGTGGCGGGAGAGCAGCCTCGCGACCGACTTCAGTAAGCTGCTGATGGTGCGGGCCGAGACGCTGGCCGGTCCGGAAGTGTTCAGCGGCCCGACCGACACCCCTGATCCGTCGGGCACGGTGAGTCCGTGCGAGTGGGTGCCGATCGACCAGGACCGGTTGGAGCTGCTGTTGCGCCAGCGCGCCACCGAGCTCGGTGCTCAGCTGCGGTTCCACACCGAACTTACGTCGTTCTCCCAGGACGACGACGGAGTGTCCGCGCAGCTGACCGACGTAGCCACCGGCACGACCCGGACCGTGCGTGCCGAGTACCTGATCGCTGCGGACGGCAGTCGCAGCCCGATTCGCCAGCAGCTCGGCATCGGCGTGCAGGGGCCGGGCGAGTTCGCCACCACCCTGTCGCTGCTGTTCGAAGCGGATCTGAGTAAGGCGGCGCGCGGCCGGCCTATCGGCGTGTGCTATCTCGATCAGCCGAGTCCGTCGACCATTCTGTTCGCCCACGACGGCGAGAGAAGTTGGATCTTCGCCACGGCTATGCCGCCTGGATCGTCGCTGACGGAGTTGACTGACGACCGCTGTGTCGAGCTCGTTCGGGCGGCGATCGGTCAGCCGGATCTCGACGTGACGATCCGTCCGCAGCTGCCTGCTGGCGGGGCCAAGGTGCTGAACTTCTGGATCGGCGCACAGGTCGCCGAGGCGTACCGGCGAGGGCGGGTGTTCCTCGCCGGAGACGCGGCGCATCTGGTCCCGCCGACCGGCGGGTTCGGTGCCAGCACTGGTATTCAGGACGTGCACAACCTGGCCTGGAAACTGGCCGCGGTCCGCTCCGGGGCGGCCGGCCCCGGACTGCTCGACACCTACCAGGCCGAGCGGCAGCCGGTCGCCTGGATGACCCTGCAGGGCACTATGCGGATGATGCAGCAGCGCACCGGGCAACCTGAACAGGACGACACCGTTCCGGACTACGGCACCCTCGTGTTCGGCTACCGCTACACCCCGGGTGCTCCGGTGTCGCCCGCTGCCCTCAGCGGCGAGCCCGGCACCCGGGCACCGCATCTGAAGTTGGAGCGCGGTGCGACGACGATGTCGACTCTCGACCTGTTCGGCCGGCATCCGGTGCTGCTGGTGGGTCCGGACGGCGGGGAGTGGATCGCCGCCGCGCGGGCGGCAACCAACGCACTGCAGGTACCGCTGGACGCGTTGCGGGTCGGTGACGACCTCGTCGACTCCGGAGAGCGCTTCCTGGCCGGGTACGGAGTCAGCCCAGCCGGCGCGGTCCTGGTCCGGCCGGATGGGTTCGTCGCGTGGCGCGCCACAGCGATGGAGCCGGACCCGGCCGGTCAGCTGCGCGCCGCGCTGGACGAGATGCTGGTTCGGACGGGCTGACCGCTGCGGCGGCGTCCTGCGTGCGGGCAGGACGCCGCCAAAGCCACTCACTGAACGCGACCGGTTCACCGCGACGATGAGCCACGACGGTGCCGGGCCCCTGACCAGGGCCCGGCACCGTCGTGGCGGTACCGGTTCAGCTGTCGCGTACCGACATCTGACTCAGGCAACGCAGCATGCTGGACTCGAAAGTGCGGACGAAGCCATCGACCGTTCCGGTGTCGCGCGGGCTGGCCAGGTACGGCTTGAGCTTGCGCTCCACCTCCTGCACCCCCGGCTGGCTCGCCATATGGCGGGCGATGGCGTTCAGGTCGCCCTCGTACTCGATGAACCGGACCATCGTGGCTTCACGGATGAACACGGCGGTCGACAAGATCCGGCCCGCGGACTGACCCGATCCGTCGGTCACGCTCGCGGAACCGACCCGGCGGAAACCGGCAAGGACTTCGGCGATGTCGTTCTCATGGCCGGGCTTGATGTCATAGGTGATGGCGGCGAAGGGCATCCTGGTCCTCCTCGGTGGTGGCTGCCGCGTCGTCGATGACCCTGATCGACCTCGTCGGACAGCCGCGGACCGCGCGGCGCACGTCGTCGTGCTGCTCGGCGTCGGGACGGTCGACCAGCACGACGACGTGCCCTTCCTCGTCCTGATCGAACACGCCCGGCGCCCGGTAGACGCAGAGGCTGCTCACCGCACAGGTGTCTGGTGTAGCGCTGACGAGCATGGCGACGGGGCCGTCTACCAGTCGACTGGGATGTCGGTGAAGCCCTCCATGAATCCGCCTAGCGCGCGCGGCAGCTGCTCACCTGGGGTGGCCAGGTGTACGTTCGGAAACCGCCGCAGCAAGGCCTCGGTCGCGACCTGTAGCTCCATGCGGGCCAACGCGGCACCGACGCAGTAGTGCAGGCCCGCCCCGAAGGTCATGTGATGGTTTTCCTTGCGCCGGATGTCGAGGTTGAACGGGTCCTCGAACACTGACTCGTCCATGTTCGCCGACTCTTCGGACAACAGCACGCTGGAGCCCTTGCGGATGGTGTAGCCGTCCAGCGGGATGTCCTCGACCGCGTACCGCAGGGTGCCGACCGACGAGCCCATGATCTGGCAGCGCAGCAGCTCCTCGACGGCCGACGGCACCAGGGACCAGTCCTGCTGGATCTGGGCCACCAGGTCCCGCCGGTGCAGCAGTACGGCGGTCCCGGTGCCGATCTGGCTCGCGGTGGTCACGTATCCGGCGATCAGCAGGCCCTGGGTCCAGTAGTGCAGTTCATGTTCAGTCAGCCGGTTGTCGTCCTCGTCTCGTACCCGGATCAACCCGCTGATCAGATCCTCGCTGGGATCGCGCCGCTTCGAGTCGATCAGGTCGCCCAGGTAGGTCCACAGGTCGCGCCGGCACCGGGCCACCTCCTCCTTCGGTAGCTTGGTGACTGACAGAAACCCGTCGACCATGCTGCGGAACGAGTCGCGATCCTCGGCCGGTACCCCGAGCAGCAGGCAGATGACCTTGATCGGCAGCGGGAACGCGTACGCCTCGTTGAGGTCGACCGGACGCGGACCCGCCTCCATGTCATCGAGAAGGTCCGAGGCGATCCGCCAGGCGATCGGTCGCAGCGCCTCGACTCGCCGGGCGGTGAACGCGCGGGTGACCAGGCCGCGTACCTTGGTGTGCTTGGGCGGGTCGGGGTCAATGTTCGGGTCGACGAACAGCTCGTTGTCCGCCGAAATGCGGGCGGCGTCGGGACGAGCGATGTTGCGGCTGAGCCGGTGGTCGGCGAACAGGGACCGCACGTCGTGGTAGCGGGTGACCAGCAACGCCCGGTCGCCACTGGGTAGTGTCACCTCCACCACCGGGTCCTCGCGCAGTCCGCGCAAGGCCTCGGGAATTTCCATGGGTGGGGTCCAGGGAAAGGGGTAGCGCAGGGCCCCCTGGGTTGTGGTGGTCATCGCAGCGGCCTCTCTGATCGTCGTGCTCGGACCGATGAACCCACCCTCGGTACGAGGCGGGCCCTCGCATGATGGAAAGCAGCGGTGGAGGGACGGTCGACTCGGTCTAGAGGCCGGGGCAGGGACATGGATGTCAGGTCGTCACAGCCCGGCCATCACGGCGGCCGACGGCGGCTCAGAATGGCCAGGCGGTGCGCTGCCGGGCGGCTTCCGCGAACGCCCACTCGTACCGGACCGCAGTCTGGAAGTGACCGACGAGCTGCTGCCGGCCGGCCGCCCCGGTGCCGGCGGCGACCTCGTCAACCATCCGGAGGAAACCGGCGACCGCGTAGCCGTAGTGCGGACCGGGGTGATAGACCTCGATCCAGCGGGCGTAGCGGGAGCCGGGGACGTGGTTGTCCAACAAGTTCTGCGAGACCCGCTGGTTGAACACCACCATCGGCAGCAGCGCGCCGACGCCGGCTTCGACCGAGGCGGACGCCGAGGCGAGGAAGAACGACGCGTACGCACGGGTCGCCGGGGCCGGCTCGGATGTGTTCGGCTCCGGCGGTGCCGGGGCGGACAGGTCCGTGGCCAGTCCCTGGTACGCGTCGCGCAACCGGTCGCGTGCCTCCAGACTGCCGATCACCGAGCGGGCGAGCAGCCTGGTGTGGCCGTCCTCGACGGCGGCGGCCGCCGTCGAGGCCAGTGCGCGGGCGTAGGCAGGTAGGAGATGCTCGGTGTCCTGCACGACGAAGTGGGTCAGGCACTCGGCGGGGACCGAGCCGTCTCGCAGGCCGGTCCAGAACGGATGGCCGATCACCTTGTCCAGGACGGGTGCGGCTCGTTGCAGCAGATCTTCGTGAAAGCTCATGTCGCTGCTCCTCGGGGATACGGTCGGTCGGGGTGGATCTTGTGGCGAGTGCTCAAATCGCCAGACGGACTCGGTACTGCCGCAACCAGGCGTCGAGCTGCAGCACCATCTCGACGTCCCGGCGTTCGCCCCACCCGGTGACCTCGATCGGCCGTCGAGCGCGGCGTAGCCGGACGCAGGCCTGGGCATCAAGCAGCGGCTGTACCGGCGAGTGGGGGTCGTCGAGCACGGCGTCGAACTGGGCACGGAGGATTTCGCCGTAGCGCGGATCCTGGGTCACCGGGAATGGACTCTTGCGCCGCTGCAGCACCTCGTCGGGTAGCAGATCGGCCACGGCGGCGCGCAGCACGCTCTTCTCGTGCCCGTCGGCGGTCTTCATCGCCCACGGGATGTTGTAGACGTACTCCACCAACCGGTGATCGCAGTACGGCACCCGTAGTTCGAGACCGACCGCCATGCTGAGGCGGTCGTCGCGGGCGAGCAGCATCGGCAGCCAGCGGGTGAGATGGGCGTAACCGGTCACCCGCATCCGCCGGTCCAGGCCGGACTCATCGGGCAGGGCGGGCACCTCGGTGACGGTCTCGGCGTACCGGTCGGCGGCGTACCCGGGAACATCGATCTTGGTGAGCAGTGCCGGGTCGAGCAACCCGGTGCTCATCCCATGCCGTGCCACCCGCAGGCCCATCGTGACCCACGGGAAGTTCGGCGACTCCAGCAGCGACGGGTCCCGGAACGACTGGTATCCGCCGAACAGCTCGTCGGCGATCTCCCCCATGAGGGCCACCGTGGACCGCTGCCGTACCGCGCGCAGCAACAGATAGAGCGAACGGTCCATGTCCGGGATCGGTCTCGGTAGATCCTGCGCGCGCAGGGCGGCTGCGGCGACGACCGGGTCGACCATGTCGGCGGTGCGCAGGACTACCGGCTCGTGCGCGGTCCCGATGTGCCGGGCCACCCGGTCGGCATACGGCGCGTCCGGGTCCATGTGCCAGAAGTCGGAGCGGAACCGCTCGGCGTGCCCGTCGAAGTCCACGGCGAATGTGCGCGGTCGTTCTCCGGCGATCGCCGCGATCGCCGCGATCGCGCTGGAGTCGAGGCCGCCGGAGAGCAGGGTGCACAGCGGGACATCCGAAACGAGGTGGGCGTGCACGGAGTCGGTCAGCAAGCCGCGGACCGTCGCGACCGTGGTGGCCCAGTCGTCGGTGTGCTCCCGCACCGGTAGCGCCCAGTAGCGGCGCAGGTGTTGACCCGTCCGGTCGAGGATCACGAGGTGCCCGGGTGGGACCTCGCGCACTCCCTGGTAGACACCGTGTCCCGGGGTGGCGATGTACGCCAGCAGTTCAGCGAGCCCTTCAGCGTCGACGACGGCATCCACCAGGGGGTGCTCGAGCAGTGCCTTGACCTCGGATCCGAAGACCAGGCCCGGGCCGGCCGCAGCGTAGTACAGCGGCTTCACCCCGAGCCGGTCGCGGGCGAGCAGCAGGCGCTGGCGCGCCGGGTCCCACACCGCGAAGGCGAACATCCCGTCGAGATGCTCCACGCACCGCTCGCCCCACTGCAGGTAGGCCCGGAGCACGACCTCGGTGTCTCCGCTGGAACGGAACCGGTGCCCGAGGCTACGGAGTTGCTCGCGCAACTCGCGGAAGTTGTAGACCTCGCCGTTGTAGACGAGGACCGCCTGTACTCGACCGTCTCCTTCGGCGACCATTGGCTGGTCGCCGCCGGCCGCGTCGATGACGGCAAGCCGGCGGAAGCCCAGCGCGGCGTCTCGGTCCGTCCACCCCCCCTCAGCATCAGGTCCACGGTTGGCGAGGGTCGCCACCATGGCACGTACCGTGTTGATCTCTGATGTCAGATCACGCCCGAAGTCGACCCATCCCGCTAGTCCACACATGACGTCACTGTCTGCGTCGCGTCTCGAGGCCCGCTCGGAGCGATCTGGACCGGCCGGTGGCTGGTCAGACTCGGTCGAGCGCCAGCTGTTCCAGACGCGGGACGAGTTGCGCCGGTCCCGGTTGTGCGTGCATGTCCCGACGTACCTCGTGAACCGCGTCGGCGACCGCCTTGTCGGTGAGCAACGAACCGGCTTCCCGGCGTAGCTGCTCCGGGGTCGCCTCCGCGCGGTTGAGCACTGCTCCGCAACCGGCGCCGAGCACCGCTGCGGCGTGGGCCGCGTGATCCGGCAGTTGCGGTACCAGCAGCATCGGCACGCCGGCGTCCAGCGCGGTGAGGATGGAGCCGGCCCCGCCGTGCGACACCAGCAGGTCGCAGCCGGGCAGGATGGTGCGCAGCGGTACGTCGTGCAGCACCCGTACGCCGTCGGGGAGCGGACCCAGCAGCTCATGCTGGTCGGCTGAGACCGCGAGGATCACCTCGGCATGCGCCGCCAATGCCTTTGCGACGGCACCGGCGATGAATCGGGACGGGGAGACCCGCGCGATGGTGTGCCCCCAGCTGACGCAGATCCTCCGGCGACTGGCGCGGCTCGCCGAGCGGTCGGCGCTGCCGGTGTTCGGCGGCAGGCTCTGGCAGGGGCCGTTGAACGGTACGTGCCGCATTGGCAGGTCGGCCCGGCTGCCCGGTAGGCGCAGCCGGGCCGGCCACGGGTCGATCGTCGGCGCGGCAGTGGGATCGACCGGTGCGCTGCCGTGTCGGCGGGCCAGCGGCGCGAGTAGCTCCGGCAGGAGTTGACGGGCCCGGACCAGCAGGTCAGCCCCGTACAGGTGGCGTACCGCAGGCACCTTGACCACCTGCGCGGCGAGCGGTCCGGCCCACGCGGTCGGCTCGTAGACGATCAGATCAGGACTCCACTGCCGGGCCACCTCGACGAGTTCGTCGAGCATGGCGTCGGCGTGGGCGAGGAACATCTGCAGGGCTCGCGGTCCCCGACCGGTACGTGGCGAGACCGGCTCGGACCGACCGCGCTCGGCAGCAGCCGGCAGCAGGTACCCCCGGACCATCGTTTCGGCGTCGCGGTCGGCGCCGACCGACACTCCGGTCAGCCCGGTCGCCGCAATGGTCCGCTGCAGCGTGGGCTGACTGGCGACGACGACGTCGTGTCCGGCGGCCTGGCAGGCCCAGGCCAGCGGCACCATACCGTACAGGTGCGACGGCCAGGCCCAGGTTGTGAACAGAACACGCATAGCGGCCTCCTTAGTGCGGCAGCAGGTTGCGTCAGCTGAGGCGACCGCGGAACGCGGGGCCACCCGTCACCGTGCCGCATGCGGGTGACCCGTGACTCGAGGATCGCTCGTCGTCGAGGTTCCATCAGCGCCCCATCGGCTGTCGAGCCAGGACACCGACGCTTGCCGGCGGTACAAAGCGATCGGATAGAGGAGGGGCGATGGAGGCGAAGGTCGCGCTGGTGACCGGGGCGAACCGGGGGATCGGTGCGGCGGTGGCCGCCCGGCTCGCCGCCCGAGGGCACCAGGTGGTGATCGCTGCGCGGCAGGTCGCGGACGCGCAACAGGCGGCGGCCAGACTAGGGGGCGACACCCGCGCCGTGCGACTGGACGTGACGGATCCGGCGAGCGTCGCTGCCGCCCGGCAGGCGGTAGGACCGATCGACATCTTGGTCAACAACGCCGGCGTGCTACTCGACGGAGGTGAGGACCCGTTGCTCGTACCGCTCGAGCTTGTCGAGCTGACGTGGCGGATCAACGCGCTCGGCGCCTGGCGGGTGTGCCAGGCCTTCGTCCCGGACATGGTCACGCGCCGCTGGGGACGGGTGGTGATGGTGTCCAGTGGCACCGGGGCGTTCAGCAACGGAATCTTCGTCGGCGCGCCGGGCTACTCGACGTCGAAGACCGCACTCAACGCGGTGACCAGCATGCTGGCCGCCGCGACCAAAGGTAGCGGAGTACTGATCAACGCGGTCAACCCCGGACTCGTGCACACCAGGATGCGGCCCGACGCCCAGCGGTCGGCGCAGGACGCGGCCGTCGACGTCGAGTACCTGGTGTCGCTCGACGACGACGGGCCGTCCGGCTGCTTCTTCCGAGGCAGCCGCCAGATCAACTGGTAGCCGCAAAGGTGACCGCTGCGACGGCTGACTCCATTTCATTTACTAGATGGGCTATTTGGTGTATTAAGAAGTAGTGCATAGGCAATATTGTCGGAATCTGGTTATATCGACGACACCGACGTGTCTCGTCGACGAGGCGGCGACAGACCCCTACAGTGCCTGGTCGTGATCACGCTGGCGCGAATCGATCTCGCGAGTGAGCGGTCACGGGACGCGCGGCTCGTGGGCTCCGACGTCGCCGCCCTCGCGCGGGTACGCCACCTGAGTCAGGTCCCGCACACCGTCGTGCTGTCCGCCCCTCTGGACCTGTGGCTCGCCGTCGCTCGGGCTCAGCCCGACCGGTGCCGCCGGCGCATGCTTCCGGGACCATTTGCCCGGGTGTCGCTGCGGTGCGCGGGTGTGACCGACGCCGGCCGGGTCATGGTGCGCAGTCCGGTGTTGCACAACTTGCCGATCAGTACTCTGGCGGAGGGTTCGTTGGAGCTGCTGGCCTGGACGCAGCGGGCGGCGGGTGGCGGTCGTGACATCCGCGCCGTGCTGTCCGTGCAGCACTTTCTGCCGGCGCGGGCGAGTGTCCTGGTCTCGGTGGACCCCGCAACCGGTCAGCAGCGGATGCGCGCGTGCTGGGGGATGGCCGAGCCGCTGTCCGGGCCGGTCTACTTCGACGAGGTGACCGTGTCGGAGGCCGCTGGCGTCGGCACGTACACCGTGGCCCGAAAGGAGACCGCCTCCGCCCCGGCGGCTGGCGGCACCTGCACCGTCGTCGTGCCCGACGAGTTGCGTGACGCACCGGTCCTGACGCTGGCCGTGGCGACCCGCGTCGCCGATACTGCCCGTACTGTCGGCAACCACCTGGGTTCGGTCGAGTTGGAGTTCGTCTTCGTTGACGACGAGGCGCATCTAGTGCGGTGTGAACACCGCTGAGGACGGGCTGCCGCGCGACTACCCTACAGACCACTTCGAGTTACCTTCCAACGGGCGCTGCGACGGTGCAGACAGATGACCTGTCGATACCCGTCCAAGGAGGCCGTTCGTGCACCGTACTCTCATCGTGGCGAGGATGGATCCCGGAGATTCGGATGCCGTTGCCGACATCTTCGCCAAGTCTGACGCGTCCGACCTGCCGCATCTCATCGGTGTCCAGCGCCGGACCTTGTTCCGCTTCCATGACCTCTACTTCCACCTGGTCGAGGCCGACGACGACATCACGCCGCGGCTGTACCGGGCCCGCAGCCACCCGCTCTACGAGGAGATCAACATCGCCCTCGGCAACCACGTCTCCCCGTACGACCCCAACTGGAAGGAACCGCGCGACGCGATGGCGACGCCGTTTTACGTCTGGTCGGCAGGGCAGGAGGTGACGCGGTGACGACCGTGTCGCACTGGAAGGTCGCCTCGGACTCAGTGGCCGCGAACCGACGCAGAGGTGGCGAGATCCGGGTGACCCTGAGCCCGCGTACCGTCGGGTGTGTCTCTGGCTTCGGGGGGGTGCTTCGGCTGGCAGCGCAGGAGTTCATCAGTGAACACCTGCACCCGTACTCCGAGGAGTTTCTGCATGTCATCTCGGGGCAGCTGGAGATGGCTATGGACGGGACCGTGGTGCAACTGGGGCCGGGGGAGTCTCTGTTCATCCCGATCGGCGTGCGGCATCGGCTGGTCAACACCGGTGCCGTGCCGGCGGAGGCGGTGTTCCACCTGTCGCCGCTGGCCCCGCGTCCGGAGTTGGGGCACGTGGACACCGAACCACTGCCCGACCCGGAAAGCTCCCAGCCGAACGTGGGCAGAACACGGTGAGCCGCCGCGCGGTCATCACCGGCGTCGGCGTGGTCGCCCCCGGCGGCATCGGACGTGAGCCGTTCTGGCAACTGCTGACCGAAGGGCGTACCGCCACCCGTACTATCACCTTGTTCGATCCGTCGGGGTACCGGTCCCGGATCGCAGCCGAGTGCGACTTCGACGCCCGGGCGGCCGGACTGAGCGCACAGCAGATACGCCGGATGGACCGCGCCGCTCAATTCGCCACAGTGGCGGCGCGGGAGGCGGTGGCCGACGCCGGACTGCGGCTCGACGGGGTCGAGCCGCAGCGGCTCACGGTCAGCGTCGGCAGTGCGGTCGGGTGCACCATGGGCCTGGAGCAGGAGTACGCAGTCCTCTCCGACGACGGGCGACGTTGGCTGGTCGACGCCGACTACCGGGTGCCACAGTTGTACGGATACATGGTGCCCAGCACGATCGCGGTGGAGGTCGCGCGGGACGTCGCGGCGGAAGGTCCGGTCGCGTTGATCTCCACCGGGTGCACGTCCGGCATCGACGCGGTCGGGCACGCGGTGCAGCTCATCACGGAGGGCAGCGCGGACATCGCGGTGACCGGTGCGAGTGATGCTCCGCTGTCGCCCATCACATCGGCATGTTTCGACGCGATCAAGGCGACCTCACCGAACAACAACGATCCCGAGCATGCCTCCCGGCCCTTCGACGCGCAGCGCGACGGCTTCGTGCTCGGCGAAGGTGCCGCGATGTTCGTCATCGAGGAGGCCGAACACGCCGAGCGCCGACAGGCACCGGTATACGCCGAGGTGGTGGGCTTTGCCAGTCGCAGCAACGCGTTCCACATGACCGGGCTCAAACCTGACGGCCGCGAGATGGCCGAAGCGATCCGGGTCGCGCTCAATCAGGCCAGACTAGATCCGACAAGCGTGGACTATATCAATGCCCACGGCTCCGGAACCCGGCAGAACGACCGCCATGAGACGGCGGCTTTCAAGCGTAGCCTCGGTGAGCACGCCTACCGTGTCCCGGTGAGTTCGATCAAGTCGATGGTCGGACACTCGCTCGGCGCGATCGGGTCGATCGAGATCGCGGCCTGTGCGCTCGCCCTGCAGCGACAGGTCGTCCCCCCGACAGCCAACCTGCACAACGCCGATCCCGAGTGCGACCTGGACTATGTGCCGCTGGTGGCCCGGGACCACCGCACCTCGGTGGTGCTCACCGTGGGTAGCGGATTCGGTGGGTTCCAGAGCGCCATGCTGCTCGCCGTCCCCGGCCGGTCCTGACACACTAGGGGTAAGCCCTCATATACGCCTACGGTTATTCTGGCTAGAGTAATGCCGGCGTCGCGGTCCGGCGGCGCCGGCATCTCCACGAAGGAGGACCAGCAATGAGGACCGCCCGCCGAATCGTCGCGGCCGTGGCTGCAGTGGTCGGCCTGGGCTTGGCTGCCGGGGTGGGTTGGGCGGTGAACTTTGTGGTCTCCTACCAGCAACTCGATCGTAGTACCGTGGGCAGGCTCGACTTCAGCCAGCCGCTGGCCGTGCCGCCGCTGGCCGAGTCAACCACCGACGAACACGGCCGCAAGAAGTTTCACCTGACCATCCAGAGCGGACAAAAGGAGTTTCTGCCGGGCAAGCAGACGGCAACCTGGGGCATCAACGGTACTTACCTGGCACCCACGGTACGAGCGCAGCGCGGCGACACGGTTGTTTTCGATGTCGAGAACGGGCTCTCCGAGACCACCACCCTGCACTGGCACGGAATGCACCTGCCGCCCGAGATGGACGGCGGTCCGCACCAGATGATTCGCCCGGGCACGATCTGGTCGCCGACCTGGACAATCGACCAGCCGGCGTCAACGATGTGGTTCCATCCGCACATGCACCAGCAAACCGCGATGCACGTCTACCGTGGTGTGGCCGGCATGTTCCTGGTCGATGACGACGCCGGTCCGCAGCTACCGGACGAGTACGGCGTCAACGACATCCCTCTCATCCTGCAGGACAAGAACTTCCACGACGACGGGTCACTCGACACCCGGCACGCCACCTTCACCCAGCAGATCGCCGGGGCGGGCAACGTTGGCATCCTCGGCGACACCGTTCTGGTCAATGGCACCTACAACCCGCATCTGGAAGTGCGGCACTCGCTGGTGCGGCTGCGGATTCTCAACGCGTCGAACGCGCGGACCTACAACCTGGGCTTTCCCGATGACCGCCCACTCACCGTCATCGGCACGGACGGCGGGTTGCTGGAACGCCCCGTCGATCTGCGTCGGTTGCAGGTGAGCCCGGGCGAGCGCTTCGAGGTGCTGGTGGCGCTTGGCGCCGGGGACCGGCCGGTGCTGCGCAGCTTCCCCGCTGACCTGGGTTCCGGGTTCCCACTGCGCCGGTTCGCTGGAGCGGATGACACCCTGGACATCCTGCAACTGCGCGCAGCTGAGCAACTGGCCTCGGCGATCGAGGTGCCTCCGCAGTTGGTCACGGTTGAGCAACCGGACGTGACCGGCGCCGAGGAACGCTCCTTCGAATTGCTCGGCGTATCGATCAACGGCCGAACCATGGACATGAGTCGGGTCGATGGGGTGTTCACCGCAGGCAGCACCGAGGTGTGGACGGTCATCAACACCGACGAAGCCCCGCACAACTTCCACGTGCACGGCGTCTCGTTCCAGGTACTGGATATCGGCGGTGAGCCTGTCCCGGCACATCTCGCCGGGCTGAAGGACACCGTATACCTGCCGCCTGGCACGCCACTGCGCATTGCCGTGACCTTCGAGGATTACACCAGCACGACCTGGCCGTACATGCTTCACTGCCATCTGCTCCGGCACGAGGATCAAGGCATGATGATCCAGTTCCTGGTGGTCCAACCGGGAGAGGAAGACTCGGTTAGCCGCGTTCTGTCCAGACACGCCCACCACAACTAGCCCCGCGGCTCCCCCGCAGCCGCGGCCCGGGACGGCCACGCATCACCCACCGGTGCGTGGCCGTCCCTCTGTCCCGGCGGCCACAAGCGCCGCCCCGTCTCTGGGGCAGTGCACCCGACAACTGGGACGGCCCACGGCCCGGGTCCACGAGGCAGGCTGGGGCGCTTTCCGCCGAACTATAGCCGACCAACCTGGTTACCAGGGCCGCCGAAGGTCGGCATTGCTTCGAGTTGAGTTTGAGGGTAACTCCAGACCGACCGGCCAGCCTTGTCTGCAGGACGGCGTCGTGCGCCGTCACGGACAAGGAAAGGCCCACGATGATCGCGTCATCGAAGCGTAGCCGGACACCCGAACCGACCCAGCCCGTGGTGACGGGTATCGGGGTCGTGGCGCCAACTGGCACGCGCGTCGACGAGCACTGGCAGGCGGTCCTGGCCGGCAAGAGCGGGATCGGGCGAATCACACGATTCGATCCGACTGGCTATCCGGTGAGCCTCGCCGGTGAGGTGCCCGGATTCGCACCGCAAGGGCGGGTACCCGGACGGCTCATTTCGCAGACCGATCGCTGGACGCACTTCGCACTCGCTGCGGCCGAGAACGCGCTGCAGGACGCCGGGGTCGATCCGGCCCAGCAGCCCGAGTACTCGATGGGGGTAGTGACCGCCAGTTCATCGGGTGGCACCGAATTCGGCCAGCACGAGATGCAACGGCTCTACACGCGGGGTCCGTCCTGGGTCGGTGCGTACCAGTCGATCGCCTGGTTCTACGCCGCCAGCACCGGGCAGATTTCGATCCGGCACGGCATGCGTGGCCCGTGCGGTGTGATCTGCACCGAGCAATCTGGCGGCCTGGATGCCATCGGCCAAGCACGGCGACTGCTCCGGTCAGGTACGCGGCTGGTGGTCACCGGCGGCACCGACGCCTCGCTCTGCCCGTACGGACTGGTCGCCCAACTCTCCAACGGCGCGTTGTCTGCCGTGGACGATCCTGCTCGGGCCTACCTGCCCTTTGACGCCAGCGCGACCGGCTACCTACCGGGTGAGGGCGGCGCGATTATGATCGTCGAGACACCGGACGCGGCCGACGCCCGCGATGCCGAGGCCTACGGGCGGATCGCCGGCTACGCAGCGGGGTTCGACCCATCGCCGGCAGACGGGCGATCCGAACCATTGGTCGGGGTGATCAACCGGGCGTTGGCCGACGCCCGGCTCACCCCCGACCAGGTCGACGTCGTCTTCGCCGATGCCCTCGGGGTGTGGGCTGAGGATCGCGCCGAAGCAGCTGCGCTGCGCGGTGTCTTCGGGCCGCGTGGCGTGGCAGTCACTGCCCCGAAGACGCTGACCGGCCGGCTCTATGCCGGAGGTGGCGCACTCGATGTGGCGACTGCGCTGCTGGCCCTGCGCCATGCGGTGGTGCCTCCGTGCACCGGTCCCACCCGGCTGGTGACCGGTGACGACCTGGACCTGGTCCTCAACCAGCCCCGGGAGATGCCGGTGCGTGCCGCTTTGGTGCTCGCGCGAGGGCACCAGGGATTCGTATCCGCCGTCGTACTCACCCGAGCCGACGGGTGAGTTGGCGTATCTAGAAAGGACTTTGGGATGACACTGTTTACCCTAGAAGACCTCCGAAAGATCCTCGGCTCGGCGGACGGGACCGACGGCCCGGAACTGGACGAGAACTCCCTCGACGTAGCGTTTGTTGAGTTGGGCTACGACTCGTTGGCGATGCTCGAACTCGCCGCGTCTGTCGCGCGGCAGTACGAAGTGCCGATCCCGGACGACTCGCTGGAACACATGACGACGCCTCGCACGGCCGTCGCCTACCTCAACGAACGGCTCGTCGCGTCAGGGAAGGCAGCCTGACATGGCGGGACACACCGACAACTCGATCCTCATCGAGGCCGCGATCGACGTCGTGTGGCAGATGACCAACGATGTGGTGAACTGGCCCGACCTGTTCAGCGAGTACGCATCGGCGGAAATCCTCGAACAGCGCGGTGACACCGTCCGGTTCAGACTCACCATGCACCCGGACGAGCAGGGCAGGACCTGGAGCTGGGTGTCCGAACGGACCCCGGATCCTCGTACCCGAACCGTGCGAGCGCATCGGGTGGAGACCGGCCCCTTCGAGTTCATGAACATCTACTGGGAGTACCGCGAAGAGGAAAACGGAGTCCGAATGCGTTGGGTTCAGGACTTCCACCTGAAGCCGGACGCACCTACCGACGACGCCGGGATGACCGCTCATCTGAACCGCAATACTGCGGTCCAAATGCAGCTGATCAAGGACAAGGTCGAGGCAGCCGCGCGGGCAGCCGCGACCGGTTGAGCCAGGTGGCGTCGTGTCGATCCTCGTACTCGCTCCGTTGGTGCTCGTCGTTAATGGCCTGGCCGCCGGCGTACTGGTCGGTACTCAACTGGGCGGCTGGCCGCTGTTGCAAGCGTTGCCGCCCGGCCGGTACGTGCACGCGCACGCGTTCTTCGCCACCCGATACGACCCGTTCATGCCGGCGTGCCTACTGGCGACGATCACCGGCGACGTGGTGCTGGCCCTGGCTGACGGCGATGCCAGGGCTGCCCGGGCGCTGTACGTCGTTGCCGCGCTCGCGGCGGCGGCAACCGTCACCATCTCCCTGATCAAGAACGTGCCGGTCAACCGGTGGATCAGACAGTTGGACCCGGATCGCCTACCATCCGACTTCACGCGGCAGGATCCCCGACCCGGTTGGGGGCTGTGGAACCGGATACGGACCTGGCTGGCCGTGTGCGCACTGATCGCCAATGGTGCGGCGCTGAGCGTGCAGATGTAATCCCCTCGTGGCCGCACGCCACGACCTTAGAAAGGAGCGGACATGGATCTCCAACTGGCGGGCCGTAAGGCTCTTGTCACCGGAGGAACCCGTGGCGTCGGTCGGGGTGTTGTTCTCGCCCTGGCCCGCGCGGGAGTCGATGTGATCACCTGCCACAGGCAGGCGAGAGAGGAAGCCACCAGCCTGGAGAATGAGCTCAAGGAAATCGGTGGGCAGCACCATGTCATCCGCGCCGATCTCGGGCGGCCTGACGACATCGCCAGCCTGGTGGCCCAGTGCGGCGACCGGTTCGGCCGGCTCGACCTAGTGGTCAACAACGCCGGGGCGATCAGTCATGTGCCGTACGAGCGGCTGACGTTGACCGAGTGGCGGCGGATTCTGGATGTCAACCTGACCGCCGCCCACCTGGTGATCCAGCACGCCCTGCCGCTACTCGGCGAGGGATCCTCGGTGGTCAGCATTGGATCGAAGGTGGCCGAGGTAGGCATTCCGCTGCGTGCCCACTACACGGCGACCAAGGCCGCGCTGGTGGGGCTGACCCGGTCGCTGGCCAAGGAACTGGGTCCGCGTGGTATCCGGGTGAACGTGCTGGCGCTCGGGGTCATCGAAACCGAGGCGATGGCGGCGATGCCGGCCGAGCAGCAGGCTCTCATGCGGCAGCGCTACAGCGACAAGACCGCGCTCGGCCGGCTCGGTACGCCCGACGAGGTCGGTGGTGCCGTGCTCTTCCTCGCCAGCCCGCTCTCCCGGTACGTCACCGGTGCCACCCTGCACATCGATGGAGGGATTTCCTGATGTCAGAGCAGAGTCGGTTCCGGGTCATGCTCCGGATGCAAATCAAGCCGGGTATGGGAGCGGACTTCGAACGGGTCTGGCGGGAGGTCGGTAATTCGGTGACCTCGCACCCGGCGAATCTGGGTCAGTGGCTGTCACGCAGCGCTGAGGAGAACGACGTCTACTACATCGTCAGCGACTGGCTGGACGAGCCGCAGTTTCGCGAGTTCGAGCACAGCGACCGACATGTGCAGCATCGCCAGTTGCTGCATCCGTACCGATCGGCTGGGTCGATGACCACGATGCACGTGGTCGCCCATCTAACTGGTGCGGGGGTACCGCCGGCATGAGCGGTGAGGTACGGGTGCTGGTGTACCACGCGGCGACCGACCACGAGTCGGTCCGGCTGGCGTACCAGCGGGTGAGCCAGCGCATGCGCGACGTGCCAGGTCTACTCGGTAACGATCTGCTCGGGGCGGTCCGGGACAGCCGGGGCTTTCTGGTGATGAGCCGCTGGGCCGACCTGAACGCGTTTCTCACCTGGGAGGCCGGTCCTGATCATCGGGACACCACAGCCCCGCTGCGGCCCTTCCGGGATGAGCGGTTCGACCCGCCGTTCGGCGTCTACCAAGTCGTCGACAGTTTCTGACGAGGGGGCATCTGGTGCGACCGATTCCCCGGCCTAGGGCACTGGCACCGCGCCAAGGCTGGCAAGAGTACGGCTACCTGCTGCTCGATCGGGTCATCGAAGTGGGGCAGTCGATCAGCTTCTCGGCCTTGTTCTGGGTCCCATACCCGATCCCGACCCGTTGGCGCCAGAGTGAGGATCGCGACGGCGATCCGGATCGGGGTCCTACCGACGTCGCGCCCTGATGTGCGTTGAGACGTACGCTGACCTCGATCCGTCGGAGGGTGTTGCTCCCTGCTTGACCGTTTCGGCCTGACCGTTTGTCCGCTCGTGGTGGGTGCGGGATCGCCACGTGTCGCCGTGGACGCGCGAGGTCTGTCGGCGGCCAGTGAATACTCCCCGTAGGCGGTCATTTATCGCCCCGTTGGTGGCCAGG
>NZ_JBHMIN010000061.1:0-32185 GCF_048060215.1 Micromonospora sp. LOL_021 | reverse complement strand
AATACCGAAACTACTCAACCGAGCTCAAGACGAACCGCGTCGGTGGATCGAGGCTGAGGGGAGGTCGCTCATGCGGTCAGTTCCTGGTTGAGTTCGGTGATGAGGGGTTCGGCCTGGGCGCCGAAGGCTCGGAGGTAGCCGTCGATGCCGCCGCGTTCGGTGAACGGGGCGCCGTCCAGGTCGTCGGGGGTGACGGCAACGCTTGCCGCTATCACGTTCTTGATCCTTTCCAGCCACCAGACTTGCTCGGGGGTGAAGGCGGTGCCGGCCTGCTCCTGGCGCAGCAGCCAACCTTGAAAGCGTTCTTCGACGACCGACCGGTACGGGCGCAGCTCCTGATCGAGGCCCAGCTCGTAACGGACCAGGGTGATCAGATCGGTGACGCCCCGGTCGCCGGGTGCTTCGGCGGTGCGGCCGAGCAGCACGTACGCCTCCCACAGCCGGTCCGGGGTCCACGCCTGCGGGGGTCGGGAGATCCGCGCGGCCAGCTCTTTGAGCTGGTCGAAGTCGACCCGGCCTTTGCCGTCGAAGAAGACCTGCAACGCGGTGATCTCGTCGCGGTGTTCCTCCAGGTAGGCGTGCCAGCTGCGGACGACCTTCTGGGCGCGTTCGGCGGCCGGCACCCCGGCGGCCGAGATCAGCGTGTCCCGGTTGACCTCGTCGATGGTGATGTCGTGGGCGCGGCGGATCTCCAGGATGCGCTGCCGCAGCTGCGGTGCGGCGGCCAGCGGCCGGAGGGCGTCGGCGAGCAGGTCCCGTACCGCGTCGGGGCCGGCGGCGTGGGCGGGGATGAGCGATTCGGGGGCGACGGCGTCGGTGAGCCGGCGGGCGATCGCGGCCAGGGGCTGGCCGTCGGCGAGGTCGGTCAGCTCGGCGCGTTCGTCGTCGGTGAGTTGGCGGTCGAGCCGGGCCAGTCGGGCGGCCAGGGTCGCCACCTCATCCTGGTCGGCGGTGAGGGTGCCGGCCTTGCCAAGCAGTTCCTTCAGCGAGATCTGTGCTTCGGTGCGCCGGTGCAGCGGCACCGCCTCGTCCAACTCCTGCTCCGTGACGCCGACCGCGTCGACGATGACGAACCGGTCCTTGACCTGAGCGTCCGGGGTGACGGACTGGAAGTCGGCGGGGTCGATGGTGCGGGCACCCCGGCCTTTCATCTGCTCGAAGTAGGTCGCGGTGCGCACCTTGCGCAGGAACAGCAGGCATTCCAGCGGCCGGACGTCGGTGCCGGTGGCGATCATGTCGACGGTGACGGCAATCCGCAGCTCGGGGCTGTTGCGCAGCGCCTGGATCAGCTCGTCGGGGTTGTCGCCGGTGCGCTTCGACGCGTACGTGATCTTGGTGGCGAAGTCGTTGCCGCGGCCGAACACGTCGCGGACCATGGTGACGATCTCTTCGGCGTGGTTGTCGTCCCGGGCGAAGATCAACGTCTTGGGTACGGTCGTGCGGCCGGGGAAGATCTCGGTGAACAGCCGGTCCCGGAAGGTCTCCAGCACCAGTTTCAGCTGCCCCTTGGAGATCACCGACCGGCCGACATCCTTACCGGCGTAGCTGAAGTCCTCCTCCAGCTCCTGGTAGCGCTCGGCGCGGGTCCGCCGGTCGCGCAGCGGCACCACCGTCTTCGCCTCGATGGTCGACCCGGCGTCGGTGATCTCGGTGCGGATCCGGTAGACGTCGAAGTCGACATTGACCCCGTCGGCGACGGCCTGCTCGTACGTGTACTCCGACACCAGGTTCTGCTGGAAGAAGCCGAGGGTCTGCTTCACCGGCGTGGCGGTCAGCCCGACCATGAAGGCGTCGAAGTACTCCAGCACCGCCCGCCACTTGCCGTAGATCGACCGGTGGCATTCGTCCACGATGATCAGATCAAAAGCTTCCGGCGGGATGGCCGGGTTGTAGGCGACCTGCGCCGGCTCGTCCAGCTCATAGCTGTCGTACGCCTGGTCGTCGACGTCAACATCCGGCAGCTCCCGGCCGCACAACGCGCCGTACAGCCGCTGGATCGTGGAGATCACCACCGCCGACGAGTCGAGCATGCCCGCCCCGGCCAGCCGGTCCACGTTGAACAGCTCGGTAAACTTGCGCCCGTCGCCCGGCGTGGCGTAGCCAGCGTACTCGCGCAGCGTCTGCCGGCCCAGGTTGTTGCGGTCGACCAGGAACAGCACCCGGGTCGCCTTGGCGTGGTGCAGCAGCCGGTAGCTGCTGGTCACCGCCATGAACGTCTTCCCGGCGCCGGTGGCCATCTGGATCAGTGACCGGGGGCGGTCGGCGGCTAACGCTCCTTCGAGTCCGCGTACCGCGTCGATCTGCGCCCGCCGCAGCCCCTCCTCCGCGAGCGGCGGCAGTTGCCGCAGCCGGGCGCGCAGTGTCGGGGCCGCCGGGTCGTCGTCGGCCTCGCGCGTCCAGCGGGCCAGGGTCTCCGGCCGGTGAAAAGCGAAAACCTCCCGGGTACGCGGCTGCGGGTCGAGCAGGTTGACGAAGGCTGTCTCGGTGCCGGTGGCGACGTAGCCGAACGGCAGCGGCGCGTCCCGCCGCCACGCCGAGATCCGCTGCGCGGCGGTCAACCCGCGCAGGTAGCGGCCCAGCTGCGCCTCCACCCCACGCGGCGCGGTCCCTTCCCGCTTGGCTTCGACCACCCCGACCAACCTCTGCTGCACGTACAGCAGGTAGTCGGCCCGGCCGGTGGCCAGGGTGACCTCCCGTACGGCGACCCCGGCGACACCGGTCCCCGCGTACAGATTGATCTGCGCCTCGTCCTGGATCTGCCAGCCGGCAGCGGCGAGCTGCCGGTCGATCTCGACCCGGGTCTGCACCTCGTTGAGTGGCTCGGCCGAGGCACGCCGGGCGCGGCTGATGAAGTCCTCGCGCCTGGCCGCCGACACCTTCGCCGGCTTGCGGGCCGCGAACTCCTCGCTGGCCGCCGTCATCTGCGGTTCCAGGTCGGCGACCAGTTCGGCGGCGACCGCCCGGCGGGCCGCCGACTCGGTGACCGCCCGGTCGGCGGCGGCTTCGGCGGCGGCCTGCGCCGCCGCCACCGACGGCTGCCCGTCGAGGAGCAGTTTTGCCTCGGCCAGCTCCTGGCGGTAGCGGTCCAGCTCGGCCCGCAGGCCGTCGACGATGTGCTGCGGCACCTGCTGCGGTGGCGGGCTGGGCGGGACGAATCCGATCGGGCGGCGGTCGTCGGTCAACGCCCGGTGGAACCACACCCCCAGCTCGAAGCAGTCGCGTAGCAGCTCCAGCGCGGTGCGTACCTGGTCGAGGTGGTCGTGGACGGCCTGGTTGCCGACCTTGCGCAGCCGGTGGAACGCCTCGTTGATCTTCGGCGTGAGGACACCGTTGGCGTTGAGCGCCTGCACCTGGTGGAAGAAGTTGCTGTCGTTCGTCCTGGTGCCGGTCAGGTGCACCAGCTCACGGGCGAGGGTGTCGCCGAACGCCCGCGCCTTGAACATCGACGACTGGGCGTCCACGTAGATCAACGACTCGGCGCCGACGCCGTACCAGACCAGCAAACCATGATCCACAAGGAACCCGAAGTTGGCGGACTGGTTGGCGAGACGCCGAATCCGTTGATGATCCACAACTCTCCACAGGGGTACGTGACCGATGTAGAACGCCAGAGCCTATCCATGCTCGGGCCGACACGGCATCGGCCGGAAAGTATCTGTTCGATACCGATCGGGTAGGCTCTGCCGGTCCGTCGAGGTGGTCGCGGATGTATGCCTGGTCACGCTCATCGCCGGGGCAGGGGCCACCGCTGCGCGTGTCGCCGCCACCGTGCGGTCCGCCCGGGAGCGGCAGCGACGATGATTGGGCTGTCGGCCGGCTGATCGCGTTCGCTCAGTGCGATCGTCAATCCGACAAAGAGCAACACGGCGAAGACCGCGATCAGGTAGAGATTGACCATTGCCGTCGGCAGCAGAAACTCCGGCGGCCGAGAGCCTACGTACCCGCTGGCCACAGCCGCGATGACCGTCGTGGCCAGCACCACCACTGCGGGCATGTCGGACAGTCGTCGTGCGAGGTCGCGCCCCCGGGGCGGTTGCAGCCTCCGAACCGTGGAGGCGGCGAGGACGGCCATCAGAACGGCGTTGAGAATCTGACCCAGCAGGGCTGCGGCCTGGGGCTCGCAGACACCTGACCCGTCCGATCCGCACCAGCAGTCGCCCCATCCGACCTGCGATCAGCAACAGCGTGATGCCTTGGAAGAGCATCACCGCTGCCATGCCGAACGGCACTCCGTCGATCAGTCGCATGCTGTGGGCCCGCTGCGACGCGTCCGCAGGCTCACCTGCCAGCAGCGAGTAGTTCAGGGTCGCCACGACAAGGGCAATGAAGGCGGCGAAGAGCGCCGCCAGGACCGGTTCGTCCTTCCTTCCCATCTCGGCTCGTTCGTCCACCTGGACGGGACTGAGGAGAACCACCATGGCGGTGAACGCGAATCCAGCCAGTACGCCGGTCATCTGCGCGTAGAACCCTGCGATCTGGGTGACGTCGGTGACGGGGCACTGTTGCATCGGCATCTGTTCGCTCTCCTGTCGACCAGCCTGGCAGGTGCTACACACCTAGCTGACGGACCGGTGTTGAGCGATGACACAGCGTCCTGGATGCGAACTGACCCCGGGCAGAAGCCGGCAGCGACCCGGTGAATGATGGCCGGGTGAGCGAGTACCAGTACTACGACTTCCGTGCCATCGACCGGCCACTCGACGAGCAGCAGATGGCTGAGCTCCGTACGCTGTCCACCCGGGCGGAGATCACCCGTACCAGCTTCACCAACGTCTACCACTTCGGCAGCTTCAAAGGCGATCCGCTCGCCATGGTCGAGGAGTACTTCGACGCACACCTCTACATCACCAACTGGGGCACCCGGCAACTGGTGCTGCGGCTGCCGCTGCGGCTACTCAACCTGGAGACCGCGCAGCAGTACTGCTGGGCCGAGCCGGCCGAGGCGTACCAGTCGGGTGACAACCTCATCCTGAACTTCTTCCGCGAGGACCCCGACGGTGTCGAGGACTTCGATCGCGACGGCGACGGCTGGCTCGCCAGCATCGTCGGCGTCCGCGACCAGCTCGCCGCCGGTGACCACCGTGCCCTCTACCTGGCCTGGCTGTTCCTCATCCAGGACGGGGAGTTCGGCGACGAGGCGACCGAGCCGCCGGTGCCGGCCGGGCTCGGTGACCTGACCGGCGCGCTGTGCGAGTTCGCCGAGTTCCTGCTGATCGACCCCGCCCTGATCGCCGCCGCGGCGCAGGGCAGTGCACCGGAGGCCGCGGGCGCCGCCGCTGACCCGGCCCGGCTGGCCGACTGGATCGCTCAGCTGCCCGCCGCCGACAAGGACACCGCGCTGCTCGGCCTGCTGCAGGGCGACGGGCTGGCCGTCACCGCCGAGCTTCGGCAGCGGTTCCGGGCCGACACCGGTACGGCGGCGGCAGACCCTGCCGGCAGCAAACCGCGCACCATCGGCGAGCTGCTCGACGTGGCGGAGACGATCCGGGAGCAGAGCGAGTAGTTCGACCGGGTGTAGTCCCAACGGCCGACCACGACTGGGCCGATGACCCACCGCCGCTGCGGCGGGCGGTCGGGCTCGCCGGCCCGGTCGGCCGCTCCACAGTGGCGATTGGGGCAGCTAGCGTGCAGCGGGTGAAGTGGCCTACCCCCGCAACCCTGCGCCACCGCGTCCTGCTACCCGTACTCGGCGTAGCGATACTACTCAGCGCAAACGTGCCACCACTCTACGGTTTTACCAGTGACTGGCTGCACGAGCGCAAGCTCAACAGCGTCGAGTACCAGCGGGAGCACGGCTACTGGCAGGTCCTCGAACTTCCCGAGGACCAGCGGGTCAACGCGATCCACGCCGCGCTGCTGCCCACCGGCAAGGTGCTGCTGATCGCCGGCTCAGGCAACGACCGGGAGCAGTTCGACGCCGGCACGTTCAAGACCCTGCTGTTCGACCCGGCGACCGAGCGGACCGAACTCGTGCCGACCCCGGAGGACCTGTTCTGCTCCGGGCACTCGTTCCTGGCCGACGGCAACCTGCTCGTCGCCGGCGGCACCCAGCGGTACGAGGTCCTCGAACCCGACATCGACCGGGCCGGCGGCACCATGCTGGTCAAGAACGAGTCCCCGGACGGCGGTCCGCGCAGTTTCGTCAAGGGCACCGAGTTCGTCGCCCCGGACGGGCGGCGCTACTCCGCCGGGCACGACTTCGTCGTACCGCCGGCCACCAAGACCGACGGACCGGCGGGCCGGGTCGTCGTCACCGCAAGCGAGACGGAGGTGTGGGTCGATGCTGCCGGGTTCGGCGACGGGTACGTCGTCGAACGGCAGATTCAGTACCGGGTCAACGGCCTGGTCGGCGACGAGGTGCAGGACATCTACGGCCTGGCCGACGCGATCACCATGGACAAGCAGGACTACCAGGGACTCGACGCCGCGTTCGAGTTCAACCCGTGGACCGAACGGTACGAGCGGGTCGACGACATGCACGTCAAACGCTGGTACCCGACGCTGACCACGCTGCCCGACGGGCAGGTGCTCACCGTGGCCGGGCTCGACGGCAGCGGCCAGGTCCTCGACGGCACGCAGCACGAGATCTACGACCCGCAGACCAGGAGCTGGACCCTGCGTCCCGACCTGGAACGGTACTTCCCGACGTACCCCAGTCTGTTCCAGACCGCAACGCCCGACCTGCTGTTCTACACCGGATCGAACGCCGGCTACGGACCCGACGACCAGGGCCGCGAACCCGGCCTGTGGGACCTGAGCGACAACACGTTCACCGAGGTCGACGGGCTACGCGACACCGACCAACTGGAAACCAGCATGAGCGCCTGGGCCGGCCCGGTGCAGGAGCAGCGGATCATGGTCGTCGGCGGCGGCGGGGTCGGCGAGTCGGCCCTGTCCAGCGACCGGATCGACCTCATCGACCTGGCCGCGGACAACCCCCGGTTCACCCCCGGCCCGGACCTGCCGGACGGGACCCGCTACCCCAACCTGGTGCAGCTGCCCGACGACACCGTGCTGATCACCAACGGTGCCAGCGACTACCGGGGTCGCGGCCTCAGCGACAACCACACCGCCCGGATCTTCCACCCGGACGACAACACCCTGACGGTTGCCGCCGACCCCCATGTCGGTCGTAACTACCACTCGGCGGCGTTGCTGCTGCCCGACGGCCGGGTGCTCACCGTCGGATCCGATCCGCTGTTCCGCGACGCCAAGAACAGCATCAGCGGTGAGTTCGAGCAGCGGCTGGAGCTGTACTCCCCGCCGTACCTGTTCGGCGGTGTGCGTCCGGTCCTCGGCAGCGTGCCGGAGCGGATCGAACGTGGCGGCAGCGTCACCGTGATCAGCCCGCACGCCGACCGGATCGACCGGGTGCGGCTGATCCGGCCGGGTGCCGCCACCCACATGCTCAACAACGAGCAGCGGTCGGTGGCGGTCGACTTCACTCCTGCCAGCACGGGACGACTGGAGCTGAGCCTGCCGGAGGAGGCGACGATCCTGCCGTCCGGGCCGTACCTGCTGTTCGCCATCGACACCGACGGGGTACCGTCGGTCGGCGTACCGGTGATGGTGCGCTGAGCCCTGCCCACGCTCACTCCGGCTGGTCGACCAGTTCGAGCGCGTACTCGGGCCACCACCCGCCGGCGGGCGGCTCACCCGGCCGGCAGTCGCCGTCGGACTCCCCCGGACGTTTGATCCACAGCAGGGCGTCGACCCGGTCCAGTCCGGTCGTCGTAGTCGGTGATTCCCCCAGTGACCGGCCGGGCGGGTTGCACCAGGACGGACCACCGTCGACGGTGGCACCGTCGACCGGCCCGGCGCCGTTGCGGCTGGTGTCGACGACGAACCTGGTACGCCCGTCGAGTTCGTCGGACAGCCGCCGGCCGTAGTCGACGTTCTCCTGCGTACCGATGAAGTTGGAGACGTTCAGTGCGAAGCCGTCGGCTTGCCCGATCCCGGCCCGGCGCAGCGCGTCGGCCAACCTCGGCAGGTCGGCGACCCAGCGGGGATGGCCGGCGTCGAGATACACCTGGGCGCTGCCGGTCTGCTTGAGCACGGCGACCGCATCGGCGAGCAACGCGAACCGTTCGTCGGCGGAGCCCGAGCCGCAGCTGTCCAGGCTGTGCGCCACAGCGTCCGGTTCGACGATCACCGTGACCGGACGACCGGCGATTCCGGCCGCGAACTCCCGGACCCAGGCCCGGTAGTCGTCGCCGTCGACCGCACCGCCGCCGCTGAAGCTGCCGCAGTCCCGGTCCGGGATGTGGTACGCCACCAGCACCGGCATGCCGCCGGCGGCGTCGGCCCGGGTCAGCACGGTGTCGACGCCGGCGCGTACCGCGGTGGTGCTGCTGGTGACCCAGACCGCTGTCGGCTGCTCACTGATCCGTCGGAGCCGGTCGGCGTCACCGGTGCGGCCGGCCGCCACCCAGGCGGTGACCTGGTCGGCGGCGGCTCCGGTCGGGTCGACGAACAGCTCCGCTCCGGCGAGCGGCACCGCGACCGGCGGGCCGCTGGCGCCAGTGGTGCGGGCATCGGTGATCTGGTCGCCGAGATCACCGGCCGGCTCCGTCGGGGCTGTGCCGCAACCAGCCAGCAACGCCAGGAGCGAGCCGACGGAAAGCGCGGACGTCGCCCGGCGGACCATCGACCACAGCACCGTTCGTCCTCCGTCAGTGGCGTAAAGCACGGCCGAGACTAGCTCAACTGGCTGATTCGGGCAGACTTCCCCGGTGCCATAGGATCGACGAAACCGTCGGTCGGGGCGTACGGCCGGTGGGCACGACTGCGGGGCGGCTTGCTGCTTGTGGCGGAACCATTCGACATCCCGGTGTACGGCCGGTCCTGGGCTCGACTCGAATCCTATAGCCGGCTCGCTGGTTCGCTGACCGATCCGCCGGAGGGCGTGCCGTACCGGGTCCGCTACCGCAGCATGCATGGAGCGCACGGTAGCCGGCAGATCGTCACCGCGGTACTGATCGCGCTGGCGAACATCTGCTTCGAGGTGTTCTTCTTCGTCTGGCTGCTGCAGCCGGGGCACTTCGCCGACACCAATCCCGGTCCGGTGGCCGAGGCCGCCCGGGTCGCCAATGTCTTCGTCATCTGCTCCATTGCCGTCGTCGAGGCGTTACGGCTGGTCAACGTACTGTCGCTGTCGCTGGCCTCGGTGATCGCGCGGGATCCGGTGCCGGTGGTCCCGCCCCGAGGGCTGCGGGTCGCCTTTCTCACCACGATCGTGCCGAGCAAGGAACCGGTCGCGGTGGTACGCGACACGCTGCGAGCGGCGAAGCGGATCCGGCACCGGGGCGTCTTCGACATCTGGCTGCTCGACGAAGGCGACGACGCCGAGGTGAAGGCGATGTGCGAGCAGCTCGGCGTGCGACATTTCACCCGCAACGGCATTGAGCGGTACAACCAGCGGCGCGGACCGTTCCGGGCGAGAACCAAGCACGGCAACTACAACGCCTGGGTTGACGCGCACGGCGACGGCTACGACGTCTTCCTCTCCGTCGACCCCGACCACGTGCCGCTGGCCAACTTCGCCGAACGGATCCTCGGCTACTTCCGCGATCCGGACGTGGCGTACGTCGTCGGCCCGCAGTGCTACAAGAACGGCGAGGCGTTCGTCACCCGGGCCGCCGAGTCGCAGCAGTTCCCGTTCCACAGCGTGATCCAGCGAGCCGCCAACGCGTACGGCACGTCGATGCTGGTCGGCACCAACAACGCGGTACGGATCAGCGCGTTGCGCGGCATCGGCGGGTTGGCCGACTCGATCACCGAGGACATGGCGACCGGGCTGGCCGTGCACACCACCCGCAACCCGTCGACCGGCCGTCGGTGGAAGTCGGTGTACACCCCGGACGTGCTCTCCGCCGGCGACGGCCCGGCCAGCTGGAGCGACTACTTCTCCCAGCAGCGGCGCTGGTCGCGGGGCACCTTCCAACTGCTGGTCGGCCGCTACTGGCTGCGCTTCCCCCGGCTGTCCGCCGGTGGGATGCTGCACTACACCCTGATCACCACCTTCTATCCGTCGATGGCCGTCGCCTGGCTGCTCGGCATCGTCAACGCGGTGCTGTTCCTGGCTCTCGGCGTCAGCGGCATGACGATCTCACCGCAGATCTGGTTCGCCCTCTACACCGACGCCACCGCCTTCTCGCTCTGGCTCTACCTGCACAACCGGCGGTACAACGTCAGCCCGTACGAGGCACCCGGCTCCCGCGGGCTCAAGGGCATGCTGATGTCGATCATCTCGGCACCGATCTACGCCGGGCAGCTCGTCAGTACGCTGCTGCGTCGGCCGGCCCGGTTCGTGGTCACCCCGAAGGGGGCGCACAGCAGCAGCGACGGCTTGTACACGTTCCGGGCGCACCTGGGCTGGTTGGCGGTGCTCGCCGCAGCGGTCGGGGTCGCCGTTGCCCGCGACTACGCCAGCCTGCCGTCGCTGCTCTGGCCCGGCGTGGCGCTGCTGATCTGTCTGCTACCGGTCGCGCTGTGGCGCCGTGACCTCCGCCGGCGTTCCCACCCGGTGCCCACGGGTGACAGCGGTAGCGACGGCGGACCGCCGACGGTCGAGGAGGTACGTGGTCCGGACCGGGCCGGGGACATCACCATGGAGATCCCACGAGCGCTGCTGGCGGCGCATCTGGCCAGCCGGTCGGTCGACGACCAGCCCGACGACGTCTCCGCCACGATGATCCTGCCCCGGATCGAAGTACCCCGGCAGGCCGGTCCGCCCGCCGTCGAGCAGACCAAGCCGCACGACCGGTCGCCTCGGGAAGACGACATGGGGAGCCGGTGAGCCGACGGACCGGGACAGAACGCCCGCAATCGACGAATGGCGAACATACCCTCTGCCGCCGATGACTCACGGGCAGTTGTCGGACAAGGCTGTTCGGGTGATGACACACCGCTTGTTGCTGGCCGCCGTACTCGCGGCCGCGCTCTCCAGTCCGACATGGAGTCCACAGCTGATGGGCTGTTCCTGTCCGATCATGGTGTCGGCAATCAGCTCACGGTCGAACAGGGCGACCCGCAACTGATCCAGACGTGGCTGTGGGAGGCAGCAAGCTGATCGCCGGGCCGGTCGGCCGAGCAGCCAGCCCGGAAAGGCCCGAGCAGCAGACGCTAAACGGCCCGCCAGGGAATCCCTGGCGGGCCGTTCACCGTGGTAGCGGGGACAGGATTTGAACCTGCGACCTCTGGGTTATGAGCCCAGCGAGCTACCGAACTGCTCCACCCCGCGGCGATGAGTTAACCCTAGCGCATACCGTCAGCCCGCCGCAAAACGACCCCCGTACTGACCGACTGACCTCGGTGATCCCGCCCTGACCCACCCACAAAGGCGGACAAGTCAGGATCACCGAGGCCGGTCGACGTCAGTCGGTTTGGCGTCAGCCGGTCGGCGACGGATCAGCGCCCGGCGACGGATCGGTGGACGGCGGCTGGGCGCCACCCACCCCGGCCGCCTGCTGCGCCGCCTGGAACGCCGTCATCGCAGCGTCCAGCCGGGCCAGCGCCTCGCCGTACCGCTGGAAGTCACCGGCCGCCTGCGCGGCGCGGGCCTCGTCGATCGCGGCGCTGACCTCGGCGGCGGCCGCCTGCAGCTCCGGGGTCACCAGGCCGGGGTCGACCGGGGTCGACGGCGTCGGACTCGGGGTGCCGCCGGGCTCCTCGCCCTCACCCTCACCTTCGCCCTCACCCTCCGGTGGGGTCGTCGGCGCACCGCCCTCCTCGGCCTGCTCGATCAGCTGCCGGATGCCGTCCTGCACGCTGTTGGCGAGCACCACGTACGAGCCGCCGTCACCGTAGGAGAGCAGCACCCGCTGCAGCAGCGGGTACGCGTTGGTCTGGTTGCTCTTCACGTAGACCGGCTCGACGTAGAGCATGCCGTTGCCGAACGGCAGCGACAGCAGGTTGCCGTACTGCACCTGGGCCTGGTTCGACGACAGCAGGTTCAGCTGCTGCCGGATGGCCGCGTTGTTGGTCATCCGCTGGTGCACCTGCACCGGGCCGGAGATCGCCGTCTGGTCGGGCAACTCCAGCACCTGCAGCCGCGGCTGCCCGTCGACGTACGACCCGGAGATCAGCGCGGCCAGGTTCTGCCGGCCGGCCGGGGTCACCGCCGAGGTCAGCTGGAACCGTGGCTCGTCCTGCTCCGGCAGCTGGGTCATCAGGTAGTACGGCGGCTGCTTGACCCCGCTGTCCGGCGAGTCCGGGACGTTCGGCACCTCCCAGAAGTCCTGCCCGGAGAAGAACTCGGCCGGGTTGGTGACGTGGTAGCGGGCCAGCAGGTTGCGCTGCACCTTGAACAGGTCCGCCGGGTAGCGGAAGTGGGCGACCAGCTCCTGCGGCGTCTCGTCCTTCGGGATGACCAGGTCGCCGCCGAACGCCGCGTTCCACGCCTTGAGCACCGGGTCGTTCTCGTCGAACTCGTAGAGCCGGACGGTGCCGTCGTACGCGTCGACCGTGGCCTTGACCGAGTTGCGGATGTAGTTGACGTTCTCCCGGGCCAGCACGAAGGTACCCTGGCCGGTCAGCTCGTCGGCGGTCTCCGCCTGCAGGTTCACCCGCTCCGAGTACGGGTACGTCGCCGAGGTGGTGTAGCCGTCGACGATCCACTGAATCCGGCCGTCGACCACCGCCGGGTACGGGTCGCCGTCCATGGTCAGGAACGGGGCGACCTTCTCCACCCGGTCCCGCGGGTTGCGGATGTACAGCAGCTTGGAGTTCTCGTTGACCGCCTCGGAGAGCAGGAAGTTGGTCTCCTGCTCTTTGATGGCGTACAGCAGTTTGCGGCCGAACGAACCGACCTCGACCCCACCGGTTCCGGTGTAGGTGTAGTACTGCTCGCCGCCGCTGGAGGTCGGCCGGTCGAACTCGACGTTGCTGTCGCCGGGCGAGCCGACGATGGCGTAGTCGGTGCCGTCCATCTGCTCGCCGTAGTAGATCCGCGGCTGCTCGACGGGGATCTCCTCGGTCGACGAGGAGCACTGCTCCTGGGCCTGGTCGCCGAGGAAGCCGGAGACGAAGTACGGCTGCCCGCCGCAGACCACTCGGTTGGCCGGCGCGCCGACCATGCCGTACCCGTGGGTGAAGACGGTGTGCCGGTTGATCCAGTTGCTCTGCTGCTCGGTCAGCTCGCCGTAGTTGATCTCCCGCATGCCGACGACGTAGTCCTGGGTCTCGTCGTCGATGGTGTAGCGGTCGATGTCCAGCTTGGTGCCGAAGTCGTAGAAGCCACGCACCTGCTGCAGCTGGGTGTAGGTCTCGGAGACCAGCTGCGGGTCGAGCAGCCGGATGTTGGGCACCACCGCGGTGTCGGTGGCCAGGCTCTCCGGCGGGGTCAGGTTCGTTGCCGGGTACGGCGTCTGCTGGCTGATGTCCAGCCCGAACGCTTCCCGGGTGGCGACGATGCCGCGTTCGATGAACGCCGATTCCTTGTCCCGCAGGCTCGGGTTGACCTCGAAGGTCTGCACCGCCCACGGGTAGATGCCGCCGATCGCCACGGCGGAGATGCCGAGCAGCGCCAGCGAGATGCCCGGCCAGACCAGGTTGCGCATCACCGCGTTGGAGAACACGATGATCGCGATCGCCACCACGATCGAGATGTACGCCAGGATCTCCTTCGCCGGCAGCAGCGCGTTGATGTCGGCGTAGCCGGCGCCGTAGATGCGCGCCTGCTCGTTGTACTCCAGCAGCATGCCGCGCCGGTCCAGCACGTACGCGACCGCCTTGAGCAGCACGAAGACGGCGACCAGCGTGGTCAGGTGGGCCCGCGCGGCGGTGGTCATCCGGTCGCCGATGCCCTGCAGCCGTACGCCGCCGTAGAGGTAGTGCACGGCGAGCCCGCCGATCACCGACAGCACCACGGCGGTGAACGCCAGGCCGAGCAGGTAGCGCAGGAACGGGTACTCGAAGACGTAGAAGCCGATGTCGATGCCGAACTCCGGGTCGGTGACGCCGAACTCCTGGGAGTTGCGGAACAGCAGCCACTGGCTCCACCGGTTCTGCGCGGACAGTCCGGCGAAGACGCCGACCAGGGCCGCGGCCGCGGTGATCCAGATGCCGATCCGGGGGCTGAGCAGCATCCGGTAGCGCTCCAGGCTGACCTGTTCCGGCGAGTGCGGCCGCAGCGCCGGCCGCAGCCGGTACGCCAGCCACAGGTTGGCCGCGACCACCAGTGCCATGGCCAGGCCGACCGCCGCGAACAGCAGCAGCCGGGTGAACAGCACGCCGGTGAAGACCTGGGTGTAGTCCACCTCCTCGAACCACAACCAGTCGGTCCATGCGTTCACCCCCCAGCCGAGCAGGGTGAACAGAAGGAAGATCCCGATGAGTACGCCGACGGTGACCCGGCCACGTCGGCTCATTCCGGGCATTGGGCTGCTACGCATGACCACGACTAGGTACTCCGCACGTTGGTGTGATCCGCTGGGCGATCAGGCACCAAGACTACGGGGTGTGTCCACCTCAAGGCCGGTTGAGGTGGACCTGACCGGGGTGTCAGTCGCTGCCGCAGAGCGTCGGCTTCTCGCCGGCCCGCAGCCGGGCCAGCGCGTCGAGCGCCTCGTCGAGGGTGGCAACCCGCAGCAGCGGCAGGTCGGGTACGGCGTTCGCGACCGCTTCGGCGCAGTTGGCCTGCGGGACGAGGAAGGCGACCGCGCCAGCGTCCTTGGCGCCGACCAGTTTCTGCGGGATACCACCGATCGCGCCGACGTTGCCCTCGTTGTCGATGGTCCCGGTCCCCGCGATGATCTTGCCGCCGGTGAGGTCCTCGGGTTCCAGCTTGTCGATGATGCCGAGGGCGAACATCAGCCCGGCGCTCGGCCCACCGATCTCGTCGAGGTCGATGGTCAGCTCGAACGGCCTGGGCTGCTCCTCGGCGATCTCGATGCCGATCCGGGGTGGGCCGCCATCGCTGGCCCGGGTGGTGATCTCGGCGGTGGCCGACTGGCCGTCGCGGGTGTAGCCGATGGTCAGCGTGCTGCCTTCCGGCTCGGCCCGGATCAGCTCGGTCAGCTGGGTCGCCGAGCTGACCGGCGTGCCGTCGACCGAGGTGATCACGTCGTCGACGTCGAGTAGCCCGACCGACGCCCCGTCCGGGGTGACCGCCCTCACCAGCACCTGCACCGGGTAGCCGAGCTGGCGCAGCGCCGCGGTCTCGGCGCTGGTCTGCGACGCCGCGAAGTCCTCGGCGTTGCGCTCCTCGACCTCTTCCTGGGTCTGCCCCGGCGGGTAGATCACCTCGTACGGCACGACCGCCTCGGAGTCGCTCAGCCAGCCGGCGACCGCCTCCCGCAGCCCCACGTTGGGGCGCACGCCGACGGTGGTGAGCCGCAGCTGCCCGGCCGAGGTCGAGGTGTCGGTCCCGGTGATCTGGATGACGTCCTCGCCGTCGTCGGTGCCGAGCGTGTCGACCGTCGGGCCGGGGCCCAGCACCACGTACGGGACCGGGGCGGCGAGCACGGCGTAGGCGAGCAGTGCGGTGAGTAGCGCGCCGAGGATGACCGTGACACCGCGACGTCTCATGCGCCTGAGCGTACCGACTGCGGTCGCGCCTACGACGCGGACCGCGTACCGGCGCAGACCGCGCAGCTGGGCGACGGCGTCGCGCCTGCGCCGCGGCGCTTCGCGCTGAGCGGAACGCACCGGCGGCGTTGCGGCCGGTGGCCCGCGTACCGTGGAGGGCGTGCCTGATACTCCGTTCGGTTTCCAGCTTCCTGGCGGCCAGCCTCCGGACCCCAACGACCCACGGCAGATGCAGCAGTTCATGGCGCAGCTGCAGCAGCTGCTCGCCGCTCCGGGCAGCGGCCCGGTGAACTGGGACCTGGCCCGGCAGGTGGCGGCCAGCCAACTCGCCGCCGAGGGTGACCCGTCGGTCAACCCGCACGAGTGGCACACCGTCGAGGAGTCGCTGCGCGTCGCCGACCTGTGGCTGGAGTCGTCGTCGACGTTCCCGTCCGGGATCCGCACGTCGGCGGCGTGGAACCGCAACGAGTGGATTTACCGGACGCTCGACGTGTGGCGCAAGCTCTGCGACCCGGTGGCCGGTCGGATGGTCGGCGCCATGGGCGACCTCGTACCGCCGGAGGCCCGCAGCCAGCTCGGCCCGATGCACGCCATGATGACCACTCTCGGCGGGGCCCTGTTCGGCGGTCAGCTCGGCCAGGCGCTCGGCTCGCTCGCCACCGAGGTGCTGTCGGCCAGCGACATCGGGCTGCCGCTGGGCCCGGCCGGCACCGCCGCGCTGCTGCCGGCCAACATCCGGGCGTACGGGTCCGGCCTGGAGCTGCCCGAGGAGGAGGTCCGGCTGTACGTGGCCCTGCGGGAGGCAGCCCACCAGCGCCTCTTCGAGCACGTGCCGTGGTTGCGGGGGCACGTACTGGCTGCGGTGGAGACCTACGCGTCCGGAATCACGGTCAACCGGGAGGCGATCGAGGACGCCCTCGGCCGGGTCGACCCGATGAATCCGGAGTCGATGCAGGAGATCGCCATGGAGGGGATCTTCACTCCGGAGGACACCCCCGCCCAACAGGCGTCGTTGGCCCGGATCGAGACGGTCCTGGCGTTGATCGAGGGCTGGGTGTGTCACGTCGTCGACAGCGCCGCCGGGGAGCGGCTGCCGAACGTCGTGAAGCTGGCCGAGGCGTTCCGGCGGCGGCGGGCGGCCGGCGGGCCGGCGGAGCAGACCTTCGCCGCGCTGGTCGGGCTGGAGCTGCGGCCCCGCCGGCTGCGCGAGGCGGCCGCGTTGTGGGCCGCGCTGGACACCCACCGGGGGATCGACGGCCGGGACGCGCTGTGGAGCCACCCCGACCTGCTGCCATCGGACGACGACTTCGCCGACCCGGAGGCGTTCGCCCAGGCGAAGACCGATTTCGACCTCGGTGACATCGACTTCGGCGGCGACCCGCCGCAGCAGCCGGAACCGCCGGAGCCGCCGACCGACGGCCCCCGCTGAGCGCGACGGGCCCGGTGAGCACGACGGGCCCGGTGAGCACGACGGGCCCGCTGAGTACGACGGGCCCGCTGACCGACCGGCCTGGTTCAGCCGGCGGTCAGCAGCGCGCGGGTGGTCTCCCAGCCTTCGACGGCCGGGTTCAGGGCCGCCACGTCCGCCGGGCCGCGCAGCCGACGCCAGGACGGCGTCACCGCTACCTGTCCCGGGTGCGCCGCCGCCGCCCGGACGGCCTGCGGATCGGCGGCGAGGTCCAGCGTCGGCAGCCAGCCCGGCGCGGGCAGTTGGGCCGCCACGCCAAGCAGTCCCCCGCCGTCGCCGCCGGCCGGTGCCACCGCCACCGGCCGGGTGGTGATCGGCCGCAGCAGCTTGCCGATCAGCAGGCCGGGCAGGTCCGGCGCGTCGGCGGCGAGCACCGCAGCCTGGTCGAAGCCGTCCGATGCGACGGCGGCCAGCGCCGCGTTGACCGAGATCTCCGACAACGGGTGGATCGGCATGTCGGGCCAGGCGATCGAGCTGGCCAACGGCAGGTCGGCTTCGGTCGCGGCGATCGCCGGCTCCACCTGGCTCAGGGTCGCAAGCAGGTCGACCAGGTCCTCGGCCAGGGCGGCCCGCCAGCTGGCTGGGTCGGTGCCGGGCGGGGACCAGTCGACCGGGTGCAGGAGGATGACCACGGCACGGCGCATCTGGCCCACTCTAGCGGCGGCGCACGCGGCAGGGTCGGGCGCACGCGGCAGGTCCGGGCGTACCAGGGTCGGTCAGTCAGCCAGGACGAAGCCGCTGGCCGCCGCCACCCCTTCCAGATAGCCGCGGGCCCGTTCCGCCTTCGGGTAGCGGCCGACGAGCTCCCAGAACCGGGCGTTGTGGCTCGGTACGACCAGATGCGCCAACTCGTGCAGCAGGACGTAGTCGATAACCCAGTCCGGCATCTCCTGGATCCGGTGGGATATCCGGATTGTCCGGTCCGCCGGGGTGCACGACCCCCAGCGGCTGTTCTGGTTGGTCACCCACCGGACGCTCGCCGGGACCACCACCCGGGCGTGTTCCGGCAGGTACCGGTCGACCAGCCGGCGGGCCCGGCCGACCAACTCACTGTCCGACCGACGGAGGCGTTCCTCCCGGGCCGCCAGCCGGGCGAGCATCCGGTCCACCCACTCCGTCTCCTCGGCCCGGGAAAACTGGTCCGGGATGAGGATGACGACGCGTTCGCCCTCCCGGTACGCGGACACCGTCCGGCGTCGGCGCTGGCTGCGCCGCACCTCGACGACCGGCTTACGCGCCCCTGCCATCAGCGGCCCGCGCAGCCCCGGGTTTCGCTCACGATGGCACGCTAATCCGTACTGACCAGGGGAACGCAAGAGGCAACACGGTGTAGCGAGGGTGAATCACCCCTTTTGGGGCCGATTGTCGCGAAAAAAGTTACCGATCGACCGCCGTACGTCGCGCCCGAGCCGCTCAGGGTCACCGTAGGCGATCACGAAGAAGTTTTCACCTCCACCCCCCCGGCCGGTGACCACCTGCGGATCTTCTCCCGGCGTGTCACTGCGAATCTGACTTATCCGATCTATTGCGGCATGCACACTCTCGACGTCGACTTACTCACAGTGTCGGTGAATTGTTGACATGGAACCGCCCAGTCCTGGGTAGGGTCCGCGGACCGGCGGTCAACAGTGGCCGCGGAGAAATCCCAGCGCGCGGCGCCGCCGAAGGTGGCCGCGAGCGGGTGCACGCCGGGTCTGCAACCACCCGGCGAGGAGACGAGGAGGGGCACCGTGGCCGACCAGGCCCAGACCTACAACGGTTACTGCGTGAAGTGCAAGGAGAAGCGCGATTTCGAGGGCACCGTCGAGGTGTCGAAGACCGGCATGAACATGGCCAAGGGCAAGTGCCCGGTCTGCGGCACAACAGTCAACCGGATCTTGGGCAAAGCCAAGGTCTGACTCGGGGTGCTGCGTCGAAGGGGCGGCTGGAGCCGCCCCTTCGACGCGCACGGCCACCGCACACCACCACCAACAGCCGGTTGCGCACCACTACACGCTGCGTCATGTCCGAGCCGCGACGCCACACCGACCGGGCTGTGGAAAACTCGCCGGAACCTGTGGATAACCGAGGATACGCGGGACACAGGCTGTGGACAACGATCCAACAAGCGTTTCGTTACGGTGACAGTCTGTTGTCCATGCCCACCAATCCCCTGCTCAGGCCGACTCTGTTGCCCGGCCTGGCCCGCCTCTGGCGGGACCGCGACACCCTGCAGCTCGGCTCGGATCCGGCGCACGCCGTACTGCTCGACCTCGCCGACCCGGCGCTGTCCCGGCTGCTCGACCTGCTCGACGGCAGCCGGTCGACCCGCGCCGTACTGGACCACGCCGCCCGGCTCGGCGTCCCGGCCGACCAGGCCCGGCACCTGCTGGACATGCTGATCGCCCGGGGCCTGATCGTCGGCGCGCACACCCTGCTGCCAGCGAACCTGCCGGAGCACGCCCGGCACCGGTTGACCGCCGAGGCGACCGCCCTGGCGCTGCGCCGCGACGAACTTCCCGGCACCCCGGCGCAGATCCTGCGGCGGCGCGCCGCCGCCCGGATCGTGCTGACCGGCCGGGGCCGGCTGGCCCGGCCGCTGGCCGTCGCGGTGGCCGAGGCGGGGATCGGCCACGTCGCCATCGACCTGGCCGGTACGCGCGATGCCAGCGAAGCCGTCGCCGGCGCCGTCAGCCAGGCCGTTCCCGGGGTCGAGACCCGCCCGGTACGGCGCGGCCAGGCCACCCTGACGGTGCTGCTCGGCGCCGACCGGCCGGCCAACCTGCTCGCCGCGAGCTACGCCCGGCACCGGCAGGCCCACCTGCTGGTCGACATCCGGGATCGGACGCCGGTCGTCGGCCCGCTCGTGCCGCCGACCGGCACCCCGTGTCTGAACTGCCTGGACCTGCACCGTCGGGACCGGGATCCGGGCTGGCCGCAGCTGGCGTCCCAGTTGTGCGCGATCGGCCCGGCGACGATCTGCGACTCGGCGACCCTGCTGGCCGCGGTGAGTGTCGGCACGGCCGAGATCCTGGCGTTCGTCGACGGTGGGAGCCCGGAGACGATCGGGGCGGCGGTCGAGGTGCACGCCCCGGCCCGGCTCCGGCGCCGGGCCTGGCCGGCCCACCAGGGTTGCCCCTGTCACCGCCGCCGCCCGCGCCGCTGCACACCCGGGCGGAGCCCCGCCGACGGCGTGGGCCACGCTCAGCGGGCAGGTGGCATGAGCCACGCTCAGGGAGGGGTCACGGTCCGCGATCGTCGGTAACAATGGCCAGGTGACCGAAATCCCGCGCTGGGCCGTGTCCAGGACCGCCAAACTCGCCGCGCTGCCGATCGGCTTCGCCGGCCGCACCGTCCTGGGGCTGGGCAAGCGGGTCACCGGGCTCGCCTCCGACGTGATCTCAACCGAGATCCAGGAACGCACCGCTGAGCAACTGTTCAGCGTACTCGGGCAGCTCAAGGGTGGTGCGATGAAGGCGGGGCAGGCGCTGTCGGTGTTCGAGGCGGCGCTGCCGGAGGAGCTCGCCGCACCGTACCGCCAGGCCCTGACCAAGCTGCAGGAGGCCGCCCCGCCGTTGCCCGCCGGATCGGTGCACAAGGTGCTGGCCGAGCAGCTCGGCGCCGACTGGCGGGAACGGTTCGTCGAGTTCGACGATCGGCCGGCCGCCGCGGCCAGCATCGGCCAGGTGCACCGGGCGGTGTGGCGCGACGGCTCCGCAGCGGGCCGGCCGGTGGCGGTCAAGGTGCAGTATCCGGGGGCCGGCGATGCGCTGCTCGCCGACTTCAAGCAGTTGTCCCGGCTGAGCACCATGTTCCGGGCCATCCAACCCGGGCTGGACATCAAGCCGCTGCTCAACGAGCTGCGGGACCGGCTGGCCGAGGAGCTGGACTACGAGCTGGAGGCCGAGTCGCAGCGGGCGTTCGCCGCCGCGTACGCCGGCGACGACCAGATCATGGTGCCGGCGGTGCTCGCCGCCGCGCCCCGGGTGCTGGTCACCGAATGGATCGACGGCGTCGCGCTCTCGAAGATCATTTCTTCCGGTACGGCGGACCAACGCGACCGGGCCGGGCTGCTGATGGCGGTGCTGCACTTCTCCGCGCCGGCCCGGGCCGGGCTACTGCACGCCGACCCGCATCCGGGCAACTTCCGGCTGCTCGACGACGGCCGGCTCGGCGTGGTCGACTTCGGCGCCGTGGCCCGGCTGCCCGGCGGGCATCCCGAGCCGATCGGCCGGCTGGTCCGGCTGGCGCTCGATGGGGATGCCGACGCGGTGGTGGCCGGGCTGCGCGACGAGGGCTTCATCAAACCGGACGACCCGATCGACGCCCCGGCGGTGCTCGACTTCCTGCTGCCGATGCTGGCGCCGCTGGCGGCCGAGGAGTTCCAGTTCACCCGGCAATGGCTGCGCGACGAGGCGGCCCGGCTGGCCAACCCGAAGTCGCCGGCCTACCAGCTGAGCCGGCATCTCAACCTGCCGCCGTCCTACCTGTTGATCCACCGGGTGACGCTCGGCTCGATCGGGGTGCTCAGCCAGCTGGAGGCCCGGGCCCGGTACCGGGACGTGGTGCGGCGCTGGCTGCCGGGCTTCGCCCCGACGGGCTGACCCGCACGGACGGGTGGTGGAGTAGTACCCGGTCCCCGCTGTGTTCAGCGGGGACCGGGCTCGGTCAGCGCCCGCTCAGGCTGCGGGCCCAGGTATGCCGGGCCTGCATGGCTATGGTGCGGGCGGATCGGGGTGCCTCAGTACGCGCGGTGCCGGCCTGAGGCGGTTGCATTCGCGCCCGGGAGAGCGCTTCGTAGAGCAAGTGCATGACGGTTTCTCCGGTGATGGTCGGTGCTGCGGTGTGGGTTGTCTGTGCCGGCGCCCGGCCGGTGGTCGACGTGATCCGATGCATGTCAGGCCGCCAGCCGGACGGTGCCGCGGGAGCCGGCGACTCCGTTGGCCGCCAGGCGTGCCTCGACCTCGCCCCGCAGGGCGGCGTCGCGGGCCAGGTCCTCCTTGCGTGGCCGGCCCCGGGGCCGCTTGCGCGGCACGACCGCCCCCCGCTCGAAGATCTCGCCGCCCCAGACGCCCCACGGCTCGGCCCGCTCGATCGCCCCGGCGAGGCACTCCACCCGCAGCGGGCAGTCCACGCAGAGCGACTTGGCCAGCTCCAGCTCCGTCGGGGAGTCGGAGAACCACAGGTCAGGGTCGAACTTCCGGCACGGCAGCTCCGCCACGACGTCCGGCTGGCCCGTTCCGGCCGGCCGGCACCCCGACTGGTTGACGCTGCGGTCGAGAGTGGCAAACGCCAGACTCATCGCCCGGTCACCTCTTTCTTTCGCTTCGATCTCGTGGATCGCTTCCGACTTGCTCGTACCTGTGTGGCGGCAAAAACTAAGGCCGCGGATCCCGGTTACGGGTTCCGCGGCCTCGAGGTGAGCCGGTGTGGTCTGGTGTCAGACCGGCCTTCCTCGAGGGGGAACACCGCGGGCAGCATCCATGAACGGCTTCTTGACCGCCGGGACGGTGGTGCGGATGCTGCCTTCGGAGCCACTGGTGCCAGTGGTCGTCGCGACTACGGACGCACCCCGGAGCCGGACCCAGCCCTGGTCGACGCCGGCCCACCCGGTGACCGTGCGGTGCTGCCCGGTCGCGCCGGCAGGCACCGTGGTCGGCACGGCGAGCTGGCGCTGGTGGGTCTGCTCGACCTGGATCTGGGTCTGGACCTGGTGCACCCCTGCCGAGTGACCGGTGGGCGCGACGGCGGCCAGATAGCCACCGACCGTCGGAGCGCAGGCAGCGGTCAGCGTCGACAGCGCGGGAATCTCGTAGCTCAGCACCGTCGTCACCTCCTGCCTGGACTCGTCACGGAAAAACCCTCCACCCCGACGGAGCAGCGAGAACGCCCACTGCCCGCGAGGTGTGACCTGAGGCTAAGCCTCTTGCGACGCCGGGGGCAAACCATTTTCCGGGTCGGATTCCGAACTTTTTTGCCAGTCAAGATCATCTACGGCCGCGCCGCCCACCAGAGCGTGCACCGACGGGCCGTAGAGCCCCAGCTTGCGGGGCCCGATCCCGACGATCGCCAGCAGCTCGGCGTCGCTGCCGGGCCGCCGCTCGGCGATCGCCAGCAAGGTCGCGTCGGTGAACACCACGTACGCCGGCACCCGCTGCTCGCCGGATACCCGCGACCGCCACGACCGCAGCCGGTCCAGCAGCTCCTCGTCCAGGTCCGACGGACAGGTGGCGCACCGGCCCAGCTTGCGGTCGACGCCGGCCAGCAACGTGGTTCCGCAGACCCGGCAGGAGACCGGCTGGCCGCGTCGGCGCTCGCCGGAGCGGCCCGCCGCCGGACCGCCGCGCCCAGCGCCGCTGGCACCACCGCCCGAGCGGTCCAACTGCGGCAGGAACCGGCAGGGCCGGCGGGCCCGCCCGCCCGGCGACCGGGCGGCACCGTAGGACAGCCACAGCCACTGCCGGGCCCGGGTCACCCCGACGTAGAGCAGCCGGCGCTCCTCCTCCAGCTGCTCGGCCGTCCGGGCGTACGTGGTGGGCAGCGTCCCGTCGGCGAGCCCGACCAGGAAGACCGCGTCCCACTCCAGCCCCTTGGCCGAGTGCAGCGAGGCGAGGGTGACCCCGGCGACCGTCGGCACGTGCTGCGCCGCCGCCCGCCGCTGCAGCTCGGCGCAGAAGTCGGCGAGCGGGACCGGACGTTCGCTGACCGCCGCCTGGCCCACCGGCACCAGCAGCGGCTGGGCGCCGAACTCCTCGGCCAGCTGGACCAGCGCGGCGAGCGCCTCCCAGCGTTCCCGCGCCGCCCCGCCGGGCGGCGGCTGGTCCGGGGTCCAGCCCACTGCGGCGAGCCCGGCGGTGACCGCCTCGACCAACGGGGTCTCCCCGGGCGTCGACCGGACCGCCGAGCGCAGCGCGACCATCGCCTGCCGGATCTCGGCGCGTTCGAAGAACCGCTCCGCGCCCTGCACCACGTACGGCACCGCCGCCTCGGCGAGGGCCTTCTCGTACGCCTCGGACTGGGCGTTGGTCCGGAACAGCACGGCGATCTCGGCAGCCGGCGTACCCGCCGCGATCAGTTCGGCGCAGCGCGCCGCGACCGCCGCCGCCTCCGCCGGCTCGTCGGTGAAGATCCGTACGTCCGGCTCCGGGCCGGGTTCGCGCTGGCCGACCAGCTCCAGCCGCAGCCGCGCCTCGGTGCCCCGGGCCTGCCTGATCACCGTGTTGGCCAGCCCCACCACCTGCGGCGTCGACCGGTAGTCGCGGACCAGTCGCACCACCACCGCCGCCGAGCGCCGGCGGGCGAAGTCGACCAGGTACGCCGACGTGGCCCCGGTGAACGAGTAGATCGTCTGACTCGCGTCGCCGACCACGGTCAGGTCGTCCCGCTCCCCCAGCCAGGCGTCGAGCAGCCGCTGCTGCAACGGGTTGACGTCCTGGTACTCGTCCACCACGAAGTGCCGGTACTGGGCCCGGACCTGCTCGGCGACGTCCGGGTGCTCCTCGATGCCCCAGATCGCCGCCCGCAGCACGTCCTCGAAGTCGATCACGCCGTTGCCGCGTTTGATCTGCTCGTACCCGGCGTACACCTCGGCCACCTTGGCCGGCTCGTGCGGGGTCTCCCGCAGCGCCTTCGCCGCCGCGACGGCGTACTCGGACGGCTCCACCATCGACGACTTCGCCCACTCGATCTCACCGGCCAGGTCCCGGGCGGCGGCCCGGTCGGTGCGCACCCCGACCCGACCTGCGGCGAGGGTGACCAGCCGGACCTTGCTGTCCAGCAGCTCCGGCATCTCCCGGCCGCCGAGCAGCCGGGGCGCGAAGTAGCGGACCTGGCGCAGCGCCGCAGCGTGGAACGTCCGTGCCTGCACCCCGCCCACGTCCAGCGCGCCGAGGCGGGCCCGCATCTCGGCGGCGGCCCGCGCGGTGAAGGTGACCGCCAGTACGTGCCGGGCGGCGATCTCGCCGGACAGCACCCGGTAGGCGATCCGGCTGGTGATCGCCCGGGTCTTTCCGGTGCCGGCGCCGGCCAGGATGCAGACCGGTACCGCCGGAGCGGTCACCGCCGTACGCTGCTCCGGGTCCAGCCCGCTGAGCACTCGGCCTGGTCCTGGGTCTGAGTTGATGTCGGCCGCCACGGGTAGGAATCATCGCAGCCTCGCGCGACGTTGCACCGGCTAGCCCGGGTGCCGCCCGGGCCGGAAGTTCTGTGCCCCGGCACCGCCCGGGGCCGGCGACCCGGCGGGCGAGCGCCCGCCGTGGCCCGACGACCGCGGAGGACCTGCTGATGCTGACCATGTATTCGACCAGTTGGTGTGGCTACTGTCACCGGCTCAAGTCGCAGCTCGACCGGGAGCGGATTCCGTACGAGGTGGTCGACATCGAGCAGGACACCGAGGCGGCCGCGTACGTGATGGGGGTCAACGGCGGCAATCAGACGGTGCCGACGGTCCGTTTCCCGGACGGTTCGGCATTGACGAATCCGAGTATTGTTCAGGTTCGGCAGCGGCTCAGCGACCTCGCGGCGAGCTGAGTCGCACTCACGGTCCGTCCGCCGCCGTGCACAACGTCGCATTTGGCTAACACGCCCACCAGAGGACCCCACCGAGGCAGCAATCGGGCCATACTGTTTCGGGCCGTGACCCACATCGCCGCGACATTGGCGGTCACCAAACGGATCGGGGGTGGTTTCCGGTGCAGCCCGAGGAGCCCGAGCAGCCCATACCGAGCCCGAACCTGCGTCGTCGCCGCCTCGGCAGCGAGCTGAGGCGGCTGCGGGAACACGCCGGACTGACCGGTGAGCAGGTGATCGAACGGGTGAAGTGGGCGTCCGCGTCCAAGCTCTCCCGGCTCGAGAACGGGCGCAGTCGGCCGGGGGTCGGCGACGTGATGGACCTGCTCGACCTGTACGGCGTGACCGGCACCGAACGCGACGATCTGGTCGGCATCGCCCGCGACGCCGGCAACACCCGGGCCTTTCTCAGTTCGTACGCGGTGATGACCAGCCTCCAACGGGCGTACGCCGAGTTGGAGGCTGGTTGCACCGAGATCCAGGAGTACGGCGCGGTGATCATCCCGGGCCTGCTGCAGACCTCCGCCTACGCGAAGGTGCGCATCCTCTCGGCGCGACCGTTGGTGGAGATGGTCGACGAGCGTGCCGCCGGGCGCCGGACGATCCTGCAGAAGGCGACCAACCACCGGACCGCAAAGCAGAAACGCAACGCCGACGACCCGGACACCGAGGTCGCGGCCCGGCAGTCCCGGCAGTCGATGCTGCTGCGCGAGAACGGGGCACCGAAGTACACCGCAGTGCTGGAGGAGGCGGCGGTCAGCCTGCGCTGCGGCCCGCCCGATGTGATGGTGGCGCAGTTGAAGCATCTGCTCACCATGGCGCAGCTGCCCAACGTCACCCTGCGGGTGCTGCCGCCCAGCGCCACCGTGGCCTCCTGGTACCTGTCGGAGACCGCGTTCTCGATCTACCACTTCGCCGACCCGGAGGACCTGAGCGCGGTGGCGATCGAGACGCTCGCCGCCGACATGATCGTCAACGACGTGCCGGTGCTCGAACGGTACGGCCAGGTCTTCGACTGGCTCTGCGAGGCCGCCCGCAGCCCGCAGGAGTCGATCGACTGGCTCAGCGACGCCGTGGCCCGGCACGTCGCCGCCGGTGCCACCGAGCTCGACTCCGTACCCGACGGTGCCGCCCCCTCCTCCCCCACCACCCCTGCCCCGCTGTCCCCGCCCGCCGCGGGCGGGGCAGGCCCCGGCCGACCGGCCGGGCCGCCGATCCAGCGTGGACCGCACGAGCGGACCACGCGCCGGACCGGCCAGGCGATCCCGGACTGACCGACGGTCCGCCCGCCCGGTCCGCTTGACCAGCAAGGAGCAGGAATGAACCCAGCAGATCAGTCCAGCGTGCGCGTCCCCGGTCCGACCCCGCCCGCCTGGCGCAAGAGCAGCCGCAGCCAGAGCACCAACTGCGTCGAGGTCGGGGCGATGGCGGGTCACCGCGCACCGGTGCTGATGCGCGACAGCAAGGACCGCAGCGGGCCGGTGCTGTCGTTCGACCGCACCACCTGGCGTGACTTCATCGACAGTGCCAAGGACGGCGAGTTCGACCTGGTCTGACCGCCGGCACCGTGCGGCAGGTCGAGCCGGGTGGCCATCGCCGCCCCGACCCGGCTCGACCCCCGACCCGGCTCCACCCTGGCACCGCCTCGACCGAACGGCCATCAGGATCGATCCGTTCGTCAGGTTTGACCGGCCACCACAACGGGTTCTCCTCCTGCGGAGACAACCGATGGAATTTCCAGCAGGAGCCTTTCCGACCTGAGCCATCGGCCGTCCTACCCAGGTCACCGGTTGCTCGGAGTCGTTCATGCGATACCTGATCGTCCGCACGGAGATCCGCGCGGTGGCACACGACGAACTCATCGCCGCGGTCCGCACCGGCCAACGCATTCGCGACGAGCGGACCGCACCCGAGCCACGCCGGCAGACGGTCTGCGCCGAGAACCTCGAAGCGGCCATGCACCTGGCCCGCGCACTGTCCACCGTCGGGCCGGTCCGCTCCGGCCGGCAACGGGTGAAGGTGGTGCCGGTCCCGCCGATCGGCTGACCGGCACAGACTTGACCGGCCCGCACCCGGTGGAGTCCGGCGAGGCGGTCACCGGCCGGGGTCCGGCGTGGCCTCCTCCACCCAGTTGCGGATCAGGAAGGCCGCGATCGACGCCGGTGGCGCGAGCCGGACCCGGTACCCGTCGCCGGAATCGAGCCGTTCTCCCGCCAGCCCGGCGGCCACCTCGGCCCGGGTGAACCAGCGCGCCCGGACGATCTCCTCCGGGTCCGGCCGCAGCGGCTGCTCCGGGTCGACCCGGCCGAGGTAGCCCAGCATCAGAGTGCCCGGGAACGGCCAGGACTGGCTGCCGACGTACCGCGTCGCGGTCAGCGTCAGACCCACTTCCTCGGCCACCTCACGGGCGACCGCCGACTCGGCCGACTCGCCGGGCTCCACGAACCCGGCCAGGCAGGAGTAGAGCCGGCTGGCCCCGTCCCCACGCCGGGCGTGGTGGTTGGCCAGCAGGCACCGCCCGTCCGGGCCGGAACCGCCGTCGGTCAACAGCACGATGACCGCCGGATCGGTCCGTGGCCAGCTCCGGGTACCGGCCTCGTCCACCCGGGACCAGCCACCGTCGGTTGCCCGGGTCGGCAGACCGGACGTCGCCGAGTAGCGGTGCCGGGCGTGCCAGCTGACCATCGCCGCTGCAGTGGTGAACAGCCCGGCGTCCCGGTCCGACAGCAGCTGGCCGACCTCCCGGACGGTCACCGACCGCAGCTCCGGCTCAGCCACCGACGACACCGCCACAGACGACGGTGGTACGGCGTCAACCGCGAAGACCGGGGTGCCGTCGTCAACCGTACCGATGAAAATGCGGTCATGGACCGCGACGGCGGGTGCCTGGTCCGGACGCACCAGCACCAGAGTGGTCCCGTCGGCGTCGTCGCGCACCATCGCCCGGCCGCCCGCCGCGCCGTCCACCACCAGCACCAGCGAACGTGGCCAGGCCCGCGTCAGCCACTGCGGATCCCGGCGGTACGGCGCCGCCCGGTCCATCGCGGCGCGAGCCAGCGGCGGCTGCGTACCGGCGGCCGGCCCGACGGAGGTGTCACCCGGCGGCATCGGGCACTGCCGCACCAGGCCCGACTACGCCGGTGACCGACGCGTCGGACGTTTCGACCTCGGTCAACGCGGCGACCGGCCCGGCGATCCGCGCGACGTCGCCGAGCACCACCCCCATCGCCAGCGCTGGTGCCAGGTAGCGGGTCGCGGCGGCCGCCACCTCGTCACGGGTCACCGAGGCGAGCCGCGCGGTGTGCTCGGCGAGAAACTCCAACGGCAGGCCGAACCCGGCGTAGGTGCTGGCCACCCCGGCCAACCCGGCCTGCGTCGACATGCCCAGCTGCAGGCTGCCGACCGCGTACTGCCGGGCCTGTTCGAGCTCGTCGGCGTCGGGCGGCAGCACCGCGAGCCGGCCCAACTCGTGCAGGGTCTCCAGCAACGCGGGCGCGGTCACCTCGGTCGCCACGTCAGCGGCGAGCATCAGCGCCGATCCGGCCACCGAGTGTTCGACCATCGAGTACGGGCCGTAGCTGTAGCCCTTGTCCTCGCGGATGTTCTCCACCCAGCGGGACGAAAAGTAGCCGCCGAACACCATGTTGGCCAGCTGCAGGGCGGCGTGGTCCGGGTGCCGCCGATCCACCGCCGGCAACGCGATCCGCATCGACGACTGCACCGCCCCGGGCCGGTCGACCAGCAGCAGCGGGGCCGGGCGCGGCGCGGGCGCCGCCGGCAGCGTCAACTGCCGGCCACCGGCCGGCCAGCCGCCGAGCACCTGCTCGGCGGTGTCCAACGCCCGGGCAGGTGACACGTCGCCGACCAGCACCAGGTGCGCCCCGGTGGGCCGGACCCGGTCGGCGTGCAGAGCGCGCAGCCCGGCCGGCCGGACGGCGCGGACCTGGTCCACCCCGGGAACCGACTCGGCGTACGGGTGACGGCCGTACATCCGCCGGGACAGCGCGGCGCGGGCCAGGTGCGCCGGCTGGCTCAGCGCCACCTGGATCCGGTCGGCCAGCCTGGCCCGCTCGATGGCCACCTCACCGGCCGGGTAGGTCGCCCCGGTCAGTACCTCGCCGAGCAGTTCGAGCATCCGCCGTAGCCCGGTTACCAGCCCGGCACCGGCGACCAGCAGCCGGTCGGCGTCCACCCCGGCGGACAGACCGCCGCCGACCGCCTGCAGCTCGGCGGCCAACTCCACGCCGGACCGGTCGACGGTGCCGGAGAACAGGGTCTGCGACAGCACCGTCGCCCTGGCCAGCGGGGCCCGCGCGAACGGCACCCGGAGCCGGATCTCCACCAGCGGCACCGACGGCCGGCGGATGGCGATCACCCGCAGCCCGTTGTCCAGCGTCCGCTCGGCCACCTTGGGCAGCGGCGGTCGGCGGGTCGGTCCGAGCGGCGGCAACGGCCTCCGGGCGGGAGCGGCGGTCACTGGGCTCCTCCGGGGACGACCTCGATCGTGGCACGCCGGTGCGGGCGCAGGGTGGCGGCGGCCGCACGGACCTGTGCCTCGGTGACCGTGCCGAGCATCCGCGGCAACTCGTTGAGCAGCTCGGGGGTGCCCCGCTGCTGCTCCAGCACCGCCATCCGCAGCCCTCGGCCGAGCACCGCGTCGGTGTCGCGCAGCAGGTGGGTGGCCATCCGGGCCTGTACCCGGGCCAGTTCGCCCCGGGCGAAGCCGTCGACGGCGAGCCGGTCGAGCTCCTCGTCGACCGCGCCGAGCACCTTGCCGACGTCGCCGCCGGGCGGCAGGTGCGCCTGCAGGACCAACGCCGACGGGTCCCGTACGTCGAACGGCTCCCCCTCGAACGACAGGTAGCCGCCGAGGCTGGTCACCGTACGATCGCCCCGCACCAGCCGCTCCACCAGCCGGGCCGCGTCACCGTCGGTGAGCACCTCGGCGAGCACCACGTACGGCAGGTAGCCGGCCAGGTCGTCGACCGGGTCCGGCACCCGCCAGGCGGCGGCCACCGCCGGCAGCGGAGCCAGCGGATCGGGGTACGCGGTACGTCGCTCGGTGGTCAGATCCGGCTCGGCGAAGCTGGGCCGGGCCGGCGCCGGCCGGGCCGGCACGTCACCGAAGTGCCGCTCGATCAGCCCGGTCGCGGCGGTGACGTCGAAGTCACCGGCGACGGCGAGCACCGCGTTGCCGCTGGCGTAGTAGCGGGTGAAGAACTCTGCCGCCTCCCCGACGGTGGCGCTGTCCAGATCGGCGAAGGAACCATAGCCGTCGTGCGCGTTGGGGAAGGTGTCGAACAGCACCGGTGGCAGCCGCAGCCAGGGGAACCCGCCGTACGGCCGGTTGAGCACGTTGACCCGGATCTCCTCCTTGACCACGTCGACCTGGTTGCGCAGGTTCTCCTCGGTCAACTGTGGGCCGCGCATCCGGTCGGCCTCCAGGAACAGCGCCCGCTCCAACGCGTTGCTCGGCAGCACCTCGTAGTAGTCGGTGTAGTCCAGGTGGGTGCTGCCGTTGAAGGTGCCGCCGGAGCCCTGCACGTGGCGGAAATGCGCCAGCTTCTCCAGGTTCGCCGAACCCTGGAACATCAGATGCTCGAACAGGTGCGCGAACCCGGTACGCCCCGGCGGCTCGGACCGGATCCCGACGTCGTAGACGACCGCGACGCCGACCACCGGCGCGCTGCGGTCGGGCGCCAGGACCACCCGCAGGCCGTTGGGGAGGGTGAACCGCTCCACCGGGTACGCGGTCGCCGGGATCCGCACTGTACGCGCCACGGACCGACCCTAACCTGTCGGCGACGGCCCTCGGCGCACCGCCGGATCATTCGACGCGTACGGATGCGTACAGGTCGTCGACCACCCAGTCGAGCTGGCGGTGGGTGCCGGGGATGGAGACGAACAGCACCGCCGCGGTCGGGCGTCCGACGTCGATACACGCGACCGCCACCAGTTCGTCGGTGGCCTGCAGGCCGGGCTGGGTGAAGTGCAGCCGGAACACCGTCAGCCAGGCGGGTCGCCCACCGATCGGGGTCCGCTCGTCGCGGATCAGATCCATCCGATTGGGCTGCGGGTAGTACTCGGCACGGACGTCGGCGGCCACCTGCCGTCCGACGCACTCCAGGTCGAGGGAGAGCGCGTCGTTGTCGGCGGCCGGCACGGCGGCGGACAGGATCGACGCGTGGTAGTCGCTGAACCCGTTGTAGTCCGCCTCGGTCACGAAGTGCTGCCCCACCTTGTACGGCACCTGCAGCGCCCCGGCGTTCCACACCGTCGACCACGGCCGCCACGGTTCGCCGTACTCGGTGTAGGAGATGCCGGCGTCCGGGTCGACGGTACGCGGCCCGGTCGGTTCGGGCAGCGCGGGAGCCGGCGTCGGGTCGGCTGGCGAGGGCTGCCCGCCCGGTCCTGCGCTGGGGCCGGGGCAGAGCTGGGCCAGCGGCGGCCGGACGTCCGGCGGCGGATCCGGGCTGCCGAACGGGTCCGGGTTGCCGCTGAGCACCAGCACCAGCACGGCGACCAGGCCACCGGCGAGCACCACTGCGGCGGCACCGCCGAACCACCACAGCCGTACCCCGTCCCGCCCGCCGCGCCGTGGGTCGGGCTGCAGGCCGACTACGGCGCGAGCGAGGAGAGCTT
>NZ_JBHMIN010000060.1:0-37319 GCF_048060215.1 Micromonospora sp. LOL_021 | reverse complement strand
CCCCACGTAACATCGACGAACCTCGGTGCCAATCGGCTCGAAGCCTATTGGGAAGTCCTCCGGGTTCATCCACGGATTGATCGCGTACTCGACGGCGAAGTGCTCCGGCGGACACATCAGGTACGTCCGGGGCTGCCCGGCGGCAGCGCGCACGTGGGTCACGGGAACCAAGAGTAGGTATGCTGTCACACAATAAGAAGTCTTGATCGTTGCGCCTGAAGGGTTAGACGTTGCATATCGACACCGTGGACCAGCGAATCATTGCGTCGCTGGTGGCCGATGCCCGTTCGTCCTACGCGGACATCGGCGCCCGGGTGTCGTTGTCCGCCCCGGCGGTCAAACGTCGGGTCGACCGGCTGCGGGCGACCGGGGTGATCCGTGGCTTCACCGCCGTCGTCGACCCGTCCGCCGTCGGCTGGACAACCGAGGCGTTCATCGAACTGTTCTGCACCGGGCGGACCACGCCGGCCCAGATCGCGGCGGCCACCCGCCAGCACCCGGAGGTGGTCGGGGCGTACACGGTCAGCGGCGAGGCAGACGCCCTGGTGCACCTGCGGGCAGCCGACATCGCGCACCTGGAACAGGCCCTCGAACGGCTGCGGGCCGAGTCGTTCGTCACCGCCACCAAGAGCATGATCGTGCTCTCCCGGTTGGTCGACGCACCGCCGCCGGTCGCCGTGCCCGACCCGCCGGCCTGACCGGCGGGGCCGGTCAGGTCAGAGGTACATGCCGGTGCGGTGGTCCCCGGCGTCGCCCCGGGACGGCTTGTCCCCGTCGCCAAAGAACCGTTTGCCACCGAACTCGCCGTGCAACCGGTCGTCCAACTCGTCGGCGAGACCGGTCATCACCTGCACCGCGAGCATCAGATGGGTGGGCTGGAAGTTGCGGCCGAAGACCGGCACGGACGCCCACACCGTGTCGTTCGTGCAGTACAGCCGCCCGATCGGCATCCGGTTGGTCAACTCGGACAGCTTCACGTACAACTGCTCGGTCGGCTCCACCTCGGTCAGGACCGGCGAGAAGACGTCCACCAGCGGTGGATTGTCCCGGATCCGGACGAAGACCATCGCCGAGCCGGCCCGGATCCCGATGTCGCCGTCCGCGTCCACATGCAGATGCTCCGGAGTGCTGCGCATCATCGTCGCGACCACCGTACGGACCCGATCGTCGAGCGGCAGCGCGTCACCCGGAGCGTCGTCACCGTCCCCGGGCACCGGGTCGCCGGTCGGCAGCCCGAGATGGTCGCCGAGGGACGACGCCGGTCGGGCGGTGCCGAGCGGCTCGACCTCGATCGGTGAGTCGCTGTCGTCGCGCACCGAGTAGACGACAAAGGCCGGATGCGGGGCCCCGTAGACCTGGCGCAGCGTATGGGTGATCACGGAGGCCAGCCGAGCGACCTCGGTGGTCGCCGTGGCCAGCCCGAAGTTGTCACCGCAACCCGGCACCACCCCGGGCGGCGACCAGCCGAGCGCGACCAGTTCGGCGACGGCGTCGCGGTCCATCCGGTAGTCCGGCGGCAGGGTGGCGTTGCTCACCGCCGACGCGGTCAACCGGTCCTGCAGGCCGATCGAGACATCCACCGAGTAGATCGCGTCGCCGGTGCCGGACGCTGTCGGATCGAGCGTGAGCTCCACCTGCGCACCGGCCGGCAGCGTCGGCAGCATGGCGGCCAGCGCGGCGGCGAAGTCCCGCCACGCCTGGGTCACCTTTTCCCGCAGGTCGGCCGTGCTCGGCTCGTCGAGCAGGAGCGGCTCGTGCGCCGCCGGCTGACTCCCGGACGCCTGATCTCCTGATGCCGGCACCTGCTCCCCCACGATGATCAACTCGGTCTCGTTGTGCGCACACCCTACCCAGGTGAGCCACCACACCGGCTAGCCCCGGTTGCCGTCGGATAACCGGCACTGGCCGATCGCAACTCGCCGTACCGCCGCTGGCCTGCGCCTTTTGGACGTAGCCGGCGGATCGCAGCACGTGAGAAGGTGGCAGCATGGCCCGTTCCGCCCCCCGAGACGACGCCGGCGACCGCGACCTGCGGGTCGACCGGCCGGCGACCAGCGCGGCCGGACTGCCGGGCGTCACCCATGCGCTGCGCGCCGGCGTCGCCCAGATGGGTGTACGCCGTACCGCGCTCACCCTGGCGCGGGTCAACCAGGCCGGCGGCTTCGACTGCCCCGGCTGCGCCTGGCCGGAGCCGGCCGCGCAGCGCCGCGCGCACGCCGAGTTCTGCGAAAACGGCGCCAAGGCGGTCGCCGAGGAGGCGACCCTGCGCCGGGTCACCCCGGAATTCTTCGCCGAGCACCCGATCAGCGAGCTGGCCACCCGCTCCGACCACTGGCTCGGTCAGCAGGGCCGGCTCACCCACCCGGTGATCCGCCGACCCGGTGCCGACCACTACACCCCGCTCGGCTGGGACGAGGCGTTCCGGCTGATCGGCGACGAACTGCGGGGCCTCGACTCGCCGGACCGGGCCGCGTTCTACACCTCCGGCCGCACCTCCAACGAGGCCGCCTTCCTCTACCAGCTGTTCGCCCGGTCACTGGGCACCAACAACCTGCCGGACTGCTCCAACATGTGCCACGAGTCGTCCGGGGTGGCGCTGCTCAGCACCATCGGCATCGGCAAGGGCTCGGTGACCCTGGACGACCTGCACCGGGCGAAACTGATCCTCGTCGTCGGGCAGAACCCGGGCACCAACCACCCCCGGATGCTGTCCGCGCTGGAACGGGCCAAACGGGACGGCGCCACCATCGTCGCCGTCAACCCACTGCCCGAAGCCGGGCTGATGCGGTTCCGAAATCCGCAACGCCCCGGCGGCCTGGTCGGGGCCGGCACCCCGCTGGCCGACCACTTCCTGCAGATCCGTATCGGCGGCGACCTGGCGCTGTTCCAGGCGATCGGCGCGCTGCTGGTCGCCGACGACGCGGTCGACACCGACTTCGTCGACACCCACACCAGCGGGTACGCCGAGTACCGCGCGGCCCGCTCCGGGCTCGACTGGTCGGCGGTGACCGCCGCCACCGGGCTGGACCGGGCCCAGATCGTCGAGGTGGCGAAGCTGTTCGCCGCCTCCGACGCGACCATCGTCTGCTGGGCGATGGGGCTGACCCAGCGGCAGGACTCGGTTGACGCCATCCGCGAGATCGTCAACGTGCAACTGCTGCGCGGCATGATCGGCAAGCCGGGGGCCGGCCTCTGCCCGGTGCGCGGACACTCCAACGTGCAGGGTGACCGCACCATGGGCATCTGGCACGAGCCGCCGGCCTGGCTGCCGGCGCTCGGCCGGCGACTCGGCGTACCGATGCCGACCGCGACCGGACTGGACACGGTCGGCGCGATCCGGGCGATGCGCGACGGCGAGGTACGTGTCTTCATGGCCCTCGGCGGCAACTTCGCCGCCGCCAGCCCGGACACCGAGGTGACGGTCGCCGCCCTGGCGTCGTGCGCGTTGACCGTGCACGTGTCGACCAAACTGAACCGCTCGCACACGGTGCCCGGCGCGACCTCGCTGATCCTGCCCTGCCTGGGCCGCACCGAACGGGACCGGCAGGCCGCCGGCGACCAGTTCGTCACCGTCGAGGACTCGATGTCGGCGGTGCACGCCTCCCGGGGCCGGCTCGCCCCCGCCTCCGACCAACTGCTCTCCGAGGTGGCGATCGTCGCCCGGCTGGCCCGCGCCACACTGCCCGACTCGCCGGTGCCGTGGGAGGCGTACCAGGGCGACTACCGGGCGATCCGGGCGACCATCGCCGACGTCGTACCGGGCTTCGCCGACTTCGAACGCCGGGTCGCCGAGCCGGACGGATTCGTGCTGCCGCATCCGCCCCGGGACCGGCGGACCTTCGCCACCGCGTCCGGCAAGGCCGCGTTCACGGTCAGCCCGTTGACCGTGATCGAGGTGCCGCCGGGCCGGCTGCTGCTGCAGACCATGCGCAGCCACGACCAGTACAACACCACGATCTACGGGCTCGACGATCGCTACCGCGGCATTCGGGGCGGGCGCCGGGTGGTCTTCGTCCACCCGGACGATCTGACCGCGCTCGGCTTCACTGACGGCGACCAGGTCGACCTGGTGTCGGAGTGGTCGGATCAGGTCGAGCGCCGGGCCAGCGCCTTCCGGGTGGTGAGTTACCCGACGGCGCGCGGCTGCGCGGCCGCGTACTTCCCGGAAGCGAACGTGCTGGTGCCGCTGGACTCCACCGCCGCCGGGTCGAACACCCCGACGTCCAAGCAGATCGTCATCCGCCTGGAGCCGGCCTGACCTCGCCCGAGGCCGGCCCGACCTCCTCGCCGTCACCATAGGCACGCGCCAGGGCGGTCAGCCGGGCGCCGGCCTCGACCGGGTCGGCGCCACGGCCGACGGCCAACCCCAACAGGTACGCGGTGACCGGCGCACCCGGGCGCAGCACGTTGTGCGCCACGTCGCGGGCCAGGTCCAGCACCACCGGCACCGGCACGTCGCCGGGGTCGAGCCCGAGTTCGGCGGCGGCTGACGCCACCCAGCTCGTCATCGTGTCGCTCATCGCACCCACTCCCGTGCCTGCCGGACGTCCTGGTCGGTGTCGCAATCGAACCACGGCGCCGCGCCGGTGCCGGACCAGGTCACCTCGGCGACGGACAGGCCGCCGAACAGCACCCGCATCGACGCCCCGACGAGGCCGCCGCCGCGCTGCGCGGCGAGCCGGTCGACCGCCGCACGCAGCCGCTCGGTACGCCACACACCGCAGAGCAGTTGCCGCCGGCCGGTGGCGTCGACGTAGAGCGCCCCGTCGACACCACCCGCCCGTACGGTCCGCGTCAACAGGTCCACCGCGTCGGCGGTGAGCAGCGGCAGGTCGCCGGCGAGCAGCGCGACCAGACCGGCCGGCTCGGCGAACGCGGCCGGGGCGGGGAGCGCGGCGAGGCCGGCGGCGGTGGCGGCGACCGGACCGGCTCCGGGCGGCTCCTCGCGTACCGCCAGGACACCCGGCGGCGGGTCGGCCAGCGGGCCGACGACGACGCGCGGGTCGGCGCCCGCGACGGCGGCCAGCACCCGGTCCCGCATGGCCACCCCACCCACCGGTACGTCCGGTTTGTCGACGCCGCCCATCCGTCGGGCCGCACCACCGGCCAGCACCACCGCCGCGAATCCGGTCACGTCGCCGACGGTACCGCGAGGTGAAACCCGTCGGTGCGGTTGACATCGAAGCCGGCCGGCCGGGGCGTCCTTCCAGTATGGAGTTCAGGCTGCTCGGGAATTTCGAAGTGGTACGGGACGGCCGGCCGGTATCGGTGGGCCGGCGCCGGCAGGAACGCCTGCTACTCGCCATCCTGCTGCTGGCAGCCGGTCGTCCGGTCGCCACCGATCGGCTGACCGACCTGCTGTGGGACGGTGCACCGCCGCCGAACGCCCGCAGTGCCGTGCACACGTACGTCGGGCGGTTGCGGGCCGCCCTGTCGCCGCACGGGGTGCGAATCATCACGAAGGGTGGTGGCTACGCGGTGCCGGCCGGGCAGGTTGACGCGAGCCGCTTCACCGACCTGGCCCGGGAGGTCGCTGGCACCACCGACCCGGCCGAGCGGGTCCTCCTCGGCGGTGCCGCCCTGGCCCTGTGGCGAGGGCCGCTCCTCGCCGACCTGGTCAACGAGCCGCTGCGGCAACGGCTCGGCGAACCGTTGCGGGAGCTGCGGCTCAGCGTCGCCGAGACGTGCGCGCGGTCGCTGCTCGACATGGGCCACCACGAGCGCGTGGTCCGCGAGCTCACCGACCTGGCCGAGCAGCATCCGGGCCGGGAAGCGCTGGTCGCGAGCGTGATGACCGCCCTGTACCGGTCCGCCCGGCAGGCCGACGCGCTGCGCCTGTACGACCGCGCCCGCAAGACTCTCATCGGCGAACTCGGCGTCGAGCCCGGCCCCGACCTGGAGACCGTGTACCAGCGGATCCTCGTCGGCGACCCGCGCCTCGAACGACCGGCGGCCCCGGTGTACGCGGTCCGGGTCCGCGACCACTGGCTGCCGTGGAGCGTGGGCGGCCATCCAGCGCTGGAGTTCTGCAACACGTACGCCGGCTGGGGAGGTGAGCGGATCCCCGGCGCGGAGTGGCTGCGCAGCTACTCGTCGCTCGCTGTCTGGGCCGGCCATCAGGATCTGCTCGACGACAGCGTCGTCACCGGCCTGCTCGCCGCCGCCGCGCAGGATCCGGTCGGTGCCGCGACGGTGCTGGACGAGGCCCGCCAGCTGCGCGAGCGGCTCTACGTCTGCCTCACCGACCCGGCGGATCCGCGCGCCTTCGCCGCCGTCGCCCGGTACGTGGAGGACGCCGCCCGGGACGCGGTGTTCCGTCGGGGAACGGACGGGCTGGGCAGCTGGCACCCGTCCCGTCGGGCCGGGCTGCGCGCGCCGCTACACGCCGCGGCCCGCAGCGCCGGCGAACTGCTCGCCGACCCGCGCCGGTCGACCGTGTGCGCCTGCCCCGGCCCGCACTGCGGCTGGTTGTTCCTCGACCAGCGTGGCCGTCGTCGGTTCTGCAGTCAGGCCACCTGCGGCCACCCGGCGACGACCTGACCTCGTGGCCCGCGTTCGGCAAGATCGTGGTGAGTCAATGGTGAGGGCCGCCCTCGAGACTCGGTCCATGCGTCGATTCACTTACCTCGCAATGGCCACGGCCACCGCCGTGCTCCTCGCCGCCGTACCCGCATCGGCGGCCCTCGACAACGGTCGTCCACCTTCGGGCGATGGCGACTGGGTGCCGGTGCCATCGGCTCCCTTCGAGCAGGAAGCCGGCATCACCTGTGACTTCCCGATCCGCGGCGAGCCCGTGCTGGACCGGGTGGTCAAGATGGTGCTGGCGACGTACCCGGACGGCTCGTCGAAGCGGGAGATCTACACCGGAGCGCTCATCTACCGGGTCACCAACACGTCTACCGGGGAGTCGGTCGAGGTGGACATCAGCGGCACCTCGGTGCTGAACATCCGGCCGGGCGGCTCCTACTCCAACAACGTGACCTGGCGGGTCTGGGGCCCGATCCTGCTGGGCATGCACGAAGGAAAGGGCAACTATCCGAGCGGCATGTATGTCCCGAACGGCATCTACACCGTGGATGTCAGCAAGTCGGGGTACCGGACGCTGCGCTTCACCGTCGGCAGCGCGCACAACATCTGCGACGATCTTCAGCCCTGACCTGCGGGAGCCCAGCCCGGACTCCGCCAGCGGGAAACATCCACCCCCCGATGATCGTTGCCGGTGGTATGGACGATTCCGGGGTGAACGGACCCGACAGCGGAGACGAGACGTCCCACGCCGGCCCGGCCCCGGGCCGGCGTGGCGCGGTCCGGGTGGAACCGGGCCAGAAACGGGTCCGGGTGTACCTGCACGGTGAGGTGGTGGCCGACACGACCGCCCCGCTCCTGGTCTGGGAGAAGCCCTACTATCCGACCTACTACCTGCCGGCGGCGGACGTCCGCGCGTCACTCGTCGCGACCGGTGCCACCGAGCGGTCGCCGAGCCGGGGCACCGCCGAGATCCTCGACGTGGTCACCGGGGACGGCCGGACCGCCGCCGGAGCCGCCCGCCGCTACCCCGACTCACCGTTGCCGCAGCTACGCGACGCGGTACGGCTGGACTGGGCGGCGATGGACGATTGGCTGGAGGAGGATGAGCTGGTCTACACGCACCCGCGTGACCCGTACACCCGGGTCGACATCCTGGCCAGCAGCCGGCGGGTGCGGGTGGAGCTCGACGGGGTGACGCTGGCCGATTCCGGCTCTCCCCGGATCCTGTTCGAGACCGGGCTGCCGCCGCGCTACTACCTGCCCCTGACCGACCTGCGGCGGGACCTGCTGATGCCGTCGCGGACCCGCACCCACTGCCCGTACAAGGGGACCGCCGAGTACTGGTCGGTGCGGCTCGGCGAGGGGACGTACGACGACCTGGTCTGGATCTACCGCGCGCCGCTGCCGGAGAGCCAGAAGATCGCCGGTCTGGCCTGCTTCTACAGCGAAAAGGTCGACCTGTACGTCGACGGCGTCGCCCAGCAACGGCCGCGTACGCAGTTCAGCTGAAGCCGGCGCGACACCCCGCCGGCCGTACGTGCGGTGCGTGTCGTCCGGTGGTCACCTTCCCCTGCTAACTTCTGCCCGTGGCGCAGGCAGACGGATCAACCACGGCGGACGGAACCGGTTCCGGGGCAGTCGGGCAGCCGGCGGGCGGTGTCCCACGGGTCGTCCGCAACGACTGGTCGTCGGTGGCCGTACCCGATCTGGACAGCTGGCGGCCCACGATAACGGTGAGTGTCGTCATCCCGGCCTTCAACTGCCAGCCCACGCTGGATCTGACCCTGGCGTCGTTGAGCCGGCAGACGTACCCGGCGGACCTGCTCGAGGTCGTCGTGGCCGACGACGGCTCGGACCCGCCGTTGACCCTGCCCGAGGTCCGGCCGGCGCGGACGAGGATCGTCCGGGTCGGCGCCGGCGGCGAGGCCGGTTGGGGGCGGGCCGCCGCCCTGCGCTGCGGCGTCGCGCACAGCACCGGCGAGATCCTGCACTGGCTGGACGCCGACATGATCGCCTTTCCCGAGCATGTGGCGGCCCAGGTCCGCTGGCAGCATGTGCTGCCGTACGCGGTCACCCTCGGCTACAAGCGCTTCGTCGACCCGGACGGCGACGGGCGGTGGCCTTCGGCGGAGACAGTCGCGCGGACGCTGGCTCGCGGCGCGGCAGCGGACCTGTTCGGTGGCGACCCCGGTGAGCCGCACAGCTACGTCGAGCGGTACGTCAACCAGACCGACCAGCTGCGCATCGCCGACCACCACGCGTTCAAGATCCATGTCGGCGCGACCGCCGCGTTGCGCCGCGAGCTGTACCAGCGGGCCGGCGGGTTCGACGCGCAGCTACGGCTGGGTGAGGACACCGAGTTCGGCTACCGGCTCGCCCAGGCCGGGGCCGTGTTCGTGCCGGAGCCGGCCGCCCGGAGCTGGCATCTGGGACGGACCCACGTGATGCGCGCCCGCAAGGAGATCGCCCGCTGGAACCGCCCGTTCTTCGCCGACCGGATCCCGTACCCGCGCAGCTGGCGCAAGGTGGGCGGGACGTCCTGGTCGGTCCCGCTCGTCGAGGTGGTCACGGCAGTCGGCGACCAGCCGCTGGAACGGGTACGGGCGGCCGTCGACTCGGTGCTGCGCGGCAGCGAACACGACATCCGGGTCACCCTGGTCGGCCCGTGGGACCAGCTCGACGACGCCCGGGTACGGGTGCTCACCGACCCGCTGCGCGACCTGCGACTGATCGCCGCGACCTACCGGGGTGAACCACGGGTCCGGCTGGCCACCGAGCGGCCCACCAGCATCTTTCCCGCACCGTACCTGCTGGACCTGCCGGCCGCGTACGGCCTGGCACCGGACGCCCTGCGTCGGCTGATCGACGTCGCCGACCGTCACCAGGCTGGCGTGGTCCGGGTCGAGGTCGACGAGTCCGGGGCGGTTCGCGCCGACTCCGGCGAGCCTGGGGTGGACCCGGCGCGGGAGGCCGGCGTACGGCTCTGGCGGACTGCGGCGCTCGGCCGGGCGCGGTGGGTGCGCTCCGTCGACGAGCCGCTGTTCGACGCGGTCACCTCGGTGTACGGGTACCGCGACGTGCCCGCCGACGAGGTCGGCGTCGTGGACCTGACCCGGTTCGAGGCGGCCGACCTGGCGAACGGCATGCCCCGGCCGTCCCGGCGTCGCCGGGCACCTGCCGCGCTGGTGCCGACCACGGTCGAGGTGGCAGGCGTACGGTCGCTGGCCAAGGCGACGGTGGTGGTCGCCTGGATGGCGGGCCGACGGGTACGGGCTCAGTGGGCCGGGTCGGCGGTGCGGCGCAGGGCTGGCCACAGCGGGTAGCGGTAGCGGGGCAGCAACGGCATCGACACCGTGGTCGAGACCAACCGCTGGCCCCGGGCCTGTTGGTCGATCCAGCGATCGTCCAACTTCAGCGACACCTCGCCGGTGCGGAACCGGCTCGGGTTGCCGGAGACCGTGTGGTTGGACCGCAGCCGCACGGTGCCCCGGTCGACGAACGGCCCGCCAGCCGGCGGCGAGACTGCCTCCTCCGGCAGGCCGACGAAGCGGAGCAGACCTTCGACGGTCTCCCGGGGTCCGACCATGAAGTCCTCGTACCGCAACCGTCGGTGCCGACCCGGATAGGCGCGGGCGGTCCGCTCGATCAGCAGGTTCCAGCCGAGCCACAGCCGGCTGCTCTCGGCCGGGCTGTGGTGGTGGGTCAGGCCGGGGGTCGAGGGATCGTGGTGGGAGGTCGTCCGGGACCAGGAGTACGCCACCGCCCGTGGATCACGCACCACGTGCAGCAGGTACGGCTGCACCCCGGCGACGCCGGACAGCATCGCGGCGTCGGCGGGCGACTTGGACGAGTCGACGATCAGCGTGGCGCCGGTGACGTCCGCGACGGCCCGGTAGAGCGAGGCCATCAGCTGTCGGTAGCGCTCGACGTCGGGGCCGGGCCGGGTGCGTAGGAGGGTGGGCGTGTGGCGGACGCGCAGGGAGCGCCGCTGCAGCGCGTACACCTCGGTGGCCGACGGCGGGTCGCCCCCGTACGCGGCCCGGAGGATCTCCTGCCAGAGCGGGCATTCGGGGACTGGGACGCCGCAGCCGCACGGCCGGCGCTGCTGCAGCCCGCGTAGCCAGAGGTAGGTGAGCTCACCGACGGTAAACACAGACTCGTACGAGTTGAGAATGTTGTCCAAGATGGTGGTGCCGCTGCGTCCCCACGCCGCGATGAACAGAACCTTGGTCACGCCGCTCCCTCCACAGGCTGCGGCCGGAGTCTAGCCAGGGGGCGGGGCCGACCCGGTCCGCTCCTCGGGTCTCGACAAGTCGGGTGCCGGACCGAATGTCGGGTCGGTGCCGGTCCGTCGTCCGGTCACCGAGGGTGTTCCCGATCCGTACGGGTGATGACTACCCAGATTTCACCCAATGGTCGCCCACGGTCGCCATCGTCAGGCGTGATGCCCGATACCCCAGCCGTCAGCGTGGTGATCCCGACCCGCAACCGCCCGGACCTCGTGACCCGCGCCGCTCACAGCGCCCTCGCGCAGAGCGTCGAGGACATCGAGGTGATCGTCGTGGTCGACGGGCCCGACGCGGCGACCCGGTCCGCGCTCGACGCGGTCGCCGACGCCCGGCTGCGGGTGGTCGAGCTGCCGGCCAGCGGCGGCGCGCCGGCGGCCCGCAACGCCGGGGTACGGCAGGCCCGCGCGCCCTGGGTGGCGCTGCTCGACGACGACGACGAATGGCTGCCCCACAAGCTCGCCGCCCAGCTCGACGTGGCCCGCGAGGCGTCCGCGCCGCTGCCGATCGTCGCGAGTCGGTTGATCAACCGGACCCCGCGGGCCGAGTTCGTGATCCCTCGCCGGCTTCCGGAGCCGGGTGAGCCGCCGAGCGAGTACTTCACCGTCCGGCGTGGGCTGTTCCACGGCGACGGCTTCATCCAGACGTCGACGATCATGGCTCCGACGGAGCTGTTCCGCCGGGTGCCGTTCGATCCGACGGTGCCCCGGATGCAGGAGCTCGACTGGTCGCTGCGCGCGCTGAGCCACGACGACGTCGCGCTCACCTTCGCCGACGAGCCCCTGGTCATCTGGCACCAGGACGAGAACCGGCCACGGATCAGCCTGGACTCGCCGTGGCAGGCACAGTTCGAGTGGCTCCAGCGCAGCCGTCCGCTGATGACGCCCCGCGCGTACGCCGCGCTCACGATGAGTGTGATCAGCTCGATGGCGGCACCCACCCGCAGCGGCAAGGTCTTCGCGACGCTGCTGCGCGAGGTGCGCCGGCACGGGCGGCCGGGCACGTTGGACTACCTCACGTTCGCCCAGATCTGGCTGATTCCGCCGGACCTACGCCGTACCGTGCGGGACATGATCCTCAAGCGCCACCGCCAGGCGCAGCCCGAGCAGCCGGCGGGCACCGAAACGGATGCGCTTCAGCGGTAGGTCCGCTTCACCACCGGCTTCGCCCGTTCCGCAGGCCCAGGGTGATGCGCCAGAGGGCCGCCTTCGCAAGGGCTCCGCGCCAGCGGCCGGCATCGTCGCGATCCAATGATCCACGGTCAGGTCCGGCTGCACATCGACCATCGCGTTCCTCCCGTTGCCGGCGCTGAGCGCGCGCGGCACTGTGTGCGTATGGTCGACACGGGCCTTGGGTCCGGGGTTCGCCTGATTGACTGTGACGCGGATCGGGGCGACGGCCGAGCCAGCTGGGTCAGCGTACGGTGATGACCAGTTTGCCCGTGGTGTGTCCGGTCTCTCCCAGGGCGTGAGCCCGGGCGCCTTCGGCGAGGGGGAAGGTGCCGGAGACGTGCGCGCGGAGTTTTCCTCGGTCAGCGAGTCGGGCGACAGCGCGGATCCCGGCCTGGTCGTGCTCAACGAGCAGGATGACGGCGCGGACCTGCGCCTTCTCTGCCGCGGCCTGGGTATCTTCAGCGCCCGGCACCAGGGACACCAGGATCCCGCCGGGACGGAGCACTCCCACCGAACGGGTCGCGGTTTCCCCGCCTAGGGCGTCGAGAACCACGTCGTACCGCTGTTCGATGTCGGTGAAGTCCTCGGTGGCGTAGTCGATGCAGGCATCCACGCCGATCTCGCGCAGGAAGCCATGTTTGGCGGCACTCGCGGTCCCGGTGACATGCGCGCCGCACTCCTTGGCGATCTGCACCGCGAGATGACCGACACCGCCGGCTGCGGCGTGGATCAGCACCCGTTGCCCGGCCCGCAGGGCCGCAGTGTCGACGAGAGCCTGCCAGGCGGTGAGCGCGGCCAGCGGCAGAGCGGCCGCCTGGACATGGTCGATCCCGGCGGGCTTGGCCGCGAAGGCGCGGGTGGGACCGGTCACGTACTCCGCGTGGGAACCGGCGCCGTAGGGGTAAGGCAGCATGCCGAACACCTTGTCACCGGGCCGGAACAGGGTGACGCCGACGCCTGTCTCCACCACAGTGCCGGAGACGTCCCACCCCAGGGTCATCGGCGGTGGCGGCAGGAAAACGTGGTGAGCACGGTGTTTGAAGTCCGTGGGGTTGAGTCCGGCCGCGTGCACAGCGACAAGGATCTCTCCCGGGCCGGGCGCGGGCCGCGCAAGCTCGGTCAGCCGCAGGACCTCAGGGCCACCAAGGGCGGTCTGGTGCAGGGCGAGCATCACCGGGGTACCCGTGGAGCCGGGGTGTTCAGCTGTGTCCGTCGAAGTCATGTCCTCATCCTGGCCGGACGCCGGACCTGCGACGATGGCAAGAAGGTCGCCTTCCGATATGTTCCTGCCATGACCACCGACTCTGCCGTCCGCCGCGTTTCCTGCGCCAGCAGCACTCGGCTCCCCCGCGCCGCGCCGTCCCGGGCCCGTGACCTCGCCGACCGCGCGACCGAGCTCGACCGCCGGATGCGCCGCCCGCAGCCGGACGCCCACAAGGTCGTCGTCCTCGTCCTCGACGGCGTCTACCCCTTTGAACTCGGCATCCCGCACCGAATCCTGGGATCGGCCGGTGGCCGCTATGAGGTGTTGTCCGCGAGCGTGGACGGACAGCCCGTACGTACCGACGCGGACCTGACCGTCACCCCCGGACACGGTCCCGAGGTACTGCCCGAGGCGGACACCCTCGTCATCCCCCCGTACGCGATCTACCCGGCCTCGGCCGCCGCCCCGGACCCGTTGGCCGTCGCAGCCCTGTCCCGCGTGCGCCCCGGCACCCGTCTGGTGTCCATCTGCACCGGGGCCTTCCTGCTGGCCGCGGCTGGTCTGCTGGACGGGCGGCGGGCCACCACCCACTGGGCGCTGGCCGACTACTTTCAGGAGCTGTTCCCGCAGGTCGAGCTCGATGCCGGCGTACTGTTCGTCGACCACGGTGACGTGCTCACCTCGGCCGGGGCAGCGAGCGGGGTCGACGTCTGCCTGCACCTGGTGCGCCAGGACCACGGCAGCGAGGTGGCCAACCAGGTTGCCCGTCAGTGCGTCATGCCGCCGTACCGGGACGGTGGGCAGGCGCAGTACATCGAACAGCCCGTGCCGCCGGCGAGTGCGACCGGCACCGGGCCGACACGTGACTGGGCGCTGCAGCGCCTCGAATCGCCGCTGTCGCTGGACGAACTGGCCACCCACGCGGCGATGAGCACCCGTACCTTCGCCCGGCGCTTTCAAGAAGAGACCGGCATGAGTCCTGGTCGCTGGCTGACCCAGCAGCGGCTGCGGCGGGCGCGGCACCTGCTGGAGTCCAGCGATCTGTTGGTGGATCGAGTCGCCCACGAGGTTGGCTTCGCCACCGCGACCTCGCTGCGTCGACACCTGGCGGCGGAGGCGGGGGTCGCCCCGTCGACCTACCGGCGTACCTTCCGCGCGTCGGAGCCGGCTCCGGGCGCGACCGGGTAAAACCACAGGCAGCAGACCGGCCGGCGCAGAGCCAGCAGCCAGGCCGGGGCCTTCTGACAGTCCCGTGCGAGGACGCTCGCGGCGATCTGTCCGTCACGGATCACGTCGGCCAGCGTTTTCGACGACCAGGCCGCGGCAGCGGCTGCTGGCTGGTCACCGGTGACCAGCACGCCTTGTCACCCGTCAGCGGTCGTCCGCCGGATGGGCATCCTTTGGACGCACCAGCGGCTGTCGGGTGTTCGTGGCGGGGTGCTGCCGAGGAGTGCTTCGGTTGCGGCTTGGCTTTACTGAACGCAAAGGTGTTTTCGTCCAGATTTCGCGCTGACAATCCAGCCGGAGCGGTGCCGTTTCGGCAGGCCAGCGGGGACATCGCGCATGGTAGTCGCCTGATCGGCAGCCACTGGTGGCAGGAATCCTGTATCCACGGTCAAATCGGGTCGCTGGCATCCGAGCACTCAAGGAGCACCAACGACCTGTGCTGTGGGGCTCGAATTTTCGGTTCGGCCGTCTGAGGAGCGGCCCTGTGCGAGTTCGAGCCCGGGTGTAACCGTCATGCTCGTCGGCTATGAGCGCGTCGTTGGTGTACCTGCTGCTTCGCCAGGTCCTGCGGATGTTGTCCCAGCTCGCCCGTGACGATAGGGCCAAGGATGTGGAGATCCTGGTGCGCCGATCCTCGGCGGGCTGATCAACGAGTATTCCCAGGCAGCGTAGCCGAACCGGCTTTGCGAGCCCACAGGCTCCGCGCGGCACCGATCTGGGCGGCCGTGTGCCACCGTGGCAGGTGACCCGCAGCCTCAATACACGCGACCGCCCAACTGCGCGCCACGATCCGGACGCAGGAGAGACAGCCCACCATCGGCCGCTGGTACACCGAGGATCAGAACCTGCGACATGAACCCCGCGATGTTTCGCCCAGGCATGTTGACCACCCCGACAACGAAGGTGTCCAGCAGGTCCTCTGGCCGGTACTCGCGGGCGGCCTGCATGCTCGACCACCGTTCGCCGATCTCTGGTCCGAAGTCGACGAGTACTTTGTAGCTGGGCGTCCGGGCCCGAGGAAACTCCTCGACCTTGATGATCCGCCCGGCCCGCAGGTCGACCTTGGTGAAGTCGGAGTAGTCGATCATGCCACTATATTGCATCAGAGCCCTCGATCATAGGTACGGTGGTGTCACTATCCGGCCTGCGGCCATAAGCAGCCGCCGGCGCCTGTCCGGTTCCGTCAGCAGCCGGAGATCCTCCAACGGATCGCCGTCGACCGCGATGAGGTCGGCGAAGGCACCCGGAGCGACCACTCCCAGCGTGCCTTCCGCGCCGAGCATCGCCGCGGCAGTCGAGGTGGCCGAGCGGATGATGTCCAACGGCTTCAGCACTTCATTTCGCAGACGCATTTCGTCGAGTTGGTGGCGCTGCATCTCGCCGAGCAGGTCGGTCCCGAAGACGATGTTAACGCCGCCCCGGTGAGCGGTCTCCAAAGCTCGTAGCCCCGAGTCGAGCACATCGTAGACCTTACGGTGAATCGGCTCGGGGATACCGGTGACTCTCCCTTCCCGGGCGATCGCATCGTAGGTGATCAGCGTGGGCACCAGAAACGCGCCGGTGGCCCGGAACAGCCCGATGCTGCTGGCATCGAGCAGATTACCATGTTCGATGCTGCGGACACCGCTTTGAAGGCCGCGATTGATCGCCTCAGGCGTGTAAGCGTGCCCGGCGACGTATCGCCCCGCCGCTCGGGCTTCTTCGACGATAGCGATGATCTCGTCCAAGGCGAACTGCGTGCTGTCGATCCGATCGGTCGGTGATACCACCCCGCCGCCGAGCATGATCTTGATATGGTGGGCACCCTTGCGGATTTCATCGCGGGCCGCGCGTCGACACTCGGGGACACCATCACACACGCGGCCGAAGTCGGGGCAACAATAGGCGACGGATCCGACATCCCGGCCCGGCCGCCGTACGTCCCCGTGACCGCCGGTCTGGGACAGCGCCTTGCCGCCATAGAGCAGACGAGGGCCGGCGATGAGCCCTTGCGCGACGGCCTCGGCAAGGCCGTAATCGGCCCCACCGCAATCGCGCACCGTGGTGAATCCTCTTGCCAGCATGTGCCGTAGCGCCTCGGCCGCGTACGCCCCCACGTAGTAGGGGGACAGGTTCGGCAGGACGGAGAGGTCTGCCCTGGCCGCCGTCACGTGCACGTGCCCGTCGATGAGGCCCGGTAGCAGGGTTGCCCCGCGCAGGTCGATGACCGGTGCCTCGCTGTAGGCCACGTCCGCGCCACCGATCTCGGCGATCGTCCCGTCTAGCACCAGGACGCGGCGGTCAGGGGTGAGCCTGCCTGTCGCCGCGTCCAGTACGGTCGCGTTGAGTAGCAGCCAGGTCCTTGCGTCACCTGGTCCCGGCATGAAGGTTGCCCCCCGTCGGCGTCGTGTCCCCCGAAGCCGGCGAGACCACCGGCCCGTCGGCACTGATGTCCTCCAGCACCCGTCCTCGCGTGGATGCCCCGAAGATCAGGACGACCAGTACGCCAGCGGCCAGCGCGCCCATGGTGATCAGGAAGACGCCGTCGAAGCCGAGGACCGGGTAGGTAGTGCCGATCAGGATCGGCGCCGAGATTCCGCCGAGGCGGCCGATCGCCGAGGCGGTGCCCATGCCTCGCGCTCGGATCGCCGTCGGGTACAACTCCGGCGTGTACGCATAGATCGCCGCGTATACGCCGTTCATAAAGAACGAGAGCATCCCGCCGAAGATCATCACCTGCGCGGAAGCCTCCGACCCGGAGAGCAGGTAAGCGGCCACCGCGCCGCCACCCAGGTAGGCGGCAATCGTCCACTTCCGATCGACGAGGTCGGTGAGAAGTGCCGCCGAATAGTATCCGGGAATCTGTGCCATATAGATTGCAATCGAGTATGTGAAACTCTTGGTGATCGTGAGACCATCTTGGTAGAGCAGGGTCGGCATGAACGTGAAGAAGCCATAGAAGGAGAAGGTGATTACGATCCAGAGCACCCACAGGACGGCGGTCCGGCCGGCCAATCCGCCTTGCCACAATCCAGCGATACCGGGACGGGGCGAGACAGTTTTCGCCGGCTGGTCGGCGGCGGCGACGGGCTCGGCCGACAACAGCAGATCGGCCGGCGGGGCTGAGCGATACCGCGCCTTCCTTTCAATTTCCTCGACCACGGCACGAGCCTCGGCCATCTTGCCTTTTGCAATTAGGAAACGAGGAGATTCCGGCACCGAACGGCGCCACCACAGCAGCAGAATGATGGGTATTGCGGCGACTACATGTAGCACCCGCCACCCTTCCGGTCCCATCGGAACGATAAATCGGGCCAGAATCGCGGCGGCGACGTAACCGAAAGAGAAAAAGCCAGCCAGTGCGCCGATGAATCGGCCGCGCAGCCGGCCGGGGATAAATTCAGATAGGAAGGCCGGAATGATCACCGATTCGGCTCCGGTGCCGACGCCGGCGATCAGCCTGGCGACGAAGAAGGACTCCCACGACGGTGCGAAGGCCGCAGCCAGAGTGGCCAGGCAGAAGATGGCCAGTGCCCACATCATCACTCGGCGCCGACCAATCCGGTCACCGATGATTCCGGCGCCGAGGGCGCCGAAGAAGAATCCGATGAGAGTCGAGCTTCCGACCAGGCCGGTCTGGCCGCTCTGCAGAGCCCACTCTTCGGAGATCGACGGTAGCACGAATGCGACGGTGGCGACGTCAAGACCGTCGAAGGCGAGACCAAGGCCGCCCATCACGAGGAGCGTCAGATGCACGCGGGAGAACGGCAGCCGTTCCAGGCGGGCCAACAGGTCAGACATGGCGGGCCGCTGCATCGGGCAGGTCGAACGGAACGTCGATGCCGTGGAGGGCCGAGCGGCACCGGCATCGGGGCTTCGGCGGCAACGCGTCAACCACCCGGAACACGAGCGCCCGGAGTCGGTCGATGTTCTCGGCGAACACCTGGAACACGTCCTGCTGCTGGACCTCGTCCCCGGCGGCGAGACCGGCGTCCAGATCGGTCACCAGGGCGATGGAGGTGTAGCAGAGGGCGAGTTCCCGGGCCAGGGTGGCTTCAGGCTGGCCCGTCATGTTGACCAGGGACCATCCCTCCCGCGCGTACCACTGTGATTCGGCGCGGCTGGAGAACCGTGGCCCGTCGATCACGACGGTGGTGCCCCCGTCGATCACGAGTGAGTCGTACTGGCTGGCGGTCTTCAGGACGGTTTCCCGACCCACTGGGCAGTACGGATCGGCGAAAGGGACGTGTGCCGCGCCGGAATCGAAGTAGGTACGGTGCCGGCCGGATGTCCGGTCCACGACCTGGTCCGGGACCACCAGGGTGCCCGGTCCGAGCCTCGGCTGTAGCGAGCCCACGGCGCAGGGTGCCAGGATCTGGCGCACGCCCACAGCGCGTATCGCCCACAGGTTGGCCCGGTAGTTGATCTTGTGCGGTGGGTAGCGGTGGTTGGCGCCGTGGCGTGCGAGGAAGGCGACGGCCCTGCCGCGCACCTCGCCCACCGTCACGGGTCCGCTCGGCGGGCCGAAGGGCGTGTCCACGCTGATCTCGTCGGTGTTCTCGAGGAGCGAGTAGAAGCCCGTGCCGCCAATGACTCCCACGTTCGGCATTGCCTGCGTCGTCATCGTGTCTCCAGGTCGGGCAGTGTCTTGAGGTTGGCGAGTCGGCGTCCGGCCTCAGCCAGGACGTCCGGCCGCTTGCAGAACGCGAAACGGACAACGGACAACCCGTCTTCGGGGTTGTCGTAGAACGCGGCGCTGGGGATCGCGGCGACCCCGGCGCGGTACGGCAGTTCCCGGCAGAAGCGGACGCCGTCGGCGGTGCCGAGGGGCCGCACGTCCGCCTGGAGGAAGTACGTACCCTGGCACGTGTACGGGGTGAGCCCCGCGGAGATCAGGCTGCTGCGCAACCGGTCCCGGCCGGCTCGCAGGCGTTCCGCCATGGCATTCACCCACTGCTGGTGGTTCGTCAACCCAAGTGCCACCGCGGCCTGGAACGCCGGGCCCGACGCGAAGGTCAGATACTGCTTGACCTGCCGGACCGCGCCGACCAGGTTCGCCGGACCGCATACCCAGCCGACCTTCCAGCCGGTGGCGCTGAAGGTCTTTCCCGCCGACGAGACGGACAGTGTCCGTTCCTTCATCCCTGGCAGCGTGGCGAGTGGGATGTGTACCGCACCGTCGTAGGTCAGGTACTCGTAGACCTCGTCAGTGATGGCGAGCAGGTCGTGGCGGTGGCAGCAATCGGCAATGGCGGCCAGCTCCTCGTCGTTGAATACCGTTCCGGTTGGGTTGTGCGGGCTGTTCAATATCAGCACCCGGGGTCGGCCGGTCGCTGCCGCGCGCAAGTCCGCCGGGTCGAATCCGAACCGTCCGTTGGCGTCGGGACGCATCGGTACGGACCGTTGCCGTGCCCCTGCCAGCGCGATGCTGGCGGCGTACGAGTCGTAGTACGGCTCGAAGACGATGACGTCGTCCTCCGGCTGGCAGTGAGCCAGCAGCGCCGCAGCGAGCGCCTCGGTCGCGCCGGTTGTCACGAGGACCTCGGTCTCCGGGTCGTAGGAGGTGCCGTACCGCGTCGTCCGCTGCGCGGAGATCGCGTTGCGCAGCTCAGGAAGTCCGGTCAGCGGTGGATACTGGTTCGCGCCTGCCGCGATGGCGGATCGTGCCGCGTCCAGCATGGCTGCCGGGCCGTCGGTGTCCGGGAAGCCCTGCCCCAGATTCACCGCACCCGTGCGCTGAGCCAGCGCCGTCATCTCGGTGAAGATGGTCGTTCCGGTGGCGGACGCGCCAGAAAATGTCGGGATCATCGCGACCGCCGTACGCCCACCGGTCTGACCGCGCTGGCGGTCAGCTCGAGCTCATCGAAGTCTGCGATCGCCAGGTGGCCGCCGGCCGTCGAGGACGCACCGTTCCGCTGCACCGCGACCGTGCGCCAGCCGGCCCACCGGGCCGCGTCCAGCTCGGCGGTCACGTCCGACAGGAACAGGATCGAGTCCGGGGCGGTTCCGATCGAACGGGCGATCGCCCGATAGGAATCGGGCAGGTGTTTGACACCGGCGTTCTCCAAGTCGAAGAAGGCGGTGAGGTAGGGCACCAGATCACCATGCGAGGTATGCCGGAACCAGGCCTTCTGCGCCGTGACGGAGCCGGAGGAGAAGATGTGAACCGTGAGGCCCTGCCCTGCCCATGCCCGGATGGCAGGTGGCACATCGTCGTACACATGCCCCGCGAGTGCACCGCTGGCCAGGGCGTCCTGCCAGATCAGACCCTGAATGGTCTTCAGGGGTGCGAGCTTGGCATCCTGACGAATCCAGTCGAGCAGGAACTCGACCACCTCGGCCGGGCTGGCCTCGGGCCGGCCGGCCAGACCGGCCGCCGCGCGCAGCGCGCTCGCGACCGCCGGCTCGTCACTGTGCGCCGGCACCCAGTCCGGCAGCACCTCGCGCGAGTACGGAAACAACCGTTGGTGTACGTACTCGACCGAACTGGTGGTGCCCTCCACGTCGAGGACTACTGAACGGATCATGGCAGCCGGACCACACGCAGCTCGTCCAGCGTGGGAAACGCCCGCGCGATGCTGTCCGGCAGGAAGTTGCCGATCCAGCCGTCCTCCTCCTCGAAGAATCGGATCGCGGTGAACTCTGGCTGGCTGCCCATGTCGAACCAGTGCGAGGTGCCCTGTGGAACCCAGAGCAGGTCGCCGGCCTCGCACACCACGGCGTACACCCTGTGGTCGACGTGCAGATAGAAGCAGCCGGATCCCTCGACGAAGAAGCGCACCTCGTCCTCGTCGTGGGTGTGCTCGTCGAGAAACCGGGTGCGGGCCGCATGGGCTTTGGACGGCCACTCGGGATCCGCGTCGTCAGGCCTCATCCGGACGACGTCGACTAGCCGGAAACCACCCTTTGCACAGATGCGGTCCACCTCGGTCCGGTACGCGTCGAGAACGTCGGCCTGGGCGGCTTGCGAAGCCAGCCTCGCCCCGTGTTCCCACTGCTCGAACTGAACACCGAGTGGTCGAAGAGCCTCGGCGATTTCGGCGGGCCGGTCGATACGGGTGAGCACCGTTGCAGCATCGTTATCGGGCATGATCTGTAGCAGTGTCACAGTCTTCTCCCTCGCTACGGTGTAGGTATCAAATTCGATGTCATCAGTCGTCGACGAGCAGGACGAGTTGACAGAGCGCCTCAAGGCACTCGATACGGTCCATGGCTTGGGCCAGGTCGGTTCCCCACGTCGTCGCGCCGTGATGGGCGATGAGGAGCCCCGGAGGATGGTCGGCGGTCCGTCGGGTGAAATGGTCGGTGACGTCTGCCGCGATGCGGGGTACCTCGGGCCAGTTGGCGAACAGGGGAATATCGAGTCTGTCGTGGTGTGCCCCGATCATTCCCTTGATCAGCTCCAGTTCGGTGAAGCGCACCGATGTGCCGCAGGCGCGCGCCGTCCGACTGGCCAGCGCGGTTGCGTAGGGCGGGTGGGCGTGCACCACCGCTCCCGCCTCTGGGAAGGCGTGGTAGATCGCCAGGTGGATTGAGGTCTCGGCCGACGGTCGAACCGAGTTGGGCCGGACCGGAACACCGGTGTCCACAGCCACGAGGACCGTGTCGGCCGCCGTGATCCGCCCCTTGCCCAGGCCACTGCCGGTAATGAGTACCGAATCCGGTCCGAACCGCACCGAGACGTTGCCCGCGGTACCCGGCATCCAACCAAGGCCGTGCAGCTCCCGCGACGCGACAGACAGCGCGGCGGCCGCGTCGGCCCGGGGAGCAACGGCACCGATCTCCGCGATGCCCCGCGTCATGACGGCTCCGTCCGGATCGTGACCACCCGGTGCGGGTGGAGTCGGTGGACCCCACCCAGCCCCGCCAGCTCCAGCAGTACGCCGAAGCCGGCTACCGAGGCCCCGCATTGGTTCACCAGCTTCGTGACCGCCGCGAGGGTGCCACCGGTAGCGAGTACGTCATCCACGATGAGCGCTCGCCCGCCGGGAGGTATCGCTGACTCCTGCATCTCCAGTACGTCCTGGCCGTACTCCAGGTCGTAGCTCACCGAGTGCAGCGGGCCGGGCAGCTTTCCGGACTTTCGTACCAGAACCAGCGGCAGGTCCGCGGCCAAGGCCACGGCGGCGCCAAGCGGGAAGCCCCGTGCCTCCACCGCGACGATGTGGTCGACCTCGCCCCGGTACGACGAGACCAGGGCGTGCGCCGCCTCCCGAAGCGCTGCCGGCCGCCCGTAGACGCCGGCCAAGTCGCGAAACCGCACGCCGGGACGTGGAAAGTCCTCGACCACCGCGCAGAGCCGGCCGATCCGTTCCGCCAGCGAGGCAGGGTCCTCGGGGGTCGGGCGCCAGACGCGATCCTCGGTGACGACGGCGGTGACCAGCCTCGCCGGCGTGATGTCGAATGCGGGGTTGAACACGGGTGTGCCGGTGCCGGCGATGTCGATCCCGGCGACGGCCGTCACCTCGGACTCCGGCCGTTGTTCGATCGCGATGGCCGCGCCATCGGGGGTGTCCTCATCGATGGTCGACTCCGGCGCGACGACCACGAACGGCACGTTGTGGTGGCTCGCTGCGGCGGCCAGCGCGTACGTCCCGATCTTGTTGGCGACATCACCGTTGGCAGCGATCCGATCGGCGCCGACCACTACGCAGTCCACCATCCCGGTGGCCAGTGCGCTTGCCGCGGCCGAGTCGACCAGAAGCCGATGGGGTATATCCGCGTCACGCAACTCCCACGCGGTCAGTCGCGCCCCCTGCAACAGTGGCCGGGTCTCGGTGACGAAGACCAGTTCGAGCCGATCCGACGCGGCGAGGTGATGCACCGCGCCGAGCGCCGTGCCCCAACCGCCGGTCGCCAACCGGCCGGTATGGCAATGGGTCAGTACGCGCAGCCTCGGGCGGGGACACATGTCGACCAGGAGATCCGCTGCCCGGCCGGATGCGGCCTGGTTGACCCGAACGTCTTCCACCGCCATGGCGGTGGCCTCGGCGAGCACCGCCGCAGCTCCCTCGCCGAGCCGGCCGAGCGCCCGCGAAACTCCCCTCGCCAGGTTGACCGCCGTGGGCCGAGCCGCCGCCAGTCGGGCGGCGTCCGTGTGGATCCGCTCCTGCGTCCGGTGCTGGTGTGCGGAGAGTGCAACGCCCAGCGCACCCGCGATGCCCAGGGCCGGAGCGCCCCTGATCGCGAGACGCGCAATCGCGTCGATGAGTGCGTCAACGGTAGTGAGCCGCAGGACGGTCCGGCGGTGCGGCAACGTCGTCTGGTCCAGGGTGACGATGGCTCCGGCATCCCAGAGCAGGGTTGACCCGGTGGTTGACAAAGGGTATCTCATCGCTTCACTCCGACGATGAGATACATCTGACCGGGGATCGAGATGTTGTTGGTCAACATGTACTCCTGGATTCGGTCGGGGGCGTCGCCCTGCGAATTGATCCAGTGGTCGATCTGTGCATCCGTGAATGGACAGAGATGCTGCAACGAGACGTCACCAAAGCCGGCAGCATCGAGCATGGTGATCATTTCCTCAGGAGCCGGAGTCGCCTGCGACAACCATTCACGATCCGCTGCTCCGTACAGCGAGAGCATCCGCCCATCGGGCCATGAGGCGTTCCAGTTCGAGATTGCCACCAGCCCACCGGAAGCGAGCATGGAGCGGGCGGTCGCCAACACACTGAGGCGGTCGAACTCTGGGATGTGAGCGAAAGTGCCCATCATGAACGTCACGAGGTCGAAGCTCAGTTCCGGGAGCGCGACTGAACGGATGTCCCCACAGATGATCTCCACCCGGTCGGCGACACTAGACTCGCTGAGCTCCGCTCGGGCCATGGAGACCGCCGTATCCGCGACGTCGAGCCCGACGGTGCGCCATCCGGCGCGGGCGAAGAGTATCGGGTATCTTCCAGTGGCAGTGCCGACGTCGAGCATCCGACCACAGGTTCGCCCGTCGGCCGTCAGCACGTGCAGCAGCGCGTCGCGCTCCAACCGTTTTTTGATTTCGTCCACTCCACGGAGCTGGCGATAGTCGCGATACCACGCCGGACGATATGTGACGCTGCCGGCGAACTGATCGGTAGTTGACACAGAATTCCCCTTCACCGAAACGGACTTCGCGCAAGGCCAGCCGCCCGGCGGCCGCAAATATCTTCACATCTATCGATGGCAAGGGTCAATCAAGATTATCTACCGGGAGCTTTTAGTAATTCTTGGACAATATTTGGTACCACACCGGCGACGTGGTATCTAACATAGTCCGATGCCTCATACGGGCGACGTCGCGTACCTACTACGCAGATCTTGTGGAGGTCTACCGTGTACGACGACTACGACCCTGCCGGCGGGACGATTGACGCCCTGCTCCGGGCGAGTGTCGCCGCTCATCCCAATCGTTGTGCGCTGCGCGGCGAAGGACTCGCGTGGACCTACGCCGAACTGGATCGACGGGTCGATTCCATGTCGGACGCGCTGCACGCGAGGAGCCTGGGCATGGGCTCACGGGTCGGCCTGCTGCTGCCCCGATCGGTGGAGTGCGTGGCACTTGTGCTCGCGGTACTGCGCCGAGGCGCTGCCTACGTCCCGTTGGATCCCAGCCACCCCGTCCGGCGTCTGGAGTACGTCCGGCGACACAGCGGCGTTCACACCTTGATCACCGCCGACGGTCAGGCGGTGCCGTCCGGCCCAGGGGCCGACGTTCGCCTCACCGAGCTACTGGGGCACACAGGGCCGTACAGCTCGATCGACCGTCCTCCCGTAGGCGCGGAGAGCCCGGCCACCCCGGGCGACACTGTGCACATTCTCTATACATCCGGGTCGACCGGAACGCCCAAGGGAGTGAGACTCAGCCACCGGGCGGTCGTCAACAACGTCCGCGCCTGCGTGCGGACGTTCGACCTGGGCCCGGACGACACCGTTCTCCTGAAGACACCGTTGACTTTCGATGTAAGCGCTTACGAGATGTTCTCCGCTCTGGCGGCCGGTGCCTGCCTGGCGGTAGCGCCGCCGGGCGCGGAGGCCGACCCCGAACTGCTCGCGACCACACTCGACAGGCACCGGGTCACGATTCTGCACACCGTTCCGGCTCAGCTGCGTGCGTTGACGGAGGTGACGACGTTCGTCCGGAACACGTCGCTGCGAGCGGTGATGAGTACGGGCGAGAAGCTCCCGGTCGCGTTGCAACGCGACTTCCACCGCGTACGCCGCGAGCCGTTGTTCAACTTCTATGGTCCGACCGAGACGGCGTACGCGACCGCCTTCCGGGTGCTACCCGAGGAAGCCGCCGACTGGGCCGGTCACCGTACCGTTCCTATCGGGCAGCCGCTCGGCCAGGTCTTCTGTCACGTGCTGGACGATCAGCGCCGAGCGGTGCCCGACGGCGAGGTCGGTGAGCTGTACATCGGCGGGCTGAGCCTGGCCGACGACTATCTCGACGACCCGGACCGGACGGTGGAACGCTTCGTCCGGGTCGACGTCGGCGACGGCCTGCTCCGCCGGGTCTATCGCACCGGAGATCTCGTCCGCCGGTTGCCCAGCGCTGACCTGCTCTACCTGGGGCGCGCCGATGACCAGGTCAAGATCGCTGGGCAACGCATCGAACTCGGCGAGGTCGAAGCAGCGATCCTCGAACAGTCCGGGGTGCGCAACGCCGCCGTCGTCGTCCGGGAGCGCGACGCGGAGGGGACGCCGGAGCTGGTTGGCTTCGTCGTGCTCGACCCGGCCGGCGGCCTCACGACCGGAGAACTCCGCACCGCACTCGCCGCCTGGCTGCCCAACCGGATGATTCCCGCCCGCTTGGTTCCCGTGACGCGGATTCCGTTGCTGTCGAATGGGAAAACCGACCGTCTCGCCCTGGCTCGGCTGGCCGCGTCGTCGCCGGCATCACCGCAGGACGCCGTCGTCGCGGACGCCGTGCCAGGGCCGGACGACCCGATGGCGGTACTGGTTCGCCGGTGCTTCGCCGAGGCGCTGGGCGGGGAGCCACCAGCGTACGACAGTCATTTCTTCCGAGACGGGGGCGACTCGCTGCTGGCGATGCGCGTGGTGGCGCGATTGCGCCGCGCCGGCGTGGTGGTGTCCGTCGCGGATTTCCTGGCGCACCCGGTGATGGCGGACCTGGTGACGTACCTGCGCGGGACGCCGGTCCCGGTGCCGCCGACGAGCACCGGCGACCGACCCAGGGCACGCGCCGACGTAGCGGGTGGCGTGGCCCCTGCACAGGGGTGGTTCGCCGAGCGGGTCCGCACCGACCAGGCCTACTGGAACATGTTCGCTCGGCTACGCGTGGTACGGCCGGTGGATCCGGCCCACCTGCACGCCGCTCTCAGCACGGTGGTCTCGGCGCATCCCGCTCTGTCCGCCCGCGTTTTGGCCGACGGAACGCGGCTGCGCATGCTGCCGGGCAACGCGGTCGCCGCCGATCAGCTCCTGTGGACGCGCGACGTGACCGGTCGCGCCGAGCGGGACGCCCTGATTGACGAACTGCACCGGTCCCTCGCCCCGTTTGCCGGTGACCACCTCCGGGCACTCCTGGTTCACGACCGAGCCGACAAGGTCACGTACCTCGTGGTCGCGATCCACCATCTCGTTGTCGACCTCGTCTCCTGGCATGTGCTCCTCGACGACCTGGTGTTCGCCCTGCAGGCGGTGGAACGCCGCGAGGGGCCGGTCCGGATCGCACCGGAGGAGACGTTCCAGAGCTGGGTAAATTCCCTACCGAAGCTGGGCATAGATGCGACCGAGACTGCCTACTGGCTGTCCGTTCTGGCCCTGCGCCGAACGGCGCTGAGCCTGACGGCGGCCGGTCCGGCCCAGCCGGAACGCGCGGGACGGCGCCGCACGCTGCGGATGCCCGCAGAGGTGACCCGGCGGTTGCTCGGCCCGGCCCCGACCCGACTGGGCATGTGCGTCCACGATGTGATGACGGCAGCCGTCGGACTCGCGCTGGCCCGTTGGCGACCGGACGCGGCCGTCACGTTTGATGTCGAAACCCACGGCCGGCACCGCTGGCCGCAGATGGAACGGGTGGTCGGGTGGTTCACGGCCGTGTTTCCGGTCGCCTGGAGCCGAACCGGTACGACGATGCCGTCCGGTGCGGCGATCGCGGTTCAGCCGGCGGGCTTGGACGCTGAGCTGGTGCCTGCGCGGGCGGCGCTGGCTGCGGTACCGCACGGCGGTACGGGCTACGGTGTTCTCCGCTGGTGCGCCACCGACTCGCCGACACAGACGACGCTCCCGGCGGCACCACCGGCCCTGGTTGGCTTCAACTACCTAGGCAGGGGCGATGCCGATCCGCCGGGTGACCGCTTCAGGACCGACGGCACGCCCGTACCGTGGGAGGCGCGCTCACCGCTGGCCGAGCGACCCTACCCGGTGGAGGTGTCCGCCGTCGTCCTCGACGATCAGCTGATCATCGAGCTGAGCTGGGCTCCCTCACCCATCGACGGCCTGAACGAGCCGGCTATACGGCTACTCACTTCGCACCTGCGGTCCGTACTTGTCGAGTTGGCCCACCCGGACCCGACGGCGACGGCCAGCGACGGGTCACGGTCGGACCTCCAGAGTCCCCGACGCCCGAATTCGTGGCGCCGAGCTCGACGACGCCGTCCAGATCGGCGGTAACGGTGGTGAAAGCATCGATCAGGTGCAGCAGTGTCGGCCGGCTCCGAGCCGCGCCGCGTACGGCGACCGAGATCCGCCGGCGCAACGGACGCTCGACCAAGGGCACACACTGTACGTCGTACCGCGCCTGGGCAATCGCGATGGCCGGGACGAAACCGATCCCGAGGCCGGACTCGATCATCGCGAGGATAACGGTGAAGTCGTTGGTCATGTACTCGATCTCGGGGATGAATCCGGCGGCGGAGCAAGCGTTGACTGTGGCGGCGTGGCAGAGGGTCCCTGACCGGCAGGTTATCCATGATTCGCCAGAGCAGTCATTGATGAGGAGGTCGGGCCGAGCCAGTGGATGCCCGTTCGGAAGGACGAGATACATTTGCTCACTGAACAACGCAGTGAATTCGATCCCCGGTTCGATTAGTGGCGGCAGCGGGTCATACTCATCCACCAGAGCGAGATCGATCTCCCCTCGGCGCAGCGCCGGCAGGCTCTCGTGGGCTTCCATCTCATGCAGGCCGATCTCGACCGGGTGGCCTTCATTGAGGCAGAACGCCAATGCCTGCGGGACCGTCAGCCGGGAAACACTCGGAAAGGCCGCCAATCGCACCGGCCCTTCGGTCCCGTCTCTCAAGTGCGCAAGCTCGGTCTCCGCGAGTTCCACCTCCGCGAATATTCGCTCGGCGCTATTGACGAGCGTCCGGCCGGCCTGAGTCAGCGTCAGATGGCGGCCCTTACGTTGCAGCAACGGCATGCCGATTTCCTTTTCCAGCACGGCAAGCTGCTGGGACACCGCAGAGGGAGTCAGCCGTGCCGACTTGGCAACCGCACTAATTGTGCCCAGGGAGGCAAAATGAGAAAGCAGGCGGAGTCGTCGGAGGTCCAACATCGATTCCACGCTTGTCGGTCGGTCGGAGGCATGACACAACAGGAAATCACTATACGCACAGGAACGGCAACCCAAAGTGCAGCAACGTGCAGTGTACTCTGTTGCCAACATCGTTTCAACGCATGAGGCGCGGCAGTCGGTTGACCCGAAATAGGGATCATCGAGCACCTTCTCCCTCCGCCGGCCCCACCCGGTCGACCATGCCCGCTGCCCCGGTACGCCAGTACGGCACGGCTCTCGTCCTGGCCGCCGCTCTACTGTGGGGCACGACCGGTGCGACCCAGACGCTCGCGCCATCCAGCGCGTCGGCCCTGACCGTAGCCGCCGCACGGCTTTGCGTGGGTGGCCTGATCCTGCTGGGGTGGGCGCTGATCCGCAGTGGCCCAGCCCGGATGACGTCCTGTTGGACTCGCTCGACGTGGGCGCTGACCGCGGCCGGGGTGAGCTCGGTCGCCGCCTACCAGGCGCTGTTCTTCTCCGCCGTACGCGGCACGGGCGTCGCCACCGGCACGTTGATCGCGATCGGTTCGGCTCCGGTGATCACGGGCCTGCTTGGCCTCACGATCAAGGAAAGAGTGAGTCGGAGCTGGGCGATGGCGACGGCCGTGACCGTCATCGGGCTCGCGATGCTGCTCGTTCCGGGCGGTGGGGCGGTAGTCCGCCCGTCCGGCATCCTGTACGCGCTCGGTGCCGCCGCCGCCTACTCGACCTATACGGTCGCTGGCCGAGCGCTACTGGCCCGAGGCGTCGACGAGCAGGTGGTGGTGGGTGCCTTCTTCGGCCTCGCCTGCGTTCCGATCGTCGCGGTTTCCGCTCGTGACGACATCAGTTGGCTGCTCACCTGGGACGGAGTCGTTGTCGCCCTGTGGCTCGGTCTCGGTGCGACGGCGGTGCCGTATCTCCTGTGGATCCGCGGCCTGCGCACCACAGCGGTGTCGTCGGCCACCGCCGTCGGACTGGCCGAACCGTTGACAGCCACCGCGCTCGGTATCTTCCTGCTAGGTGAGGGATTCACTGCCTGGACCATCGCGGGAATGATCGCCATCGTGGTCGGGCTGGCGCTGATCGGCCGCGACAGCACCTTGAACGTATCGCACCGGCAGACAAGCCTCCCCGGGGCTGCCGTATCGAACTATGTTCGATCTCCTTGATTTCCGCCCTGGAACCGGCCCCAACGGACGGGAACGACGTCGACACGTCACGGGGCGGACTATGGCCGCCCCGCACACCGTACCGTGTGGGTGCCCCAACCGGGGACCTCACCGACATGCAGACCCACGCTGTCGGCGCGCTCCTCGCCCACGACGACGGGCTACTGGTCGCCCCACCCGGGGCCGGCAAGACCGTCATGGCCTGCGCCATGATCGCCGAACGTGGCACCTCCACCCTGATCCTCGTCAACGAATGCCACCACCTGGCCGCCGCCGCGTACGTAGACTCCGTCAAACGGATCGCCGCCCAGTTCTGGCTCGGCCTCACCGCCGCCCGACGCGACGGCCTCGGCCAACTCGTCACCTGGCAACTCGGACCCGTCCGGCACACCCTGATCGACGACGAACAACGCACCATCGCAGCCGCCATGCACGCAGATGCCGGACCCGCGACGGCTGCTACACATCCACGACACCACATTCCAGCGCGGCGACGTGGACCCTCCACGCACCCGGCGCACGCGGCCAAGGCGAAGAAGACCGACGACGACCACGCCGAGATCGCCCAGCTGGAATGGCTCGGCGGCCTCTACCACGACCCCGACGTCGGTCCGTTGATCCCGGCACCGAACTTGACCAAGTGCCTCGTCGAGGGTGCCCGGTTGTCGTGCGATGGCAATAAGGTCGAACGCGGTGTGCTGATCGAAACGATGAAGGTCCCGGTGCTGTACGAGGGTCCCCGGGATCCCGCCGCCCTCTACGCCGACACCCGCCACGTCCACCGCGCCCCCCGTCAAGGTCGGCAACGCCCGCGTCACGCGCACCCGACCGGTGTTTCCCCACTAGCGGTTACAGGCCCGCGGCCGCCCGCACGGCAGCGGTGGTCGGTACGCCGTCGACGTGACACTCCCGCCCTTTTCCGGAAACGATCATGTTCGACATCTACGGGGACTGGACCGGTAGGCAACCCGATCGCCCCCGGGTCACAGCCATGGACGCAGCCCAGGGTCGCGGGTGAGTTCACGACGGCAGGAAGACGACCTGTACCTGCGGGATTATGGACTACCACGGCCACCGCGAGCCGTTGCCCGCCCCGGGCCTCGCCGCCGAGTTGTTCGCCGGTCCGGCTGAGTCGGTCATGGCCCACGGTGGAACCGGCCAGGCCATCTGGATTGGCGCCGTGAACGGGCAGGCTCAGCTCCGGATCGACGTCGACACGCACGTCAACCGGGCCGCACCGTCGCCGAGTACACCGCCGCCACGGGCCGTCGGCCTACCTGCCTCACCTGGCAGACAGAGCACCAATGACCCCGAGCCGCTGGGCCGTCGGCTTGATCTGTTCATCGAGAAGAACCCTGCGGGAGGCGACGACCGCGTGCGGCCGATCAGGTGCAGCGGGCGGCGAGGACGTCGGGGTTATCGACGATCCACACCTGCCAGCCCCGTTCGACTCGACGACCAGGTCACGCAGCGCCGCACCGCCGGCGGTGCGGCGCATGATGTCGCCGACCACGACCAACCGCAGCCGGTAGTTGGCGAACTTCTACAAAATGCCGCCCGGAATGGCCGGGTTGCACTCGGCAGCGAGCATGGTCACCCGGCCCGGCCATTTCCCCGCTCCGCGTACCACCCTGCAGTCCGGGCCTGCAACTGCCGACGCCGACGCGGTCGTGGGTGCCTTGGGCGTTCGCTGGGTGCTCCCCGCATAGCGGATCATATCCGACAAATCTGGCCGGATAGAGGACGGCAAGCCATCGACTGATGGCTATGTTTCCGGGTCATGTGGTGGGTCGCCTGGGACTCGAACCCAGAACCTAAGGATTAAAATTTTGCATCACAGGCCACCCTGGCCGTTCAGGCCCTCCTGACGGTCGCGCTGACCTGCGGGAACGTAACCGTGGTTGGCTGAAGGTAGTCCACATGGATTCAGGGTGCTCCGTGGGCGCTCCCCTGTCCCAATGTAGCCCCCGTACGCGCATGATGACGCCGCTGACCAGGAGGTGACCCAATGACCGCCAGGAAGACCCCCCGTGCGTGCGGGGAACGACATCCTCAGGGGTGTCGGCCAAGTGGGTCTACTCGAGCCAGGGCACCCAGGGCGGCGCCGGCAGGGCTGGCGACAGCCTGCTGACCCCGATACGCACGGCCAACACTCTGTGTTTGTGCATGGTTACTACCATGATAGAAGGCTTCTCGGCCCTGATGGGATCTTGCTTTGTTCGCTTTCGACGATGCGCTCCTCGGCTGGTTGGTCTCGGCGGCTGGCACCGAGCTAGTCCGTCGGCTGCGGGGAGATCGTGTCAAGCTGGCAATGCGTGAGGTTGTTGCGCAAGCGGTTGACGCCACACTGGACGACATTGCCCGGCACGGGATCCAACTCGGTCCGGACGCGGAGCAGCAGCTGCGTTGGGCGCTGCTGAACCGCCGCGACACTGTCGCGGCCCAGGTCAAGGGCCAAAGTGAGCTGGAGACGGTGCTACGCCGATGGGTCGACGTCCGCACCATAAAGGGACTCGCCCAGCAGGGCCGGCCGGTATCACCGGACGTCGTGGCGGAGTGCCTCGCTCGTAACATTATCGCTGGAATCCATGCGGATGCCCGTGCCGGCGGGGCACTCACGCCCTTGTCGGAATGGTTGTGGCGCAACGAGGCCCTCGAGATCCTGGGCCGCATTGAGTACAAGGTGGATCATATGCCTCTTCCATATCGCTTTGGCAATCATCTGCCCGGTCAGGCGCCGGACTTCACGGGCCGCATCGAGGCAGTGAGGGAGCTGTCCGGCAGGCTGGAGGCGCACGATCCCTCCGGCACTATCGTGTCGATTAGCTCGGTTACCGGAATGGCCGGCGTAGGCAAGACAGCCCTTGCGTTGCACATCGCGCATCGATTCGCGGCACGGTACCCAGACGGTCAGTTCTTCATCGATCTTCACGGATTCACCCCGGGCCTGTCTCCCGTCACCTCACTTGTCGCGTTGGAGGAACTTCTCGGTCAGGCAGGTGTGCCGAGCCGCAGCGTCCCCCCTGACTTGGAGCGCAGGCAGTCCCGATGGCGCGCCCACATGGCCGGACGGGCGGCACTGGTCGTACTCGACAACGCACTCGACGCCGCACAGGTCGCGCCACTGCTGCCGATGTCTCCAGGATCCTTGGTGATTATCACGAGCCGCAGCCGATCCGCTGCTCCGCATGGAACGCGGCCGCTGTGGCTAGATGTCATGACGCAACAGGAGTCCGTGACCCTGCTGACACGGCTGGTCGGCGCAGACCGTTGTCCGGACTTAGCGCAGGCAGCGAGGGTGGCGACTCTGCTAGGCCACCTTCCCCTCGCGATCACCGTCGTCGCCGGACGAATGAACAGCGACCCAACGCTTGGAATCGCCGACGTGCTGGCCGATCTGGTCGACACGAATCGCCGCCTCGGCAAAAGCAGCGCGGATTATGCGGGCATGCGGGCGAGCTTCGAGGTCTCCGTCGACCGGCTCGACGAGACGACGATCCACGCGTTCCGGTTGGTCGGCGTCAACCCGGGCCCCACGATCGGCATCGAGCAGCTCGCCGCCCTGATGGACTGCTGCCCGGCAGATGCCGCCCGGGTGCTACACGACCTCGGTGACCGCAACCTGGTCAAGCCGAGACGCGGCTCCGACGACAGACGCTGCTACGAACAGCACGACCTGCTCCGCGTCTACGCCCGCGACCAAGCGCTGACGTGGCTGTCCTCAGAACAGCGCGCAGCGGCGGTGCAGCGCCTCACAGCGTGGTACGTCGACGCGCTAGACACCGCCGGGCGGCACTGGTACAAGGCCACGCCGTCCGGCACCGACGACGCCCCAGGCCGGCTGAGGCTAGACGGCCCGCACGATGCACGCGCGTGGCTCGTCGCCGAGCAGGAGAATCTGATCGCGCTCACCGCCGTCACCGACGACCGCAATGCCGCGATGCTGGGCACGCTCGCCGCCCGGCGGCTGTACCTGTTGGACCACCATGTCTCGGCCGGACTCCTAGCCAAGCGCAGCATTGAGACGTTCCAGGCGCTCGGTGATCGCGGCGGTGCCGCCCACGCCGAGCGGATCCTCGCGGACGTCGCCCGGGCAACGGGCGACTTCCCGGCTGCGGAAGCGCTCGCCTTAACCGCCGTGAAGGCCAGCCGGACCGTCGGTGACAAGCTCAGCGAGGCGCTGGCTCTGCAAAGCCTGGGGGACACGCTACGACTGCGTGGGAGCCTTGTCGAGTCACGGCAGCAGTTCGAGCGCTCCGTGGAAATCTGTCGCATGATCCGCGAGCCGCGCAGCGAAGGCCACGCGCTGCGAGGGCTTGGCGACGCCTTCGTCGCAGTCGGACAGTTCGCCACCGCAGCACGGCACTACAGGCAAGGCGCGGAGATCCTCGCCGCTCTCGGCGAACGCTTGGGCGCCAACCATATCCGGCGTGGCCTCGGCGATGTTGCCGTTGGAGAGGGCGAGCTCGTCACTGCGGCCGAACTATACCGCTCGGCGTTCGTAACCTATCAGGAACTCGCCGACCGGTACGCTGAGTCACGGTCCCTGCGCGATATGGGCGACCTTGCCCTGCTGCTCGGCCAGCACACCGTCGCTGCCCAACATCATGCCCACGCGCTGAGCATCTGCCAGGAAATCGGAGACCGGCTCGGTGAGGCTCACGCTCTTCGTGGCCTTGGTGATGTCGCCGTCGCCGGGAGGCAATTCGACGACGCCGAGCGGCGCTATGAAGCGTCCTCCGCGTTGTGCGAGCAACTCGGCGACCTCGTCGGTCTGGGTCTGGCGCGGTGGGGCCTAGGACGGGTCGAGGTGAGCCGGCGGCGGCCCAGCCATGCACGCGAACTCTGGATCCGTGCACTGGCCGACCTGGAGCAGACCGGCTGTCCGTTGACAGAACGGGTCCGAGAAGGGTTGCGCGATCTACCGTCACCCGATCTTCGATGACCGCAAGGAACACCGGCAAGCACTAGCTTCAAACTCGGTAAGAATGGACCCGACTACCGGCCTGAACCAACGGAGTCGGCAGGAAAGCTCAGGTCATCCCTGCGTTCAACTCCCTGTACAAGGCCGGACTCGTCCGCCACACCGGGCCCTGGCGTGGCCTCGACGACCCGGGGGGATGGCCACCGTCGAGTACATCGCCTGGCAGCAACCGCGCAGGCTCCAAGGCGACTCGGCCACATCCCATCCGCCGAGTGCGAAGCACTACGCTCGATGGCCCAGCCGGTCATCCCGCCCCTGAAACCAGCTAACCAACTCTCCATCAAACCCGGGGCCACGTTTGAGCGGTTCCACAACCGATCGGACATTTATAGCGAGACTTATGGTAATGGTTTCGAGTTTTGGACGCCCTACGGCCGGCGGCAAGTGGACATTGCTGTTAGGAATGACAGCGGCGGGCTTGATCTCTATGAGGTGAAGATCAATAAGTCGAATTACACGAGAGGGCAGCGGAGGAAGGATGAATGGCTCGAGGAGACCTATGGTTTCAAGACGACGGTCATCCGTCGTGGTGCCGAATGTCCGATCTGTTCGCCGAAGTTCCCCTAGGACACTGACCTAAACTTTGGTCGTTTTGTGGGTGATAGCGCCGGTTTCGGGGTGAGTGTGGGTCGGGTGCGGGACGTGAAGAAGCTCCTGGTAGGACATGGATTGACTAGATCAACATGTTCCAACCAGGAGCTTCGGTGTCGGATTCTGCCATGCTGTCCGCCGGTGCGGTGCGACAGGCCGCCGATCAGCGGGAGACGCTGCGGGCAGCGGTGATCGCCGGGCCCGCCGGTGTCGGGACCCTCGACGAGCAGGTGACCGGCCGGTTGTGGCCGCTCCTGGCCGATGCCGCACTGATCGAGCGGGCGCAGGCCGTAGTGGGGCATGTCGATGCCCGGCGGCGGGTGCTGACCGGGGCGGTCACGGTGATGATCGTGCTCGGGCTGTGTCTGTTCCGGCGGGAGAGCACGTCGGTGGTGACCGCACGGGTGACCTCACGGATCCCACGGACCCGGGTGGAGGGCACCCCGACCGCGGCGGCGGTGTCGAAGGCCCGGGGCAGACTCCCCGCGGCGGTGCACCAGCGGGTGTTCACCACCGGCGCCCGGTCCACACCGACGTTCGGGCCCGAGTCGTACGCGTTCGGTCTGCTGGTCACCGCGATCGACGGCACTGTGTTCGACTTGGCCGACACCGCGCGGATCCGGGCCGGGTTCACCACCCCGACCGGCGGCCGGTTCCCGCAGGCCCGGATGGTCGCCCTGGTCGCCTGCGGCATCCGCTGGATCCTCGCCGCCCGTATCGCCTCCTCCGGGACCAGCGAACAGGCCCTCGCCGACGACCTGATCGGCGAACTCCAACCCGGCACCATCAACCTCGCCGACCGGGGCTTCTTCTCCATGGACCGCTGGACGCGGGCGGCCGCCACCGGGGCGCACCTGCTGTGGCGGGTCAAGAACGGCGCGCGGAGCCTGCCCGCCCGCCTGGTCGAGGTCCTCCCGGACGGCTCCGCGCTCGTGCAACTCGCCGAGTCCGACGCGATGCTGTCCCGCCGCCGCACCACCCGCGCCGACCGGGATCTGCCCCGACTCCGTCCGAGACTCGCCCGTCTGGTCGAGTTCACCGTCACCACCCGCGACCGCGCCGGCCGCACCACCCACAGTCGCTACCGCGTCCTGACCACCCTGCTCGACCACCACCGTCACCCCGCCACCGCCCTCGCCGCGCTCTACGCCGAACGATGGCAGATCGAACTCACCCACGGACGACTGAAGACCACCCTGCGGGGACCCGGCACCCGACCACCCGGCACCCGACCACGCGGACAGACCCCCGAACTGGCCCACCAGGAACTCTGGGCGCTACTGACCGTCTACAACGCCCTCGTCCGACTCGCCGTGACCACCGCCGTCGACCTGAACATCGACCCCGACGCGGTCAGCTTCGCCGCCGTCCTCGCCCTGACCCGCGCACACCTCGCCAGCCAGGACTCCGCACCCTGCGTCAACTGCGGACACGACGACCCCGACCCCGCCACCACCCTGCTCACCGCGATCGCCGCCCAACCCCGCAACCGGCCCACCCGCACCCGCACCGGCCCCCGCACCAAACGCCAACGACGAACACAACGCACCCGCGACGTCACCTACGAGATAACCATCACCCAGATCGACCTACCCAAAGCCAGCAAAACGGCCAAAGTTTAGGTCAGTGTCCCCTAGGATTGAGGTGCCCCGAGGATTCCGGACAGGGAGCCAATAAGGTTACCCTGTAAGGAAAGTCGA